>CAMBRC010000061.1 GCA_945869965.1 Asaia bogorensis
TGGTGCCGCTCCGGTTGGGCTACGCCCGCCCTGCGCGCCACCACGGCAGCAGCAAAACGTGCGTATCAACCGGCAGGCGGTCCACCTAACGGAACCGAAACGCTGTAGCGAACAACCGAGCCATCTCTGAGGCCGTTGGAAACCCATTCATTTTCTTAAGTATTAAGGTCCAGGGGCTTGGCCCCTGGCGGGTCTGGGCGGCGCCCAGCCTTGCCTGCCTTCATGGGTCAAGAACTTCAGAGGTTGATATCAGGCCAGCGTCAGCCAGCCGCCGTCGCTGCGGGCCGAGGCGAAGGCGGTCTCGACGATGGCGGCTGACAGGATGGCGTCGCGGAAGGTGCAGGCTGGCGGTGTGCCGTGGCGCAGGGCGGCGAGGAAGTCGCTTGTGGCGTCGCCGGGGGTGGGGTCGGCGGCCAGGGTTTCGTCGGCCGCGCCGCGACGGGTTTGCACACTCAGGGTCCAGCCGATCGGCAGGGTCATCGGGCGGCGCAGCTCGATCATGCCGTCCTCGCCGAAGATGCGGATTTCGTCCCACATGTGCCAGCCCTCCTCGATGCAGGTCATGCGGCATTCGAGGTCGCCGAACAGCAAGTCGATGAAGCCGCCGTGGTCGACGCGCGTCGCCGAGCCGCCACGCAGCCGGGCGCACAGGCGGGTTGGCGCGCGGTCGAGTAGCCAGGGGACGATGTCGGCCATGTGGGTGGCGCGCCCGGTGAACGGGCCGCCGCCGCCGAGTTCTGGCCGCAGGAACCAGCCCTCGCGCTCATAGCCGAGCTGGGTTGTCTCGACATAGCGGGGGGCGCCGATGCCGCCGGCGCGAATGATCGCGCGGGCGCGCAAGCAGCCGGGATCGAGGCGGCGGTTGAAGGCCACGGCATTGGTACGGCCGAGCGCTTCGGCGCGGTCGGCGAGCGCGGTGGCCTCGGACGCCGCGAGGACGAAGGGCTTGTCGCAGAGCACGGCCCAGCCCTGGTCGAGCGCGAAGGCGACGTGGCTTGCATGCAGCGCATGGGGGGTGGTGACGATGGCCATGGTGCGGCCGGCCGGGCGGGGGAGTGCTTCGATCTGATCGATCAGTTTCGCGCCGGTTTGGGTCGCCAGGGCGGTGACCGCGGCATTTGGCAGCGGGTCGAAGATCGCGGCGAGGGTGACGGCTTGGTCGGCCAGCAGGGTTGGCACGTGGTAGCGGCGGGCGAAGTTGCCGCAGCCGAGCATGACGACGGCGATGCTGTTGCTCATGTGGTGGGGCCGGCGGCCAGGCTGTTGTCGCCGGCGGCGCGCAGCAAGAAGTCGGCGCAGCGCTCGCCGATCATCATCGAGGGGGCGTTGGTGTTGGAGGACACCATGGTGGGCATGACCGAGGCGTCGGCGACGCGCAGGCCGGCAATGCCGCGCACGCGCAGTTCAGTGTCGACCACGGCCATGGCGTCGTGGCCCATCTTGCAGGTGCCGACCGGGTGGTAGGAGGTGGCGCCGAGTTTGGCGATGTGGGCGAGCAGGGCTTCGTCGGATTGGGCGTCCGGGCCGGGGCGGACCTCGCGCACGATCAGGGCGGCGAGTGCGGGCTGGGCGGCGATGCGGCGGGCGAGGCGCAGGGCGGCAATCGAGGTCTGGGCGTCGCGCGGGTCGGCGAGGTAGTTGGCGGCGATGGCCGGCGGGGCCTCGGGGTCGGCCGAGGTGATGTGGACCGAACCGGTGGAGTGCGGGCGCAGGGCGAAGGTGCCGACGCCGAAGCCGGGGAATTTGTCGAGCACCAGCTTGTTGGGGTGGCGCGGGTCTTCCGCCGAGAGGTTGTGCATCTGGATCTTGACGTCCGGGCGGTCCAGCGCCGGGTCGGTCTTGGCCAGGGCGTGGACCGTGGCGGTGCAGACTGCCATGTGGCCCTGGTGGCGCGTCAGGTATTGCAGGCCCATCCAGGCCTGGCGCAGCGGATTGCCCATGATGTCGTTCAGGGTGATCGGGCGGGTGCATTCGAACGAGACGCGGGTGTGCAGGTGGTCGCGGCAATTCTCGCCGACGCCGGGCAGGTGGGCGGCACAGGCGATGCCGAGTTCGGCGAGGCGCTCCCGTTGGCCGATGCCGGAGAGTTCGAGCAGTTGCGGGCTTTGCACGGCGCCTGCGCAGAGCACGACCTCGCGGCGGGCGCGGGCGATGTGGCGCTGGCCTTGGGCGGTGAATTCGACGCCGGTGGCGCGGCCGTTCTCGATGATGATGCGCCCGACGCGGGCACCGCCGCGGATGACCAGGTTGGCGCGGCCTTTGGCGGGGTTGAGGTAGGCCTCGCGGCCGCCCATGCGCAGGCCTCGCCGGGTGTTGAATTGCAGATGGCCGACGCCTTCATATTGCGTGGCGTTGTAGTCGGCGGTGGCGGGGATGCCGGCCTGGATGCAGGCCGCGTGGAAGGCATCGCCCAGGGTTTCCGGGCCGGCGTCGCTGATATGGACTGGCCCGTCGTGGCCGCGGGTGGCGCCGCCGGCGGCGTAGGATTCGATGCGTTTGAGATAGGGCAGGACATCGCCGTAGCCCCAGCCGTCGCAGCCGCCGTCACGCCAATTGTCGTATTCGGCGGGTTCGCCGCGGACCCAGATCATTCCGTTGACGCTGGACGAGCCGCCCATGACGCGACCGCGCGGCCAGAACATGCGGCGGCCGTTCATCGCGGCCTGCGGCTCGGTCTGGAAGCGCCACAGGCTGCGTTCGGACAGCAGGACATAGCCGGCGCCGAGCGGGACGCGGAGCCAAAGCCACTGGTCGTCCTCGCCAGCCTCCAGCAGCAGCACGCGGTGGCGGCCGCTCTGGCTGAGCCGCGCGGTGATGGCGCTGCCGGCGGAGCCTGCGCCGATGATGATGTAGTCGTAGTCGGTGGCGGGATCGTTCATTGCGCTATGATAATGCTTGATCGATGACGTCAGGCAAGGCTGGGGCTTTGCCCCAGACCCCACCAGGGGCCAAGCCCCTGGACCTTATGGATAAGGGTCCAGGGGGCTTGGCCCCCTGGTGGGTCTGGGCGAAGCCCAGCCTTGCTATCACTCCTTGACCCCCCCAGCCGCGAGCCCGCGCACGAGGTAGTTGCGCACGAGGATCGAGAACAGCACCACCGGCAGCATCACCAGCGTTCCGGCGGCGGCGATGCGGCCCCATTCCCAGCCGGTGTATTGAATGAAGTTGACGATGGCGACCGGCGCGGTGGAGGCGTTGGTGCGGGTCAGCACTAGGGCGTAGAAGAAATCGTTCCAGGACAGGATGAAGCAGATCACCGCGGTGGCGGCCAGGCCCGGGGCGGAAAGTGGCAGGGTGACGCGGCGGAACGCCTGCCAGACGCCGCAGCCGTCGATCCAGGCGGCTTCTTCCAGCTCGCGCGGCACGCTGTCGAAATAGGGCTGCATCATCCAGATCACCAAGGCGAGGTTGAAGGTGAGATAGACGATGATCAGCCCGAGCAGGGTGTCGGACAGGCCGAGGAAGCGGTAGGCGAGGAAGAAGGGGATGGTGAAGGCGATCGGCGGCGCCATGCGGGTGGCCAGGATCCACAGGGCGATGCCGCGCGAGGCCTTGAAGCCGGCGCGCGAGAGGGCGTACGAGGCGGGCACGCCGATGGCCAGGGCGAGCGCGGTGGAGGCCACCGAGGTGATCATGCTGTTCACGAACGAGGCAGGGAACGCGCCGGTCCAGAGCGCCTTGTAATGCGCCAGGGTGGGGTTGAAGCGCAGGTCGTAGCCGAAGATGTCGGCGTTCGGGCGGAACGACATTTGCACCAGCCAGGCGAACGGGAACAGCACCAGCAGCAGCAGGACGATGGTGGCCGCGTCGCCGATCCGGCTGCGGTGGCGGGTGAACCAGCTGATGCGGCTGCGGGGGGCCATGTTAGCGCGCCTCCGCCGAGGCGGTGCCGGTCAGGCGATCAATGACCCAGCTCAGGACGAAGATGCTCGCCACCATCAGCGTGGCGATCGCGCTGCCGTAGCCCCACAGCGAGAAGGTGAAGGCCTGGCGGTAGGCGTAGTAGTTGGTGACCTCGGTGACATCGCCCGGTCCGCCATCGGTCAGCACGAAGATCAGCGGGAAGGCCTTGATGCTATCGATCAGGCGGAAGATGGCAGCCACCACCAGGGTCTGCTGGATGTAGGGAAAGGTGACATAGCGGAACATCTGCCAGTCATTGGCGCCGTCGATGCGCGCCGCCTCGATGGGGGCATTGGGCACCATCTGTAGCGCCGCCAGCACCATCAGCATGGTGAACGGGAACCACTCCCAGGTCTCGGCGATGACGATGGCGGTGAGCGCGAGGTCGGGGCTGGTGATCAGCGAGGGCACCGGCAGGCCGATGTATTCCATCAGCCGGTGGAACGGGCTGATGTCCACGGCATACATCACTCGCCACAGGATGCCGACGACGATTGGCGGCAGGACCATGGGGATGAGGAAGCCGGAGCGGGCGAACTGGCGGATGCGTCCCCCGCCATTGAGCAGCAGCGCCACGCCGAGGCCGATCAGAAGTTGCGCGATGACGGTCGCCACCGACAGCTTCACCTGCACCCAGGCCGAGCGGGAGAAGCGCGGGTCCTCGAACAGGTCGATGTAGTTGCCGAGCGGGGTGCTGAAATCCCAGGCGGAGTCCGGCAGGGTGAGGTTGAGCGGCGTCAGCGAGGTCAGCACCAAGTAGATCGCCGGCGCGACGGTGATAAGCGCCAGCACCAGCAATGCCGGTGCGAGGCCCAGGCGGAACGCGTGCCGGCGTTCGGTGGCCCAGCCGGTCATCGCCGCATTCGGCGCTGGTCCGTTGCCGTCTTGCGGATTATAGCCGCACCCCCGCGCGCTTGAGGTCGGCGATGGCGTTGGTTTGCGCCAGGGCGAAGGACTCGCGGGCCTTCATCTGGCCGGAGACGACGCGGCTGACGGCCTGGTTGATCTGTGCGTTGACCTGCGGATAGACGTGGACGGTGCGGTACTTCATGTGGCCCTGTTCGGACAGCGCGATGGAATCGAGGAACATCTTGCCGGTGTCGACACCGTTGATGATCATCCGCGACTTGTAGGCCCGCGAGTTGAGCAGCGAGGTCCGGGTGACCGAGCCCAGGCCGTGCTGGTCCACCATGCGGCCGACCAGCTCCTTGGACATCGACCACTTGATGAATTCCCACGAGGCGTCCTTGTTCTTCGCGCCGAGCGGAATGCCCCAACCATGCGAGGCGACGCCGGGGAAGCGGCCTTTGGGGCCCTTGGGGATAATCGAGAAATTCGACGTCGCCGTGACCTTGCTGCCGTCGGCGCCGAGCAGCGCGGCGAAGGCGTGGTTCATCGGCGAGTAGTTGGTCCTGCCAGCCCGCATCGATTCGTTGACCTGGTCATAAGTGTAGCCGGCGGCGGCCTGCGGTCCGTAGGAATTGACCAGCTTGGCGAAGAACTCGGCGGCTTGTGCCACCTCGGGCGTGTCCAGCGTCGGCATCAGATCGTCCGGCGCATTGCGGAAGATGGTGCCGCCGAAGCCCTGGAGGAAGGGAATGAAGGTCCAGCCCCAATGGTTCTCGATCACATAGGCGGCGACATTGTCCTTCTTGTTGATCAGCGCCATGGCCCGGTCGAGCTCGTCGAAGCTGTCGGGCATGCTGAGACCCTCGGCCTTCAGCAGGTCGAAGCGGCTGGATGCCGCCATCAGTACGTCGGAGATCCATGGAATGCCGAAGATTGCCCCGGTCTTGCTGCGCATCGGCTGCACCGAGCCGGGCAGGAGGTCGGCGACACCCCAATCGGCCGGTGTCTTGTTGACGTCGTTCAGGTAGCCGTCCAGCGGCGTCAGCCAGCCGGCGCCGATCCAGCGGCTGCTGAAGATGAAGGTGACGTTGAGCACGTCGTAGCCGCTGCCCTTGGTGGATAGCTCGAGGTCGGCGCGCTGGTTGTAGACCGGGAAACCCGGCGTGTCGTAGTTGACCTTGATGCCGGTCCGCTCGGTGAATTCCGGCAGGTACTGCGCCAGCAGCGTCGGGTAGGTGGCGCTCCAGCACGAGACATTGAGGGTGACCCCGTCGAACGGCTTCCTGCCGCCTTACGCCGGCGCGCGGCCGGATGCCAGCGAGAACGGAATGAACAGCGATCCAGTCCCCGCGCGGACCAAGCCGCGGCGAGTTAGGCTGAAGCGTGGTGTGGTCACGATGTTCTCCCTCAATCTTGTCCGGCGTCTCCGCGATCTGCGCCGCGCTTCCTTCAAGCTTCGCATCTTGCGTCCGCTGCGTCTAGAAACCGCTTGAGAGTGGCGGTGAGGGAATTTGCTACGGCAGCGCGGGACAGCCTCGCGGTATCGAGCAGCCGACCCTTGTCCTCATCGAGGGCTATGCGCTGCGCATCGACCTTCAGCGCCAGTTGCGCGCCGCGGAGCCGGGCATGGGGCGCGGCGTCGTTCGACAAGCCGGCTTTATCGCCGGCGTATCAGTTGAGCGGCTTTGCCGAGGTGATCAGACGGCGCAGCACCAGCAGGCCGAAGAAGCCGAACAGGCAGACCACGCTGATGACGTTCAGCCAAAACAAGCCGGAGCAGGCATCCCCCATGCAGCTGACGGCCGAGGCTGGGTAGCGTCCGTTCAACGCCAATCCGGTGAGGACGGGCGCGCAGATGAACGTGACCAGCGGCGTTGCCTCCGTCCGGCGGAACAGCAACAGGGCCAGGGCGATGCAGGGAACCAGGAAGAGTTGCGTGCCGGATGCCTCCCCCAGCAGCCATGTGCAATAGACCGTATTGGCGATGGCTGTGGCGACCAGCATGATGCGACCGGCCAGGGGGTGGCGGCGCGTGACTGCCGGGACCGCTAGATACACCGGGAAGGCAAGCGCCGTGAACCAGGCTGCCGGTGCCATTGATGCTCCGCCTGAGCCCAGCACATAGAGCGGATAGAACGGCGTGTTCCAAGCCAACACCATGGCGATCATGTTGGTGGTGGCGACAAGCGGGTCCTGCGCCGCCACATAACGGCGCAGCACGGCAAGCAAGCGCATAATCACGCCGTGGGCGCTAGGCGGTAGTGGGATACACCCCAGGCGGCACCGTCGGCGTGGCCGAACAGACCTTCCACCGCCAGGAAGAACAGGCGCCAGCGGCGATGCCAAAGCCCGGCCTCCGCGCCATAGACGCCTTGCAGCAGGGTAATGATGCGCTGTTCGTTGGCGTCGAAATTCGCCAGCCAGTCGCGCGCCGTGCGCTGGTAGTGGCGGCCATCCCAGCGCCAATCCTGCTCCAGGCTGAACTCTTGGGGGAAGCTGCGGATGAGATTGTGGCTTGGCATGATTCCGCCGGTGAAGAAATGCCGTGCGATCCAATCCGCCGGGTCGGTGGCATCGAAGCGATACGGCGCGGCGATATGGGTGAAGACATGCAGGAACAGCCGTCCATCCGCTCGCAGCCAGCGGCGCACGCGGGCCAGCAGCGCGTTCCAGTTCGCCATGTGCTCGAACATCTCCACCGAGACGACGCGATCGAAGCGCACCGTCGTCTCGAAGTCGTTCATGTCCGCGGTGACGACATCCAGATTGGCAAGCCCGAGCGCCTGTGCCGTCGCCAGGATGTAGTGGCGCTGCGAATGGGAGTTGGAGACGGCGGTGATGCGGGCATGCGGATATTTCTCCGCCATCCAAAGCGACAGCGAACCCCAGCCGCAGCCGAGCTCAAGGATGTCCTGGCCGTCCTGCACATCGGCATGCGCGCAGGTTTCCAGCAGCGCGTTGGCCTCGGCCTGGGCCAGTGTGTCCTGAGTGGTGCGATACAGGCAGCTGGAATACTTGCGATGCGGGCCGAGGACGAGGCCGAAGAACGCCTCCGGCAGCTCGTAATGCTGCGCGTTGGCGTCCGCAGTGTGTTCGGCGATCGGATGTGCAGTCATGGCGGCCGCGAACGCGGTGTTGATATCGCTAGGCGCCATTGCCATCCGCCGATGCGTACGACCGACCAGGTGGGCGATGCCGAAGCGGGTCACGGCGTCGGGGAACGGCAAGCGCTCGATCAAACCAGTTGCTGCCGTGATCACGCTCATGCGCGAAACTCCTGATGTGGCGGTCCGGAAGGGGGCGGCATTCGACGGGGCGGCATGGGGAAGAAGGCGCTGGTGCGCGCCTGGTAGGCCGCGTAGGCAGCGCCCCGGGAAGCAAGCATGACCCGCTCCAGCGGCGGGATGCCGGAGACGTGGACCAGCAGCCAGTACATCATCGCCGGTGCGGCCAGGGCGAACCAGCCTGCTGGCCAGGCGGGATCGAAGGCGAAGACCGGCCAGGCGCACCAGCCGATGAACTCAAAAAAATAGTTCGGGTGGCGCGACCAACTCCACAGGCCACGATCGCAAACCCGTCCGGCATTGGCGGGATCGGCGATGAAGCTGGCAAGCTGGCGATCGGCGATGGCCGCTCCCAGGATTGCCATGGCGATCAGCGCCAAAGCGATGTAATCGGCAAGGCGAGGAAACGGCGCCGGGATCCTGGCCGCGAGCAAAATGGCAACGGCGAGAAGCAGCGCGGCCAGCGCTTGGATCTGCAGGAACCAGAACAGACGCGCCTGGAAACGCGTGCCCCAGTCCCGCCGGAAGCCGGCATAGCGCGCATCCTCCGGCCGAGTCCGAACCCGGCTTCGAAGATACAAACCGAGACGCAACGCCCAGAGCACTGCCAGGGCCGCCACCAGGACTTGCCGGACGGCCTGCGCGGTATCGCCGGTCAACGGCCACAGGGCGCCGAACACCGCGGCAGTACCGGTGGCGAAGGTCCAGAACACGTCGACCCAGCCGGCATTGCCGACCCGCTGCTGCCAGATCCAGCCCAGCACCATACCGGCGGCCAAAACCCCGGCGACGGCGAGGATCAGTGCGGTCATCATACGCCCACGAGCGGTTGCAGCAGGCGGGCCATCAGGCCGTGCATGCGCAGCCGGCCCTGGGTTGCGATCAGGCAGATGCAGGCCTCGCCGGGTTCGGCGATTGGCTCGTGATCCTGTCCGGCATCCATCTCGGCCACGTCGCCGGCGCCATAGCGCCAGCCCGAATCGTGGAAATGACCGGAGAGGACGCAAGTGATCTCCGCCCCGCGATGGCCGTGGCCCGGTAGGGCGCTGCCGGGCGTGACGCGCAAGAGATAAGCGCGTTCGCCGGGGGCGGCTCCGTTGAGATCCAGTGTGATGCGGCTGATGCCCGGCGCCACCCAGCGCCATGGGCGGCGCACCGCGTCGCGCAACGGCGCAGGCATGGGCACGCCAGGAGAAAGCTCCGACGCATCAGCCTCGGGGCGAGGACGGGAGGCCGGGTCTCCCAGCCGGGCCAGAGTGCGGTCGAGCGCGTCGGCTGCCATGGTGGCAGGCGGGCAATCGGCCAAAAGCACGCCGCCGATAGCTTCACCCAGCCGGATCGCGTCGCGGCATTGCGCGCAGCCGGCCAGATGGGTGGCCACGACCAGGGCCGCCCCGGCGGAAAGTCGGCCAGCAGCATGGCACAGCAGCGTGTCGCCGGCGGGGTGATGGGCCGGGCTTCGGGTCATCGCAGGCGTCCCTCGGGCTGGGGTTCTGCCAATCGGGCACGCAGGGCGGCCATGGCCAGGCGCAGGCGGGACTTCACGGTGCCGAGGGGAATGCCCAGCGCGCGCTCGATTTCCACATGCGGGCGGTGCTCGAAGAAGGCTAAGCGAACCACCGCCGCCTGTTCCGTAGGCAGGGCGGCGAGGGCGTCGCGCAGCCTCGCCTCATCCTGTATTGCGTCGAAGGCAGCGTCTGGCGACACGGGCTCTGCCGGTGCCATCGACGGGTCATCGGCATCCGGCGCGGCGCGGGCAAGGCGACGAAACGCGTCGATACGCTGGTTGCGGGCGATGGTGAAAATCCAGGTCGCCACACCGGCCAGGGCGGGATCGAAGCTGTCGGCCCGACGCCAGACCGCGAGCATTGTTTCCTGCGCCAGGTCCTCCGCCCGGTCCGCCGGCGTACCGGCGCGCATGAACCAGGATTTCAACCGCGGCGCGAATCGGGCAAACAGCGCCGCAAAAGCCTGTCTGTCCTGCCTCGTGGCGACGGCCAGCAACAGCGCAGTGTCGTCGGACGGTATGCCGGGGACGGCATCGCCGGTCATGCGGGCAGCTTGGCCATCTGCTTTCATCCATTTCGTCCGGGCTCTGGTCGCGTGATCGGGAAGTACATGCATTTGCTCCTGTTACGTGGCGGGCTGTGCGTTGGATCACATGGCGGCGCGGTCAACGACCAGTGATCCGCTCTCGTACTCGCTACGTAGAGATGGAGAGTGCAACGCTGACGACCACCCCATGCGGCAATGGGACAGGGTTCCGGCATGAGCGGCAGGACAGGCATGGGCAACATCGGGACGGACAAGAAGCAGGCGCCGCGCGATATTGCCGTGGTCGGCACCGGGATCGCCGGCCTCGCCTGCGCGTGGCTCTTGTCCGAGCGGCACCGGGTGACCGTGTATGAAGCCGCGGACCGGGTGGGTGGGCATAGCAACACGGTCTCGGTGGCAACGCCGTGCGGGTTGCTGCCGGTCGATACCGGATTCATCGTCTATAACGAACTCACCTACCCGAACCTCACGGCGCTGTTTCGCCACCTCGGCGTGGCGACGCAGGAGTCGAGCATGTCCTTCGCCGTCTCGATCGATGCGGGCCGGCTGGAGTATGCCGGCACCGATCTGCGCGGGCTGTTCGCCCAGCCGCGCAACCTGCTGCGCGCGCGCTTTTGGGGCATGCTGCGCGACCTGCTGCGCTTCTACCGCGCCGCGCCGCGGGACTTGGCGCGGCTGGAACAGGACCTGGGTAGCCTCGACGAGTATCTGCGTGAAGGCGGCTATGGCGTGGCATTGCAGGAAGATCATCTACTGCCGATGTCCGCGGCAATCTGGTCTTGTCCGGCCGCGGATGCACGGCTGCATCCAGCTGCCGCATTCATCCGTTTTTGCGACAACCATGGCCTGTTGAAGGTCGCCAATCGTCCGGCGTGGCGGACCGTGACCGGTGGCAGCTGCGAATACGTGGCGAAGCTGACCGAAGGCTTCGCCAGCCGCATCCGCACCGGGCGCCCCGTGCTGGCGGTGGAACGGCTGGAAGAGGGCGTGCGGGTGCGCAGCGGGAGTGGCGCGCATGTGTACGACGATGTCGTGCTGGCCTGTCATGCTGACCAGGCGCTTTCGCTGCTAGGGGTGGATGCGGCGCCGCGCGAGCGCGATTTGCTGGGCGCGTTCCGCTACAGCCGCAATGTCGCCGTGCTGCATACGGACAAGGCGCTGATGCCGCACCGGCGCGCGGTTTGGGCCAGTTGGAACTATCTCGGGCGCTCGGACGCGGAGACCATGCCGCCTTGCATCACCTACTGGATGAACCGACTGCAAGGCTTGCCGGGTCAGACCGATTATTTCGTCACCCTGAACCCGCCGCAAGCGCCGCGCCCAGGCAAACTGCTGCGAAGCGAGTCCTATGAACATCCGGTCTTCGATGCCGCCGCGCTTCGCGCCCAACGCCATCTCTGGAGCTTGCAGGGGATAGGCGGGGTCTGGTTCTGTGGCGCATATTTCGGGGCTGGGTTTCACGAAGACGGTTTGCAGGCGGGGCTGGCAGTGGCGGAGCAACTGGGCGGCGTGCGGCGACCCTGGGAGGTGACGGCGGAATCGGGCCGTATCCATCTGGCCTCGGACCGGAAGCCCGACGTGGCGTTGGCGGCAATCCCGTGAGCATTTTTTCGGCCCTCTATGTCGGTACGGTGGCACATCAACGGTTGCGCCCGAAGCCGCACCGGCTGCGCTATCGCATCTTCTCCCTTTTGCTGGACCTCGACGAGATCCCCTCGCTGGCCGCGAGGCTGCGCCTTTTCTCGCACCGGCGCTTCAATCTGTTCGGCTTTGATGAGCGCGACCACGCCGATGGTTCGGGTGCCCCACTGCGCGACTGGGTGGAAGGGCATCTGGCCATCGCCGGGATAAGCCTGGAAGATGGCGCGATCCGCCTGTTGGCGATGCCACGCGTTTTGGGGTACGGCTTCAATCCGCTAAGCGTCTACTTTTGCTACCATCGCGACGGCCGGCTGCTGGCGCTGCTCCATCAGGTCCACAACACCTTCGGCGAGCGCCACACATATCTGATTCCCGTCACCTCCTCCGACGACCCTGCCGCCATCCGCCAAGGTTGCGACAAGGCGTTTCATGTCTCGCCATTCATGGCGATGGGCATGCGCTACGAATTCCGCATCCGCGCGCCGGACGCGGCACTGAACGTCACGATCCGCGGCGTTGACGCGGATGGTCCCATCATCGTCGCCGCGCTGGCGGCAGAGCGGCGGGACCTGACGGACGCGGCGCTGCTAGGCGCCTTTCTGCGCACGCCGTTGCTGACCGCGAAGGTGATCCTCGGCATTCATTGGGAAGCGTTTCGGCTGTGGCACAAGGGCATGCGCTTCCACGGCAAGCCAACGCCGCCGGCCCATGCCGTCAGCATTGTTTCGCCCGCAACGCCACCGGAGGTGCACCCGGCATGATGCAGCCCGCAAATTCCCTGTCGCCGAGCAGCGTGCGTGCCTCCCGCGTCCGCCTGTCGCTGACCCGCCGCTTCCTGGAGCGGCTGGCGCGCCAGGTGGAGCATGGTCAGCTCCTGATCCACACCCCGGGCGGCGAGGTGATCCACCGCGAAGGTCCGCACCCCGGCCCAAGCGCCGTGCTGGTGCTGCATCGCTGGCAGGCGATCCGCCAGCTGCTGACGGGAGGAGATATCGGCTTTGCGGAATCCTACATGGCGGGGGATTGGTCCACGCCGGACCTGACGGCGCTGATCGAACTGGCGGCGCGCAACCATGAATCCATGTATGGCTCGCTCAACGGCTTGTCCGTGGCGCGCTGGGCGAACCGTGTGCGGCATGCACTTCGCCGCAACAGCCGTGCCGGCAGCCGGCGCAACATCCCCGCACACTATGACCTGGGCAACGAGTTCTATGCGGCCTGGCTGGACGTCGGCATGAGTTACTCGTCGGCACTCTACACCCATCCGGCACAAGGGTTGGAGGAGGCACAGGTCGCCAAGCAGACCATGGTAATCGACGCTCTGGGCCTCTCGGGCGGGGAAAGCGTGCTGGAGATCGGTTGCGGTTGGGGCGGGCTGGCGGCGCGGCTGGCGCGCGAGCATGGCTGCGGCGTGGTGGGTTTGACGCTGTCTCCCGCACAATTGCGCTACGCTACCGACCGGCTGGAGGATCGCGGTGGTCCCGGCACGGTGGAACGGCGTTTGCAGGACTACCGCGACAGCGCGGGACAGTATGACCGCATCGTTTCCATCGAGATGCTGGAGGCGGTGGGGCGTGACTACTGGGCCGAATACTTCGCCACCATCCACGACCGGTTGCGCCCCGGGGGACGTGCCGTGTTGCAGGTCATCCTGATGGCGGAAGATCGCTACGTGGCCTATGAACGCGGTGCCGACTTCATCCAGCGCCATATCTTCCCCGGCGGCATGCTGCCATCCGACAGCGTGTTTCGCGCCCATGTCGGCGCCGCTGGACTGGTACTGGAGGACGTGCGCTGCTTCGGCGACAGCTACGCGCGGACGCTGGCGGAATGGAACCGCCGCTTCCAGCAGGCCTGGCCAGGCCTGCAGCGGCTGGGCTTCGACACCGCGTTCAAGCGGAAATGGGAATACTACTTCGCCTATTGCCAGGCCGGGTTTCGGGCCGGTGCCATCGATGTCGGCCTGTATCGGATCCGCCGACCCGGGGAGACCAAGGTGTGAATTGCCCGCTGACACGCCGGCGATTGATCAAGCGAAGTGGCGCCCTGATCGCCGCTGCAACGCCATTGGTTGCCGCCACTGCGGCTGTCACGCCGATATCGCCTGGGCGACTGCGCTTCGACGTCTTCCGCAACGACAGCATGATCGGCCAGCACGTGATCGACCTGACACGCGACGGTGAGGCCCTTCGTGCGGCGATCGACGTGCGGATTGTCGTCGCCTTCGGCCCGATCACTCTTTATCGGTACACCCACTCAGTACGGGAGGAATGGCGCGACGGAAAATTCGTGCGCATGGAAAGCACGACCAATGATGATGGCACAAACCACAGCGTGCGAGCCGAACGAACGGCGGACGGCATTGCGGTGCGCACGGGTAGCGGCACGCTTACGATGATGCCGTTGACAACGATTCCACTTACTCACTGGAACTACCTCTGCATGTCCACCCCCCTTTTCAATCCTCAGACAGGGGACCAGGTGCTAGCCCAGGTGCGCCCGCGCGGGGAAGAATCCGTCGCTCTTGCAGACGGCCGTGCCATCCGTGCCCGCCGTTATTCGGTGAGCGGGGACGTAGTCCTGGATGACTGGTACGACGAAGCGAACACCTTAGCGGCGATCCGCAGTATCGGCAGCGACGGCTCGACGATCTCATACCGCCGAGGCGCCTGAGGCTTGTGGCCATCATGCGGCAACCCGTCGATCTGCAGCGGTAACTCCCTTGCAATATCGCGGTTGTCCAGGAGATAGGGAGAAGCACAATTCCGATGAATGGGATCGCCCGTCCCAGTCCGCCGCTCCCTCTCCATCAACCTCAGCAGCGCCGCAATTTGAATCCACCTCCGCTTTCGTTAGAAAATAGAAGACTTCTAATTCAAGCACCCGCCAGCGTGAGTTCATCGGCGAAATGGCATCGCGCCATATGCCCCGGCGTGACCTCGCGCAGTGGTGGCGCCTCGGTAGCGCATTTCGCCTGGGCAAATCGGCAGCGGGGATGGAAGTAACAGCCGCTGGGCGGGTTGGCCGGGCTTGGCACTTCGCCGCGCAGCGCGCCGTCGCCGGGCGGCACGCGCGGGTCCGGCACCGGCACGGCGCGCATCAGGGCGGCCGTATAGGGGTGGCGCGGGCGGGAGAATAGCGCGGCCGTTGGGGCGATCTCGACCAGCTGGCCAACATACATCACCGCCACACGGTCGGAGATGTGGCGCACCACGCTGAGGTCGTGTGCCACGAACAGGAAGGTCAGCTGCAGCCGGTCTTGCAGTTCCAGCAACAGGTTGAGCACCTGGGCCTGGACCGAGACATCCAGTGCGGAGACCGGCTCGTCGGCCACCACCAGGCGCGGGTTGGTGGACAACGCGCGGGCGATGCCGATGCGCTGGCGCTGCCCGCCAGAGAAGGCGTGCGGGAAGCGGTGCATGAACTCCGGCCGCAGTCCGACGAGCTGGAGCAGCTCCGCCACCCGGTCCGCCCGCTCGCGCCGGTTGCGCATGCCGCCGACCAGCAGCGGCTCGCCGACATTGTCCAGCAGCGTCATGCGCGGGTTCAACGAGCCGAACGGGTCCTGGAAGATCATCTGGATCTCGGCCCGGAAAGGCGCCAGCTCGCGCTGCGGCATCGGGGCGAGGTCGACGACGTCACCGTTGCGCGTTCGGTACAACACCTGGCCGGCGGTGGGATCGATGGCGCGCAGGATGCAGCGCGAGGCGGTGGTCTTGCCGCAGCCGGATTCCCCGACCAGGCCGAGAGTCTCCCCTTCCTGCACTGTGAAATCCACGCCGTCCACCGCGCGTACCTGGCCGACCTCGCGTTGCAGGAAGCCTTTGACGATCGGGAAAAATTTCTGGAGTGCGCGGACTTCCAGCAGCGGTGCCGTGCTCACGCCTCCGCCTCCTCGTGGTGCAGGAAGCAGGCTGCGGCCTGGTTCTCCGCTACCGGCAGCAGCGCCGGCTGGGCCACCGCACAGCGGGCCATCGCCTCCGGGCAGCGCGGGTGGAACGGACAGCCGGTCGGCCGGTTGAACGGATGCGGCAGCGAGCCCGAGATCACCGGCAGCGCGGTGCGGGTTTCGCCATAAAGGCTGGGGATCGAGCGCAGCAATGCCCGCGTGTACGGATGCTTCGGCGCATGGAAGATCTGGTCCACCGGCCCCTGTTCCATGACCCGTCCGAGATACATCACCACGACGTAGCTGGTCATCTGAGCGATCACGCCGAGGTCGTGGGTGATGAAGATGATGGCGGTGTTGTATTTGCGCCGGAGTTCGCGCAGCAGTTCCAGCACCTGGGCCTGGGTGGTGACGTCGATCGCAGTGGTCGGCTCGTCAGCGATCAGCAGCCGCGGTTGGCACGACAGCGCCATGGCGATCATCGCGCGCTGGCGCAGCCCGCCGGAGAGTTGCCAGGAATACGAGTCGATCCTTTGTTCCGGGATCGAGATGCCGACATCGCGGAACAGTCCGAGGGTGATCTCGCGGGCCTCGGCCTTGCTGACGCGGCGTCCGGACTGCCCGGCATGCAGCATGATCGCCTCGATGATCTGTGCGCCGACGGTGTGCACCGGGCTGAACGCGGCCATCGGCTCTTGCGGGATCAGCGCGATCTCCGCCCCGCGTATCGCCCGCATCTCCGGGCCGCGCGGCGACAGGGTGGTGAGATTGATCTCGGCGCCATTGCGATCGCGGTAGAGAATGGTGCCCGAGGCAATCCGGCCCGGCCGATCGACCAGTTGCAGGATCGCCCGCATGGTCACGCTCTTGCCGCAGCCGCTCTCGCCGACAATACCCACCACCTCGCCGGGCCGGACGTCAAAGCTGGTGCCGTCGACCGCGCGCACCACCCCCTCGTCCAGCCCGAAGGTGACGCGCAGATCCCGCACGCTCAGCAGGGGGGGCTCAGTTGCTATAGGGATCGGAGGCATCGCGCAGACCATCGCCGACAAGGTTGAAGGCCAGCACGGCCAGGATCACGACAAGACCAGGAATCAACAGCCACGGCGCCAGCGCCAGGGACTGGATATTCTGCGCCTCCTGCAACAGCACGCCCCAGGAGATCGCCGGCGGGCGGATGCCGAGCCCCAGGAACGACAGCGAGGTCTCGTTGATAATCATCACCGGAATCGCCAGCGAGGCCGTGGCGATGATATGGCTGGAGAAGGTCGGCACCATATGGCGCAGGATAATCCGCATCCGCGAACACCCGGCCAGCCGCGCCGCCAGCACGAAATCCTCTTCGCGAAGTGCCAGGAACCGCCCGCGCACCTCGCGCCCCAGCGTGGTCCAGCCGATCAGCGACAGGATCACGGTGATGGCAAAGAACACCTGGATCGGCGTCCAGTCGCGCGGCAAGGCGGCGGCCAGCGCCAGCCAGATCGGAATTGTCGGCACCGATTGCAGCAGTTCGATCAGCCGCTGGATCACGCTGTCGGTCTTGCCGCCGACATAGCCGGACAGCCCGCCCAGCACCACGCCCAGGATGGTCGACAGCGCCACCGCCACTAGCCCCACCGTCATCGAGGTCTGGGTGCCATGCATGATACGCGACCACTGGTCCCGCCCCAGCCGGTCCGAGCCCAACAGGAAGATGCGCTGCCGAGGATCGTCCGAGGTCAGGAAATGCACGTTGGTCTCGAACAGCCCGAGGAAGCGCCAGGTGTGGCCGCGGCCAAAGAAGCTGACCGGCACGCGCTTGTTCGGATCGACGCTCCATTCCATGCGCAGCGTGACCGGATGGCGCTTGCCGACAATGGCGGGCACCCAGGGGGATAGCTTGCCGTCATTGAACAGCCGGATGCCCTGCACCGGAATGAACGCCTGGCGGGCATCGGTGGCCTCGGGGTTCTGGGTGGAGAAGAAATCCGGCGCCAGCACCACCATGTACATCATCGCCAGCACCACCGCGCTGACCAGCGCCAGCCGGTGGCGGCGGAACCGCCACCACACCAGCTTCCAGTTGGAGGCAACCGCAATGCGATCCTCTACGACCGCGCCTTCCGCGGGCACGGGCGCCGCGGCCGACACCTAGCTCTCCATCCGAATGCGCGGATCGATCAGCGCCAGCAGCACATCGGACAACAGCGTGCCGACAATGGTCAGCACCGAGTAAATCAACAGGATGCCACCGGCCAGGTACATGTCCTGGTTCACCAGCGCGCGCAGCAGCAGCGGCCCGATATTCGGCAGGTTCATCACCGTGGCCACGATCAGGCTGCCGGAGAACAGCGCCGGCAGATACCAGCCGATCGTGCTGACCAGTGGATTGAGCGCGAGCCGCACGGGATAGCGCAGCACCAGCCGCCACTCCGTCATGCCCTTGGCCCGCGCCGTCGTGACATACGGCTTGTTCAACTCATCCAGCAGATTGGCCCGCATGATCCGCGTCAGCCGCGCCGTGCCGGCAATCGCCAGCACGATGGCCGGCAGCCAGATATGCGCCAGCAGGTCGAGTACCCGCGCCACGCTCCATGGCGCATCGACGAAGTCCGGCGAGAACAGCCCGGTCACGCTGATGTCGAACCAGGCGAAGGCCACCCACATCAGCACCAGCGCCAGCATGAAATTCGGCGTCGCCACGCCGACATAGTTGATCACCGTCAGCACATGGTCGATCAACGACCGCTGATGCGTGGCGCAGTAAATTCCCGCAGGCACCGCAATCGCCCAGGTCAGCACGAAAGAGAATAAAGCCAGCGCAATGGTCATGCCCAGTTGCTCGGCGATCAGATCGGCATTGGGCCGCTGATACTCCAGTGACAATCCCATGTTGCCGGCAAACAGGTTCTGCATCCACAGCACGTACTGCACGATGAACGGTTGATCCAACCCATAGGTCGCGCGCAGCGCCTGCATCTGCTCCATGCTGACGGAGGAACCCGACGAGGCCAGCGTGGCGACGTAGTGGGTGAGGAAATCCCCAGGTGGAGCCTGAATGATCAGGAAGATGATGAACGAGTAGACCACCATCAGGAACGGCAGCAGCGCCAGGCGTTGGAGGATGTAACGGGTCATGCAGGCGAAGCCAGAAAGGTCTTCTTTTTGTGAACAAAAAGAAGCAAAAAAACTTCATCCACTAATGCCCGACTCCCCTGCCGAGGCCCGGCTGTGCCACAGGCAAATGGGTAAAGTTTTCTTGCTTCTTTTTGTTCACAAAAAGAAGAGTCTTCCTTACGGGGGGGACGCGCCCCCCCGCCGGATGCTATCTCAGCGCGCAAAGAAGAACTGCTCCGTGCGTGCATTTCCCGGGCTGCGCAGCGGCCAGTCATTGCCCAGCGTCGTCGGAACATTGCGGAACTTGGCTCCGGCCACCACGACGCCCTGGACCATCGGGGTCAGCCCGACCGTGCCAATCTCGTAGAGGTTGTCGGCCCAGATGCGGAAGATTTCTTTCGCAGCCTCGATCTGCCCTGCCGGCCCCACGGAGCGCGCGGTGTCGACCAGTTGCATGATGCGCTTGAACTCGGGCGAAGGTTCCACGCCTTCCTTGCCGCCAGATTTGAGCCAGGTGAGGTTCAGCGGCCCGGTGGTCAGGATCGGCGAGTTGCGCGGATCGACCTTGGCGTTGCCGGTGAATGGGAAGGCGGAGGTGTCCTCGTTCCAGACTTCCGTCATCAACTCGTTGTTGTCGCGCATGGTGAAGTGCAGCGCGCGTTCGCGGATCTGCACCACGGCCTTGACGCCCACGGCCTCCCAGTCCTTGGCGACCAGCAGCGCCACATCGGGCCAGGCCCCGAACGCCGGCACGACACTGATCTCGACGGTTGCCGGCTTGCCATTGGGCATCAGGCGCATGCCAGCGCTGTCCTTGCGGGTGAGGCCAAGGCCGTCCAGCAGCTTGTTCGCCACATCCGGCTTGAACTCGGTGTATTTCTGCGCGTACTCGGCCCCCGGGAAATACGGATGCCAAGGTGCCGGCACCCCCTGGCGCGCCTCACCCAGGCCCAGGAACACTGATTCCCTGATCTGGTCGCGGTTGATGGCGTGGCTCAGCGCAATACGAAAATCGCGATTGGCCAGCAGCTTGCCCACCTCCGCATCGGCCTTGTAGGTCTGGTTGAAGGCGATCACCGCATCTGCGCCGCCGAAGGTCGGCCAGGTGATGATGCGATACTTGCCGGTGCGCTCCTGCTCCTTGAGCACCGGGTAGTTGGTCATGTTGATATGCCGTTCCTGCATATCGAAATTGCCGGCGATGGCGGCCAGGTTCAGCGCCTGGACATCGGCGAAGTAGGTGAAGCGCACGTCGTCGATATAGGGCAACTGGTTGCCGGCGGGATCGACGCCGACATAGTACGGATTGCGCCGCAGGGTGAAGACCGGATCGCTGGCGCGGGTGGCGGGCGCCCAGGCGGCCATGGTTGGGCGTTCCGGGTTTTCCGGCGGTGCGTTGCGATTGGCGAACAACTCGGCCCAGGTCTTGAAGCCGGCGGCCTGGGTCGCCTTGTCGATGTCTTCCTTGGCGGCGTGGGCGGGGTGGAACTTCTTCAGGTAGTGGCCGGGAAGGAACATGGCATAGGTGCGGTCGGCGCCGTCCTGGTTGGCCACCGCGGTCAGGAACAGCGTCGCGGGGGCGGCATAGGTGAAGCGGATGGTAGTCTCATCCACTTTCTCCACCAGTGCCGGCGAGCCATCGGCGTTCCTGATCCAGCCCGGCAGCGAGGGGGTCAGGTCCTTGTTTAGCAGGACGTCCTTGTACCAGAACAGGATGTCGTCGGCGGTGAACGGCGCGCCATCGGACCAGCGCGAACCCTTGCGCAGCCGCAAGGTCCAGGTCTTGAAGTCGGTCGACGGGTCGGCGCCCAAGGCGATTTTCGGCTCGATGCTGGCGCCGTCGGGCGAGAAGCGGAACAAGCTGTCGTAGACCACGCGGACATAGTTGTTGGCATCGGCCGGCCCGAGGAAGGCGCGGCGCCAGACGCCGCCGTAATCGCCGGCGCGTTCCACCACCGGCACCACCAGCGGCTGTTCCGGCAGGCGCTTGTCCACCGACGGCAGGCGACCGGCGCGCACCAGTTCGGCCAGCGCGGGCGATTCCTTGTAGGTGGTCTGTGCCGTGGCCGAACCGGACCACAGCCCGGCCCCCATCGCCACCGCAAGTCCCGCCAGCGCGCTGCGCCGCATGATGTCCTGCATGGCCGCCTCCTTGTTCCTGTTCAGATACCGGCTTGGTGCCGCCTTACCGCCATGGTCTGGTGCGGTGGAGGGGAAGTCAATCGCGGATCAATGCCGCATCTGTTGCACCGACCGTCGGGGGTGCATGTTGGTGGCGTTGCGCCGCGCGGATCGTTGCGGCGTACCAGGAGATCGACATGCCGCATCGCGTCGCCCCGAGCTTCACCGAGTTGTTCACCCCCAAACTGGTCACGGTGCTGCGCGAGGGCTACGGGCTCGGCCATCTGCGCGCCGATGCCATAGCCGGGTTGACGGTGGCCATCGTGGCGTTGCCGCTGTCGATGGCGATCGCGATTGCGTCCGGTGTTTCGCCGGATCGCGGGTTGTACACTGCGATCGTCGGCGGCTTCCTGGTATCGGCGCTGGGCGGCAGCCGGTTCCAGATCGGTGGGCCGGCGGGCGCTTTCATTGTGCTGGTGCTGGCCACCGTGACCCTGCACGGGATCGACGGTTTGATCCTGGCGACCTTCCTGTCCGGCCTGATGCTGCTGGTGGTGGGGTTCCTGCGATTGGGTACCTTCATCAAGTACATTCCGTTTCCGGTCACGGTCGGGTTCACGGCGGGCATCGCGGTCATCATCTTCGCCAGCCAGTTGCACGAATTGCTCGGCCTGACGCTGCCGAGCGAGCCCGGCGAATTGCTGCACAAGCTGGAGGCGTTGTGGGCCGTTCGGCACACCGTCACGCCCCAGGCTGTGGCGGTGTCGTTTGGCACCATCGCGGTGATCTTGGCGGTGCGGCGGTTCCGGCCACATTGGCCGGGCATGCTGATTGCGGTGGCCCTGGCGGCGGGCGTCGGCGGGTTGCTCGAGCTGCCGATCGCCACCATCGGCAGCAAGTTTGGCGGCATTCCGAGCGGGCTGCCGATGCCGGTGTTGCCCAGCTTGGCGGTGGACAGGATCATCGCGATCTTTCCGGCGGCCCTGTCGTTTGCGCTGCTCGGGGGGATCGAGAGCCTGTTGTCGGCCGTGGTGGCAGACAACATGAGCGGGCGGCGCCATCGTTCCAACTGCGAGTTGGTGGCGCAAGGGGTGGGCAACATGGCGTCGGCGGTGTTCGGCGGGTTTTGCGTCACCGGAACGATCGCGCGCACCGCGACCAACGTGCGGGCGGGCTCCCGCGGGCCGGTTTCGGGCATGTTGCATTCGGTCTTCCTGTTGCTGTTTATGCTGGTCGCGGCGCCGCTGGCCGCCTACATCCCGCTCGCCGCCTTGGCCGGGGTTCTGGCGCTGGTGTCGTGGAACATGTTCGAGAAGCGGGAGTTCGCAGCCCTGATCCGGGCGTCGTGGGGCGATGCCGTGGTGGTGCTGTCGACGTTCCTGCTGGTGATCTTCCGCGACTTGACCGAAGGGATACTGGTGGGATTCGGGCTGGGCACGCTGCTGTTCCTGCATCGCATGGCGCAGGCGGTGGAGGTTCAGACCGGGGTGCCAATGGTGGCCGAGGACCAAGCGGACCACGTCGCCGGCGAGGCTCGCGTGCCTTATGACCCCAGCCTGGCGTCGGATCCCGATGTGGTGGTGCATCGGATTTCCGGGGCGTTCTTCTTTGGCTCGGCGGCGAATGTGGCGGTTGCGTTGGACCACCTGGCGGAACGGCCGAAAGCCTTCGTGCTGGATTTCTCCGCCGTGCCGCTGCTGGATTCAACCGCGGCCAGCACGATCGAAAGCTTTGTCCGCAAGGCCGAGCGGCGGCATGCCGCCGTGTATATCGCCGGGGCGATCCCCTCGGTCCAGCGCGTGCTGCTAAGCCATGGGGTGGGCGCGCCGCATGTGCAGTTCAGCGCCACGGCGGCCGAGGCGCTGACGGTGGCACGTCGTGCCATCCTGGCAACACTACGATGATTTAACAACTATGACGTATGGCTCGTCCCCTGTGTCGAGGAGATGCGCCTATGAGCCGCCTGTTTACCTATTGCCGGATCGGTTGCCAGATCGCGCTCCTCGGCCTGATGGGTCTGGTGGGCATGGCCGGCATTGAGGCCATTGACTGGTGGGGAACCCAGCGTACCACCGCGAGCGACGCGCTGGTGGCCCAAGCCCGCGCGACCGTGCTGCTGCAGGAGACGCTGCAGGTGAACATGCTCCAGGCGCGCCGGCACGAAAAGGACCTTCAGCTGCGCCGTGACGAGGCATCGGCCACCAGGCATGCCGCGGCGATGCAGGATATCGCGCGCAACATGACGGCCCTGCAGGATGCCACCACCGGGACCGCGGCGGCATAAGCGCTGCTGGAACGCGCCACTGCGGCGATCGCGCGCTATGGCGATCAGTTCAAGGTGCTGAATGGCGTTCTGGTCGAGCTGGGGCTGGACGAGAACAAGGGATTGCAAGGCGCGCTGCGCAACGCGATCCGTGAGGTGGAGGCGCGCACCGGAAAGCTGGGTGCCTTGTCCGTCCAGGTCTCGATCCTCACACTGCGCCGCCACGAAAAGGATTTCCTGGCCCGCGACGAGGCCCGCTATGTCACCCAGCTTCAGGCCGAGCTGCCGAAGCTGGCCGCGGCACTGGATGGTGCCGGCATCCCGGACGCCGAGCGTGCCGAGTTGGACGCGCGCGTCATTGTCTATCGCGATTCCTTCCTGCGGCTGGCGGAGGGTCGCGTGCGGTTGGCCAAGGCGTTGGGCGAGCTGTCCCGTGCCTATGCCGAGGTGGAAACCCAACTGGCGGCTATCGGCGTCCTCTTCACCAAGGCCGCGGATGAGGAGAAGGCCTATGGCGATGCGCTGACCGGGCAGACGCGCCGGATCAGCCTGTCGGTGACCGGGGCTCTTGCGCTGGTGGTGTCGGTGTTCGCCTGGTGGATCGGCCGCCAGATCGCCCGCCCGGTGATTGCCATGACCACGGCGATGGAGGGCCTGGCCGCCGGCCGCCTGGACACCGCGCTGCCGCAGGACCAGCGGCATGACGAACTCGGCCAGATGATACGCACGCTGGCCAGTTTCCGCGACGGCCTGGCGGAGGCCGAGCGGCTGCGCCTGGCCCAGGATGGGGAACGCGAACGGGCCCAGGCCGAGAAACGGGCAGCGATGCAGGCCATGGCCGAGCAAATCGAAGCCGATGCCACCCGGGCGGTGGGGCAGATTGGCGAGCGGGCCAGCCGGATGAGCCATGTGGCCGAGGAGATGCGGCTGATCGCTGAACACTCCCGCGGTTCCGCCCAGGCGGCGTTGCATGCCTCGGACGAGGCCCAGGCCAACTCGCAGACGGTGGCCAGTGCCACGGAAGAACTCTCGGCGTCGATCGGCGAGATCGGCAAACAGGTGAGCCAGTCGACCATGGTGGTGACCCAGGCGGTGGCCGCCACCGACGACACAAGAGCGGTGATTTCCGAGCTGAACATCCGGGTGGGACAGATCGGTGCTGTGGTGGACATGATCTCTGAAATCGCCAGCCGGACCAACCTGTTGGCCTTGAATGCCACCATCGAGGCGGCACGCGCCGGGGAGGCGGGCAAGGGGTTCGCCGTGGTGGCCAGCGAGGTCAAGCAACTGGCAACCCAGACCGCACGTTCGACCGAGGAGATCACCCGCCATATCAGTGGCATTCGCATGGCCACCCAACAAGCGGTGTCGTCGATGACGCGGATCGACTCGACCATCGGCGATGTCAGAGGCATCGCCACGTCGATCGCCTCGGCGGTGGAACAACAGGGGGCGGCCACTGCCGAGATTGCCCGCGCGGTGTCGGAAACCAGTAGGACGGTCCGGGAAATGGCCCTCCGCAATGGCGAGGTGGCAAGCGACGCCGAGCGGACCGACGCCTATGCCGGCGAGGTGCTGGAGAGCGCTGCGACCCTGACCACGGCGTTGCATGAGCTGCGGGAAGCGATGGTGCGGACGGTTCGCCATTCCTCCGCCGAGGTCGATCGCCGCAGCGCGGCTCGCCATTTCGTGGAGTTGGATGGCCAATTGGAGATGGGTGGGCTGGTGAACACTGTCCGGGTGGTGGATTTGTCGCTTGGCGGGGCACAGGTGTCAGGCGCGGCCGCGGTGCCGGCCGGGCGACGCGGCACTTTGCGGATCAATGGCAGCCGGATTCCGGTGACGGCGGAGGTGGTCGGCGTGGCTGGTGGCAATCTGCGGCTGAAGTTCCAGGAGGATCAGGGTTGTTCAACGCTGATTAGATTTCCTTGTATGCCAAGATGTGATCGAGGCTGAGCGCGCCGTTCCAGAGTGCCTTCGCGACATTCGTTACGTGATTTTTCCGCAAGATGTTGAGGGCGAAACTGCGTGCCCTTGCCATGATGC
>CAMBRC010000062.1 GCA_945869965.1 Asaia bogorensis
CAGCGAGGTTTATCGAAGGCTTGTCGCGAACGGCAAAAAACCGCTCGTTGCCGTCACCGCGCTGATGCGAAAAATCGTCGTCATCGCCAATGCGAAGCTACGCGACGCACGTAGTGGAACGGCGGGCGTTCAAGTGAGTTGATGACGGGGGGATAGATAAATGAATGAAGTTTTTTTACTTCTTTTTGTTCACAAAAAGAAGTCTTTTCTTGGATTCTTTTGAACGGACATTCAGACGCCGGCAAGGCCTTCGATATAGATGGCTTCGAGTGCTGTACACAAACCCGCACTGTCACAGGCCGGGCTGGCCAGCAGCCGAGACCGCAGGGCGGCGCGCAGGGTGGCGAGGCGGGTGGGGGTTGTGGGGTTGGTCAGCAGGGCGATGGCGGTGGCGACAAAGCCGGCGGGGTTGGGGGTGATCCAGTCGCCGAGGCCGGCGGCGAGGAGGAGGGATTGGCTGGTGCGGCCGGCCCAGCGGTCGCCGGTGGTGGTGAGGACGGGGACGCCTTGCCAGAGGGCTTCGGTGGTGGTGGTGCCGCCGTTGTAGGGGAAGGTGTCGAGCGCGATGTCGATTTGGTCGTAGCCGCGCAGGAAGTCGTAGTGCTCGGCTCGGCCGGAGAGGGTGATGCGGTCGGGGGTGATGGCGCGGGCGGCGAGGCGGGCGAGGAGGTCGGCGCGGTTGGAGGAGTCGTCGAGGTTCGGGTTGGCGATGTGCAGGCGGGCGGCGGGGACGGCGCGCAGGATGGCGGTCCAGGCGTCCAGGGTTTCGCGGGTCAGTTTGTAGGCGGAGCCGAGGCAGCCGATTGTGGGGGCGGCGTTTGTGAGCCAGGGCAGGGGGGTGACTTCGGGGGTGGGGTAGGGGACTTGGAAGGCCAGGTAGGTGCCGGGGACGCGCAGGATGCGTTCGCTGTAGTGGGGTTCTTCTTCGGGGAGGATGGCAGCGGCGTCGCCGACCAGGGCGTCCATGCCGGGGACGGCGGTGGTGGCGAACATGTTGAACCAGCCGAGCTGGAAGCGGGCGGGGCGGTATGGGAAGAGGCCGAGGCGGCCGGCGAGGCTGTAGCCGTTGAGGTCGACCAGGACGTCGATTTCGGCGGCGGCGATGGCGCGGGCGAGGGCGGCGTTGGGCATGCCTTTGACCTGCCAGAGGCGGTCGTCGGGGTGTTCGGTGTAGCCGGTGGCGGGGCTGGGGTCGGCGCCGTCGGAGATCAGGTGGATGTCGAAGCGGGCGCGGTTGTGGCGGTTGATGACGCCGAAGACGGGCTTCATCCAGTTTCGGGCGCCGAAGAAGGCGGACATGTAGGCGAGGCGGATTTTTCGGTTGGTTGGAGGGGAGCGCTGTGGGAGCGGGCGGATGGCGCCGCCGGCGCGGGTGATCCAGGCTTCGCGGGTGGCGCGGACGGCTTCGTGGGGGGCGGCGGCGCTGCCGGGGATGAGGACGGCCAGGCTGGCCAGGGCGGCGTCGCGGATGGCGGGGTCGGCGCGGGCGATGACGCGGCGGTAGGCGGCGGCGGCGCCGTCGACCTCGCCGAGGGCGAACAGGGCTTCGGCGAGCAGGCTGCGGGCGCCTTCGGCGTTGGGGGCGAGGCCGAGGGCCTGGACGGCGGCGTCGCGGGCGTTGGCGTAGGCGCCGAGGGCGAGCTGGGTGCCGGCCATGCCGTACCAGGCGTCGAAGGACATGGCGTTCAGGGTGAGCGCGGCGGCGTAGGCCTGGGCGGCTTCGTTGTGGCGGCGGGCGAGTTGCAGGGCGTCGGCGCGGCGGAGGGCGAGGCCGGGGTGGGTGGGGTGGGCGCGCCAGGCGGTTTCGAGGCGGGCGAGCAGGGCGGGGTTGGGGCCGGCGGCGAGGGTTTGGGTTGCTTCGGCGACCAGGGCGTCGGGGTTGGTCATGGCTTGCGTCCGCGCAGATGGAGGAACAGTGGGGCTACGCGGCTGTCGGCGACATAGGGTTCGGCCGCGGCGGTTGCCGGGTCGGCATGTGGTTCGGCCGCCGCTTCCAGCACGAAGCCGCAGCGCGCCAGCAGGTTGAGCCAGTGCGACAGGGTGCGGTGGAAGCGCGGCTCGCGGAAGGCCGGGACGCGGGCGCGCTCGTCCGCTGGGGTGATGCCGAACCACCAGCGATCGACGCGGCCGTCGATGTGGTCGAAATAGCCGCCAACCTCCAGCGCGATGACCTGGCCCTCGGCATCGCGCAGATTGCGCCGGTGTGGCGGCACGAAGCAGGGGTGCAGGATGGAGAACTGCAGGAAGCCGCCGGGGCGCAGGGTGCGAAACGCCTCGGCCATCACCTGTTCATGGTGCGGCATGTCCATCAGCGACATGAAGGCGGTGGCGAAATCGAAGCGGGCGTCGGCGAACGGTAGGGCACCGGCATCGCCGTGGACGAAGCGGATGGCCGGATGGGCCGCGGCGGCGTGGCGCAGGAAAGTGGGCGAGATGTCGAGCGCCGTCATGCGCGCCCCGAGCGCCGTCAGTTGCGCGGTGTTGCTGGCTTCGCCGCAGCCGATATCCAGGCCGTGCAGACCAGCGATATCGGGCAGCAGCGCCAGGAAGCCCGGTGTGTTGACCAGGTCGCGGTAGCGGTCGTAGCCGGCGCGGGCGTGGGCGGTCCATGCCTCGGCGTTGGCTTCCCAATGCGCGGCGGCCTCGCGCTCGTCCATGCTTGTCGCTCCGTCGTTGCGTCGCCACACTTCGGCGCAGCAGGGAGCAGCCGCCATGACGGGTTTTGCCGCCATTCGCAAGCGGGCCGAGGGACGGAAGGGCGGGGCTTTGGCGTTGGCGACGTTGTTGCCGGCGGTTCCGGGGGTGGAGGGGTTGTTGGCGCTGGGGGATGACCGGGTGCTGGCGGAGATGACGAAGCGGATCTTCTGTGCGGGCTTTGTCTGGCGGGTGATCGAGGCGAAGTGGGCGGGGTTCGAGGCGGCGTTTGGCGGTTTTGACGTGGCGCGGCTGTGTTTCGAGCCGGATGAGTTCTGGGAGGGGCTGGGGCGGGACACGCGGATCGTGCGGCATGGGACCAAGATATTGGCGGTTCGGGCGAATGCGCGGTTTGTCGCCGACATTGCGCGCGAGCATGGCAGTTTTGGGCGGTTTGTCGCGGGGTGGCCGGCGGATGACCAGGTTGGGCTGTTGGAGGTGCTGGGCAAGCGCGGGTCGCGGTTGGGGGGGATGACCGGGCAGTATCTGTTGCGGTTTTTGGGGCGGGATGGCTGGATGAGCAGCCGGGATGTGGTTGCGTGTTTGCGCGATTGCGGGTTGGAGATCGGCGATGGGGCGATCAGCCGGCGGGAGTTGCGGCTGGTGCAGGGGCAGATGAATGCCTGGGCGGCGGAGACCGGGCTGCCGTTCGAGCATCTGTCGCGCATCTGTGCGCTGTCGATCGGTCCGGAGGCAGTGACGGAGGGGTGAGTGCAAAAAAAAACATCTCTGTTGTAATTTGGATGTAAGGAGTTGGGGGCTACCTTCCCCTTGCCGCAAAGAGCCGCCCAGGGCGCACCCGGACAGCACGACGCAGCGTGAAGCCATCATCATCATAAGCAAGGATATTTCCAATGTTCACCTCCGCCCTCCAGATCATCAAGAGCGCCGTTGCCGACCGTCGTGGCGTGACCGCCATGGAATACGGCCTGATCGCCGGCGTTCTGGCCGTTGGCCTTGCCACCGCCTTCACCGCGCTGTCCGGCCGCCTGACCACTGCGTTCAACGCCCTGAACTTCTGATCCCTGCCGGTTCGGCGGCAACACGCCGCCGGCCGGACAGCATCCGACCCCCGTTCGGTGCCGTTTTGGCGCCGGCGGGGGTTGTTTGCGTTTCAGGGGGTCAGGGTTTTTTGCATGTGGACGACCACGCCGGCGGGGAGCTGCTCCTGGCGCGCGATTTCGTAGCCAAGGCGCTGATAGAGCGTGATGTTTTCGGCGAAGCGCTGGTTGGTGTAGAGGCGGACCTGGCGGTGGCCGAGGGCGGTGGCGACCGCTTCGGCGTGGGCCATCAGGCGGCGGCCGTGGCCCTGGCCCTGGTGTGCCGGCAGGACGGCCACGTTTTCGACGAGCAGGTGGTCGGCTGCGGGGATCATCTCGACCAGGGCGACGACATCGCCCTGCAGGTGCAGCAGGTCGATGATGTGGTTTCGCAGCGCGGCGTCGTAGTCGGCGGTCATTGGCCAGGGCTCGCGGCCGATCAGGGGGACCCATTTGGCATAGGCGGCGCGGGAGATGCTGCGCACCAGGGCGGCGTCAGCGGCAATGGCGCGGCGGATGGCGGGGATTGAGGCTGGGGACATTGGAGGTTCCGTTCGGGCAAAAAGAACCCCCGCCGACCGAGAGGTGGCAGCAATTGGAAAAATCCAAGGGGCAGCAAGCAAGCCTCCGGCTGCAAGGGGCCGAAGGCCCCTTGACCCCCATCCATAAGAACGGTTGGTCGGAGGGAGGCCGGGTGCAAAGTCATGGGATCAAAGGGCCGCCGGCCCGTCACGCGAAAGCGTGCTGCGCACGACGCCGCCGGAGGCTTGCTTCCCTCAGAACAGCCCTTCGATCCCGCCGAGGTCGTTTAGCGTGATGCTGTTGGCGGCGGGCACGCGGGGCAGGCCTGGCATGGTCATGATGTCGCCGCAGACGGCGACGACGAAGCCGGCGCCGGCGGAGAGGCGGACGTCGCGGACGGTCAGGGTGTGGCCGGTGGGGGCACCGAGGAGGGTGGGGTCGCTGCTGAAGCTGTACTGGGTCTTGGCGATGCAGACGGGGACGTCGGCGAAGCCGGCTTTTTCGAAGCTTTCGAGTTTCTTGGCGACGCCCGAGGCGAGGTCGATGTCGTCGGCGCGATAGATGCCCTGGGCGATGGCGCGGATTTTTTCGGCGAGTTTCAGGGTCGAGGGGTAGAGCGGCTTGTAGGCGGCGGTCTTGGCGGCGATGCGGGCGACCACCGCGCGGGCGAGGGATTCGGCGCCGGCGCCGCCATCGCCCCAATGGGTGCAGAGGTGGGTTTCGGTGCCGAGTGCGGTCATGGCGTCGCGGATGGCGGCGATTTCGGCGTCAGTGTCGCCGGTGAATTTGTTCAGGGCGACGATGACGGGCAGGCCGAATTTCTGCAGGTTCTCGACGTGGCGGGCGAGGTTGACGACGCCGCGGGCGACGGCGGCGATGTTTTCGGGGCCGAGATCCTTGCGGGCGATGCCGCCGTGCATTTTCAGCGCGCGGACGGTGGCGACGACGACGGCGCATGAGGGGGCGAGGCCGGCCTGGCGGCATTTGATGTCGAGGAATTTCTCGCCGCCGAGGTCGGCGCCGAAGCCGGCCTCGGTGACGACGACGTCGGCGAGTTTGAGGGCGAGCCTGGTGGCGATCACCGAGTTGCAGCCATGGGCGATGTTGGCGAAGGGGCCGCCGTGGATCAGGGCGGGGGTGCCTTCGATGGTCTGCACCAGGTTGGGCATCAGGGCGTCGCGCAGCAGGACGGCCATGGCGCCGTCGGCTTGCAGGTCCTTGGCGGTGACGAAGCTGCCGTCGCGGCGGGCGGCGACGACCATGCGGCCGAGGCGGGCGCGGAGGTCGTCGAGGTCTTTCGACAGGCACAATACCGCCATGACTTCGGAGGCCACGGTGATGTCGAAGCCATCCTCACGCGGAAAACCGTTGGCGACGCCGCCGAGGCTGCCGACGATGCCGCGCAGGGCGCGGTCGTTCATATCCAGCGCGCGGCGCCAGAAGATGCGGCGCGGGTCGATGCCGAGTTCGTTGCCCCAGTAGATGTGGTTGTCGAGCATGGCGGCGAGTAGGTTGTTGGCCGAGGTGATGGCGTGGAAATCGCCGGTGAAATGAAGGTTGATGTCCTCCATCGGCAGCACCTGCGCATAACCGCCGCCGGTGGCGCCGCCTTTGACGCCGAAGCAGGGGCCGAGGCTGGGTTCGCGCAGGGCGACCATGGCCTTGGTGCCAATGCGGTTCAGCGCGTCGCCGAGGCCGACCGTGGTGGTGGTTTTTCCTTCGCCCGCCGGGGTTGGGCTGATGCCGGTGACCAGGACGAGCGCGCCGTCGGGCTTGGCGTCCATTGAGCGGATGAAATCCCACTCGATCTTGGCCTTGGTCTTGCCATAGGGGACCAGGGCGTCGGCCGGGATGCCGGCGCGAGCGGCGATCTCGGCGATGGGACGAAGCGTGGCGGCGCGTGCGATTTCGAGGTCGGTGCTCATCCTGGGAAATTAGGCGAAGCGCGCTGAGTTGACAAAGGGAAGGGTTCTTTTTTGAAAAAAAGAACCAAAAAACTTTCATTCCTTGGGCGGATGCCAGTCGCCAGCGCCCGGCGCAAATGGATGAAGTTTTTTTGCTTCTTTTTGTTCACAAAAAGAAGTCTTGCTTCATGCTGCCACTGGCTGTGGCGTGCGATTGCGGACCTGCATTTCGCCGAGCACGGCGTCGATGGCGGCGACGAATTCGCGCATGTCGTCCGGCGTGATGGCGCCGATGCAGCCGACGCGGAAGCTTGGGGTTGGGGTGTTGTAGAAGTTGGAGATCAGGAAGCCGCGGCGCTTGAGGCCGTCGACGAAGGTTTGCAGGTTCCAGGCGGGGTCGGCGGGGGCGTGGACGTTCATCACGACGGGGCCTTGGATGTGGCGCGCGACGTAGGGGTGCAGGCCGAGAGCGAGGACGCCGTCATAGAGGGCGGCGACGTTGGCCTGATAGCGGGCGAGGCGGGCGGGTTGGCTGCCTTCGGCGGCGTAGATGTCGAGCGCCACGCGGAAGGCGGCGAGGACCTGGACCGGGGGGGTGAAGCGGAAGCTGCCGGGGGAGCGCAGGTTCATCTCGTGAATGGAGTGCAGGTCGAAGCTCCAGCTGCCGGCGTTGCCTTTGTTGGCTTCGAGGCCGTCGAGGCGGCAGACGGCGAAGCCCAGGCCGGGCAGGCCCTCGAAGCATTTGTTCGAGGTGAAGACGACGGCGTCGATCTCGGGCTGGGCGGAGAGATCGAGGGGGAGGGCACCGAAGGCGGAGACGGCGTCGACGATCATGCGGCGGCCGGCGGCGCGGACCACTTCGCCGATGGCGGCGACGTCGTGGATCACGCCGGTGCCGGTTTCGCTGTAGACGGCGCCGACATGGGTGATGCTGGGGTCGGCGGCGAGGGCGGCGGCGACGGCCTGGGGATCGACCGGGACCTGGTCGGGCAAAGCGAGGGTGGTGACGTTGCGGCCGGCTTCGCGGGCGAGGCGGGCCATGCGGTCGGCGTAGGCGCCGATGGCGGGGATCAGGATGCGGCCCGGCTTGGCGTGCGTGATCGGGGCGAGGAAGCTGCGCAGGGCGGCCTCGGTGACGAAGTGGCCGCAGCCTTGGAGGACCAGGGCGGCGTGGGTGTCCGGGCGGCCGCCGGCGATGGGCAGCAGGCGGGCCTGGACCTCGGCGAGCACCGGGCGGAAGTCGTTGTCCCACGGCGCGTAGTCCTCGGCCATGGCGGCGCGGACTTCGGGGCGGGTGGTGACGGGGCCGGGGATCAGGAGTTTCATGTGCGCGTGTCCTCGTAACGGGGGCCTGATCGCACGGGATTGCGGCAAAATCCAGGGCTGGCATGATGGGGGGATGGACCTGTCGAGCCTTTCGCTGCCGGAGTGGCTGCCCTGGTGGGGGGTGGTGGTGTTGCTTGTGCCGGTGGCGCTGTATCTGGCGCTGTTCCTGATGATGCCGTTCAGCACGTTTGGGCTGCGCGGGCGGCTGTTGGAAATGGAGATGCGGATCGATGCGCTGCACGAGGAGGTGCGCGGGTTGACGCTGCGGCTGCCGGATCGCGGCCGGATGGATATGTATGGTGATCTGGGCGGGCTGGATCAGCCGCCGATCCCGCCGGCGCCGCGCGCGGCAGCGCCTCGGGAGTCGCCGGCCGGGGTTCGGGACGCGGGGCTGCGGGACGCGGGGCCGCGCGGTGGGTTTGGCGATCCGGTGGCGGACCGGATGCTGGCCTATATGCGCGAGAAGGCGCAGACGGAATTGCAACGGGCCGAGCAGCCGCGGGTTGTGCCGCGGCCGCGCGCCGAGCCGCGGTTTGTCCCGCCGCCGCGCGAGGCCATGACGCGCGAGCCGGAGTTGCCGGCGCCTCCGCCGGTGGGGGTGTTGCCGCAGGAGTACGAGTTTCCGCCGGATGCCGCGGAGCCGCCGCGCCCGGCGCGGCTGCCGGGCCGGTTTGGCCGCCGTGCGCCGGATGGCGATCTCGGGTAGCCGCGCCTTGGCGGGTCCGGTAGGCTGCGGCCGCCCGTGCATCCTCGATGCTGGTCAGTAGGAGGCCGCCGCTTGACGTTTACTCCGGTCTTGGGCACCCCGCCTTTGGGCTTGGCGATCGGCGCGGAGGTGTTGGCCTCGCGGATGGCGCGGCTTGGCCACATCGCGTTTCTCGCCTCTGACACGCCGCTGGCGCAGGACAGCCGTGCGCGGCTGGTGGCGCGGTATGGCGATTGCGCGCCCGAGGCGGCGGATGTGGCGGTGAGCCTGGGCGGTGATGGGTTCATGCTGGAGACGCTGCATCGTTTTCTGGGCGGGCGGACGCCGGTCTATGGCATGAATTGCGGCTCGGTCGGGTTCCTGATGAACCGGTTCGACGAGGACGATTTGCCGGGGCGGCTGGCGCGGGCGCAGCTGGCCGAGTTGCATCCGCTGCGGATGCGGGCGCTGACGGCGAGCGGGGAGACGATCGAGGCGTTGGCCTTGAATGAGGTGGCGTTGCTGCGTGAGCTGCGCCAGGCGGCGAAGATCCGCATTACCGTGGATGGGCGGGTGCGGCTGGCCGAGCTGGCGTGTGACGGGGTGCTGGTTTCGACGCCGGCGGGGTCGACCGCTTACAATCTTTCGGCGCATGGGCCGATCGTGCCGCTGTCGGCCAATCTGTTGCCGTTGACGCCGATCAGTGCGTTTCGGCCGCGGCGCTGGCGCGGGGCGCTGTTGCCGAGCACGGCGGAGGTGTTGTTCGAGGTGCTGGAGAGCGACAAGCGGCCGGTGGCGGCAGTGGCGGATTTCACCGAGGTGCGCGATGTGCTGAGCGTGCATGTGCGCGAGGACCGGGCGCTGGCGGCGCAGGTGCTGTTCGATCCCGACCAGGGGCTGTCGGAGCGGATTATCGCGGAGCAGTTCACGGTCTGAGCAAGCAAGGCTCCGCCGGCAAAGGGCCAAGGGCCCTTTGATCCCATTAATTTAAGGTCCAGGGGCTTGGCCCCTGGCGGGTCTGGGCGGAGCCCAGCCTTGGTTCTGCTCCCTCGGCATTTTCTGCCGGGCTGTTAACTCGCCGCTAAAGGGTGGGGGGCCAGTCTTGCGGTGCCGGCAGGATGCCGGTGGTGCAGGAGTTTTCTCGCCCATGCGGCTCATAGTTTCCCCGCTATCCCGATGAATGCGCTGTTTGATGGCCTGAAGGCCTTGGGGGCGGCGCGGCTGGTTGCCATGGGCGTGGTGGCGGTGGGGCTGCTCGGCTTGTTGGGGATGCTGGCGATGCGCGGCGGGTCGGACCGCATGGCGCTGTTGTATTCCGAGTTGGATGCGCGCGAGGCCGGGCAGATTATCGAGGTGCTCGATCGGCAGAAGATCGCGCACCAGCTGGGTGCCGGCGGGACGCAGATTTTGGTGCCGGCGGACCAGGTGGCGCGGCTGCGGGTGACGCTGGCGCGCGAGGGGCTGCCGTCCGGTGGGTCGATCGGGTACGAGCTGCTGGATCGCGGCGATGGGATTACCGCCAGCCAGTTCCAGCAGAAGATGAGCGAGACGCGGGCGATGGAGGGCGAGATTGCGCGCAGCATCCGCACCATCAGCGGGGTGAAGGCCGCAAGGGTGCATCTGGTGCTGCCGCGGCGCGAGCCGTTCGCGCGCGAGAGGCAGGAGGCGCAGGCCTCGGTGATGCTGACCACCACGGGCGCCAATCGGCTGGACCGCGAGGCGATCCAGGCGATCGTGAATTTGGTGGCAGGCGCGGTGCCGGGGTTGCGGGCGAAGAGTGTGTCGGTGGTGGATAGCCGCGGTACGCTGCTGGCGCGGGGCGGCGAGGCGATGGGGCCGGCGGCGGCGGTGATGGGCGGGGAGGAGATGCGCCGGGCGACCGAGATGCGGCTGTCGCGGGCGGTGGAGGAGATGCTGGAGCGCAGCCTGGGGCAGGGGCGGGTGCGGGCGGAGGCGTCGGTGCAGATGGATTTCGACCGCATCCAGGAGACGCAGGAGAAATACGATCCGGAGGGGCAAGTTGCGCGCAGCACCCAGACGGTGACGGACAACAGCAAGACGTCCGAGCAGGCCGCCGGGGTGTCGGTGCAGAACAATCTGCCGAACGCCGATGCGGGCAAAGAGGCATCCGGGACGCAGGAGGCGCGTTCGGAGGAGACCACCAACTACGAGATCGGCAAGACCGTGCGCACGATTGTGCGCGAGCAGCCGCAGATCCGCCGGATGACGATCGCGGTGCTGGTCGACGGGATCGAGGAGAAGGGTGCCGACGGGGTCATGGCGTGGAAGCCGCGGCCGGCCGAGGAATTGGAACGCATTGGCCGGCTGGTGCGCAGTGCCGTCGGGTTCGAGGAGAAGCGCGGCGATCAGGTCGAGGTGGTGACGATGCGGTTTACCGGGGATGCCGACATGGCCAGCCTGGAGCCGCGCGGGTTTCTCGGGCTCGGGATCGATGCGGCGGATGTGACGCGGATGGCGCAGACCGCGGTGGTTGGGTTGATCGCGGTGCTGGCGCTGTTGATGGTGTTCCGGCCGATGGTGATGCGGGTCACCGCACTGGGCAACAAGTCGCTGCCGGCGAGTGCCATGGCGGCGTTGCCGGGCGGGGGCGCGATGGCGGTGGGGGCGGACGGCACCATCACGGCGGCGTCGCTGGGGATGGCGGCGGATGTGACCCGGCTGTTGGAGGGTCCTTCCGGTGGGCGCGGTGGCGGCGGTGGGGCTGGCGGCAGCGAGAGGTTTGCCGACGGCGAGGATGACGGGTTGGTCAGCCTGACCAATGTCGAGGGGCAGTTGCGTGCCTCGGCGCTGCGGCGGCTGACCGAGATGGTCGAGCGCCATCCCGATGAGAGCCTGACCATTGTCCGGGCGTGGATGCAGGAGAGCAACAACTGATGGCATCGAGCCCCGACATGCAGGCACTTTCCGGCTCGCAGAAGGCGGCGACGTTGCTGCTCGCGCTGGGCGAGGAGCAATGCGCCCGGCTGTTCAGCATGATGCACGAGGATGAGATCAAGGAGATCTCCTCGGCGATGGCGCAGCTCGGCGCGGTGCGCTCGGATGTGGTGGAGCGGCTGTGCATCGAGTTCGCCGAGCAGATCGGCGGCGCCGGCGGGCTGGTTGGCAGTTTCGAGAATACCGAGCGGCTGTTGCTCAAGACGATGCCGCGCGAGCGGGTGGCCCAGATCATGGAGGAGATCCGCGGGCCCGCCGGGCGGACCATGTGGGACAAGCTGGGCAACGTGCACGAGGCGGTGCTGGCGAACTACCTGAAGAATGAATACCCGCAGACCGTGGCGGTGGTTTTGTCGAAAGTGCGTGCCGATCATGCCGCCCGCGTGCTGGCGATGCTGCCCGACAGCTTCGCGATGGAAGTGGTGATGCGGATGCTGCGCATGGAGTCGGTGCAGAAGGACGTGCTGGACGGGGTGGAGCGCACGCTGCGGGCGGAATTCATGTCCAATCTGGCCCGCAGCACGCGGCGCGATGCGCACGAGATGATGGCCGAGATCTTCAACAACCTCGACCGGCAGGCGGAGTCGCGCTTCATCGCCGCGTTGGAGGAACGCAACCGCGAGGCGGCGGACAAGATCAAGGCGCTGATGTTCACCTTCGACGACCTGCAGCGGCTGACGCCGATGGCCGTCCAGACGCTGCTGCGCACGATCGACAAGGCGGCGCTGCCGCTGGCGCTCAAGGGTGCGTCGGAAAAGCTGCGGGAACTGTTCTTCAGCAACCTGTCGGAACGCGCCGGCAAGATGCTCCGCGAAGAGATCGAGTCGTTGGGGCCGGTCAAGCTGCGCGATGTCGACGATGCGCAGGCGAACATCGTGGCCCAGGCCAAGGAGATGGCCGCCTCGGGCCAGATCGAGATCGGCGAAGGCAAGGACGAGGAGATGGTGTACTAGGCCATGGCACACACAGCATCCGTCAACGCGACACATGCGCAGGCATCCGGGCTCGGCTTGTTCGTGCAGGACTTCGACGACCCGGCGGGCGGCGGCGTTATCGTGCTGGACGAGCCCGAGGTGGCTGAGGCTGCGGCTGCGATCACCCAGGAATTTCTCGAAGATGCCTGTGCCGCGGCGCATACGGCGGGGCTGGTGGCCGGGCGGGCCGAGGCGGCGGCGGCGCGGGATGGCGAGCAGCGCGCGCTGTTGGCGGCACTGCTTGACCAGCTGCGCGATGCCGATGCGCAGATCCGCGGCGCGGTCGAAGAGGCGGGTGGCGGGCTGGCGCGGTTGGTATTGGCCAGCCTCGCCGCGGCGTTTCCCAGTCTTTGTGCGCGTCATGGCGCGGCCGAGCTGATGCGTTTCACCCGCGACGTGACGGCCCTGCTTGCCCAGGAGCCGCGCATCGTCATCCGGGTGCATCCCTCCATGTTGCCGGTGCTGGACGAATGCCTGGGGACGCTCGAACCGGAACAACGGGAAACCGTCCTGGTGGAGCCGCGCAGCTCGCTGATGCCGGGCGATGCCCGCATTGCCTGGCGTCATGGGCTGGCGGTGCGCGATGCCGCGGCGTTGCAGGCCCGTTTGGACGACATTCTAGCACCGCTCGGGCTAGCACCGCTCGGGTTGGCGCCTGAGCCGGCCCCGTCACGTGCACCGTTGCCTGACTCGATTTCGGTGCGCCAGCCGGGCGCCGCATCACCGTCGCAGCCGATCCGGTTCGACGTCGCCACCGTCTCCTGACTCCTTTAAAACGGAAGATACCGCGATGCCCGAAGACATGGACCTGGCTGAACTGGCTGACGTGATTGCGCCACCCCCCGAACCCGGCGCCGTCCGCAGCGCCCGCGACCTGGAGGCGGTGTACGACATCCCGGTCACCGTCAGTGCGGTGCTGGGCAAATCCACGATGCAGGTGGCGCAGCTGCTCAAGCTGGGCCGCGGTGCCGTGGTGGAACTGGACCGCAAGCTGGGCGAGGCGATCGACATTTATGTCAACAACCGACTGGTCGCACGCGGCGAGGTGGTGATGGTCGACGACAACCGCCTGGGCGTGACCATGACCGAAATCGTCAAGGCCGATCGTGCGCCTTGATCATCGGGTTCGACAGAAGGAAGCAAGGCTGGGCTCTGCCCAGACCCGCCAGGGGGCCAAGCCCCCTGGACCCTTAAAATTTAAGGTCCAGGGGCTTGGACCCTGGCGGGTCTGGGCAGAGCCCAGCCTCCTAAGCCGGAGCTTTCCACAATGCGCATGATGATCATCGGCGCCTTCTCGGGCGAACTCGCGGTGGCCGCGCGGATGGCGATGGACCGCGGCGCGCGCATCGACCAGGCCGATAGCTGCGACGCTGCGTTGGCGACGCTTCGGCGGCATGCCGGAGTCGACCTGGTGCTGTGCGAGTTGTCGCATGATGTCGGCGGGCTGGTGCGGGCGCTGGCGGCGGAGCGGATTGTGGTGCCGGTGGTTGCCTGCGGCATCGACCCGGATGCCGATGCGGCGGTGGCGGCGATCCGGGCCGGGGCGCGCGAGTTCCTGCCGCTGCCGCCGGATGCCGAGCTGATTGCCGCCATCCTTGATGCGGTGGCCGGCGATGACCGCTCGGTGGTGGTGCGCGACCCCGTCATGCAGGCGACGCTGACGCGCGCCGAGCAGGTGGCCGGCGCCGACGCCTCGGTGCTGATTACTGGCGAGAGCGGGACGGGCAAGGAGGTGCTGGCACGGCACATCCATCGGCGGTCGCGGCGCAGCGGTGGCGCGTTCATCGCGCTGAACTGTGCGGCGATTCCGGAGAACCTGCTGGAAAGCGAGTTGTTCGGTCATGAGAAGGGCGCGTTCAGCGGGGCGGTGGCGCGGCGTGTCGGCAAGTTCGAGGCGGCGGATGGCGGCACGCTGTTGCTGGACGAAATCGGCGAGATGGATATCCGGTTGCAGGCCAAGCTGCTGCGCGCGTTGCAGGAGCGCGAGATCGACCGGATTGGCGGCAATGCGCCGGTTCGGGTCGATGTGCGCATCCTGGCGACCACCAACCGCGACCTGTTGGCCGAGGTGGCGGCCGGCCGGTTTCGCGAGGACCTGTATTTCCGCCTGAACGTCATCAGTCTGCATGTGCCGGCGCTGCGCGAGCGGCCGGGCGATATCCAGGCGCTGGCCGATCACTTCGCGCGGCGCTTTGCCGAGGTGAACGGGCTGCCGTACCGCATGCTGACGGAGGCCGCGCGGCGGCGGCTGTCGACGCATGGCTGGCGCGGCAATGTGCGCGAACTGGAGAACACGCTGCACCGGGCGGTGCTGCTGGCGATGGGCGATACGATCGATGTCGATGCGATCGAGGTGGCGCCCGCCGGGGCATCCGGCCAAGCACGCGCGGCCGCGCGCGCGGAGGTTGCCAACAACGGCACCGCGATGGCGGCGCTGGTCGGCCGGCGCATGGAGGAGGTGGAGCGCGACCTGATCCTGGAGACGCTGGGCCATACGTTGGGCAACCGCACCCATGCGGCGACGATCCTGGGCATCTCGATCCGCGCGCTGCGCAACAAGCTGCGCGACTACAGCGCCGCTGGGCTGCCGGTGCCGCCGCCGTCTGGACTGGCAGTGCCGCCGTCGTCTGGACTGGCAGTGCCGCCGTCGGCGGCGGGGCTGGCCGCTTACGCTGCGGCCGAGGCTGTCTGAGGCATGGCCGCTTTGACCACCGCACTTGCCGGGCCGTTGGGCCAGCTTGCCGCACGGTTGCGGCCGTTCACGCCGGGCACCGATGTGGGGTTGGCCGTCGGCGTCATTTTGCTGTTGTCGGTGCTGATCCTGCCGCTGCCGCCGTTGATCCTGGATATCGGGCTGGCGCTGTCGGTGACGTCGGCGGTGCTGGTGCTGATGGTCTCGGTGTTCCTGGTGCGGCCGCTGGACTTCACCAGTTTTCCGACGTTGCTGCTGTTGACGACCTTGCTGCGCCTGTCGCTGAACGTGGCGACCACCCGGCTGATCCTGTCGCATGGCCAGGATGGACCGCTGGCGGCCGGGCATGTGGTGGCGGCGTTTGGCGGCTTCCTGATGGGTGGCGACATCGTCATCGGCGCGATCCTGTTCGCCATCCTGCTGGTGGTGAACTTCATGGTCATCACCAAGGGCTCCGGCCGCATCGCCGAGGTGGCGGCGCGGTTCAGCCTGGATGCGATGCCGGGCAAGCAGATGGCGATCGACAGCGACATGTCGGCGGGGTTGATCGACGAGAAGACCGCCCGCAAGCGGCGCTCGGAATTGGAAGAGGAAAGCGGCTTCTATGGCGCCATGGACGGTGCGGCGAAGTTCGTGCGCGGCGATGCCATCGCTGGGCTGATCATCACGGTGATCAACATCGTCGGCGGGCTGACGATCGGGCTGGTGCGCCATGGCATGAGCCTGGCGGATGCGGCGACCACCTATACCACCTTGACCATCGGCGACGGGTTGGTCAGTCAGATTCCGGCGCTGTTGGTGTCGGTGGCGGCGGGCATCGTGGTGACCAAGGGGGGGACGGAGGGGTCGGCCGATGCGGCACTGATGCGCCAGTTGGGCGGCAGTCCGAAGCCGCTTGGCATGGCGGCGGGGGCGGCGACGGTGCTGGCGCTGATGCCTGGCCTGCCGGCCCTGCCGTTCCTGATGCTGGCGGGGTTGGCCGGGGCGGGCGCCTGGATGCGGCACAAGAATCCGCCGCGCATGCAGGGCGAGGTGCCCGAGGCGTCCGATGTCGTGGCCTCGGAGGCCCCGATCACCGATTCGCTGCGCATCGACATGGTGCGGGTGGAACTGGGCTACGGATTGTTGGTGCTGGCTGGGGGCGAGGCGCCGCGGCTGACCGAACAGATCAAGGGGCTGCGCCGGGCGATTGCGGCCGAGATGGGCTTCGTGCTGCCGCCGGTGCGCATCCAGGACAACATGGCGTTGCAGCCCGATGCCTATGTGGTGCGGATCAAGGAGATCATCGCCGGGCAGGGGGTGGTGCGGCCGACCATGGTGTTGGCAATGGACCCCGCCGGCGGCATGCCGGACTTTGCCGGCGAGCCGACGCATGAGCCGACTTTTGGCCTGCCGGCCATGTGGATCGATGCCGCCCAGCGCGACGAGGCGAATTTCCGTGGTTGCACCGTGGTCGATCCGCCCAGCGTGCTGACCACGCACCTGACCGAGCTGGTGAAGCAGAACATGGCGGAGCTGCTGTCCTTCGCCGAGACACAGAAGCTGTTGGACGAATTGCCGCGCGATCAGCAGAAGCTGGTCGGCGAGCTGATCCCGTCGCAAATCCCGGTCGGCGGGGTGCAGCGGGTGCTCCAGGGCCTGCTGGCGGAGCGCATCTCGATCCGCGCCTGGCCACCATCCTGGAGGGCATCCAGGAGGCCTGTGCCGGCTCGGCCCGCGCCATCCCGGCGATCGTCGCGCATGTCCGCACCCGCCTGGCGCGGCAGTTGAGCGACGCGCATCTCGGCCCGAACGGCTACCTGCCGCTGATCACGCTGTCGGCAAACTGGGAGAACGAGTTCCATGACTCGCTGGTCGGCACCGGCGATGAGCTTCAGCTGGCGATGGCGCCGACCAAGCTCGCCGAGTTCATGCAGCGCCTGCGCGCCGAGTTCGACGCCGCGGCCAATGCTGGCGAAGCTCCGGTGCTGTTGACCAGCGCGCCGCTGCGCGCCCATGTCCGCGCGATCGTCGAACGCATCCGGCCGGAAACCCCGGTGATGGCGCAAACCGAAATCCACCCGCGGGTGCGCATCCGCACGGTTGGCAGCCTGTGATGGTCCTTTCTGAATGGATGAAAGTTTTTGCTTCTTTTTTCAAAAAGAAGCGCTTGTTCTTTTTTGAAAAAAAGAACCAAAAAACTTTTATTCACTTTGCTTTGAGCTTGCCATGCGGCTGAAGCTTTTTCGTGCGCCGACCATGGCCGAGGCGATGCGGCTGGTTCGGGGCGCGCTTGGCCAGGATGCGCTGATCCTGTCGTCGCGGCGGGTGGCCGATGGGATGGAGGTGACCGCTGGGCTGGAGGTCGGGGACGAGCCATCCCCTGCTGTTTCCCCGGCCCCGCCGCGCCCCAAGCCCGTCGTCGACACCGCGCAGGTTGCGGCACTCCAATACCACGGCGCCTCGCCTGCGTTGCGCCGCAAGCTGGGCGCCGGCCCGCTGCCTTTTGCGCTCGCAACCGTCCTGCGCTTTGCCGCCTTGCCGCTGGTGGCCGACAGCAAGCCGTTGATGCTGGTCGGCCCGCCAGGCGCCGGCAAGACGCTCAGCACGGTGCGCCTGGCCACCCGCCTGGTCATGGCCGGCATCAAGCCGATGGTCATCACCGCCGATGGCCAGCGCGCCGGCGCCACCGAGCAGCTTGCTGCCTTTACCCGCGTGCTCGGCCTCAACCTGTTGGTCGCCAGCCAGCCAGCCGCGCTGCGCAAGGCGCTCGACCGCCGGCACGAGGGTGCGCCAGTGCTGATCGATGCGCCGGGCGCCGACCTGTTCGACCCCGCGCAACGGGACGGCCTGGCCGAACTGATCGCCGCCGTTGGCGCTCGGCTGGCGCTCGTGTTGCCGGCCGGCATGGATCCGGCGGAGGCTGCCGATGTCGCCGCCGCCCACGCTGCCTTGGGGGCCGACCTGCTGGTGGCTACCAAGCTGGATGTCGCGCGGCGCATGGGCAGCGTGCTTGCCGCTGCCGAGGCCGGGCTGGCGCTTGCCGAGGCGGGCATTGGCCCGGGTGCTGCGGACGGGATGGTGCCGCTGACCCCCGACCTGTTGTCGCGTCGATTGATGCGGTTGCCGACCGCCACCGTTCTTCCCGTTCCGGAACCTGTCGCATGACGATCGCACTTTCTCTTGCAGCCGCCCGCGTCCTGCCGGCGCATACGGCGCGCATCGTGGCCGTGGCCTCCGGCAAGGGTGGCGTCGGCAAGACCTGGTTCGCCATCACGCTGGCCCACGCCCTGGTGCGGGCCGGCCGGCGGGTGCTGTTGTTCGATGGTGACCTGGGGCTGGCCAATGTCGACATCCAGCTTGGCCTGATGCCCGCACTCGACATCGCCAGCGTGGTAGCCGGCAAATGCCGCCTGATCGACGCGCTGGTCCATCATCCCGCCGGCTTTGACATCCTCGCCGGGCGCTCCGGCTCCGGTGCGCTCGCCGGCCTGGATGACGCGACACTGGACGCGGTGCTGGCCGCCTTGCGCGCCGCCGCAGCCGGCTATGACCACGTCGTCCTCGATCTCGGCGCCGGCATCGACCGCACCACACGGCGCCTGTCGCGCTTTGCCGACCTGCTGCTGGTGCTCGCCACCGAGGAGCCGACCAGCCTGACCGATGCCTACGCCGTGCTGAAACTGCACCATGCCGACCGCGACAGCGCCGCCGCACCCAGCGAGGCTCGGATCGTTGTCAACCAGGCCAGCACCTCGGCGGCCGGCCAACGCACCTACGCCACCCTGGCCCGGGCCTGCGCCGCCTTCCTGGGCCATACCCCGCCACTCGCCGGCATCATTCGCCGCGATGACCGCGTCCGCGACGCCATCCGCCGCCAAACGCCGCTCCTGCAGCGCCATCCGAACGCGCCCGCCGCTGCCGACGTGGAGCGATTGGCGGTGGCGCTTGGGTGAAGCACGGCGAGGGCTCTGCCCTCGACCCGCTGGGGCCTGAGGCCCCAGACCCCCATCCATCGAGCTCCTTTTCCGAAGGCGCTACAGCGTTGAGGTCAAAGGTCTCGGACCGTCGCGCGAAGGCGCGCTCGGGGCCCAGTGGGGTCCGAGGCGAAGCCCCATACGCGCGCAGCGAAAGTCATGCGGGTTTGAGCCTGGTGGGTGGCAAGGAAGCTCGGCGGCAAAACGGATATTCCGTAGCTGCTGCAATACACCAAACGCCTGCGCGGTCGCCTCACGATCAGCGACTGCGCGCAACCAAGACACGATCAATGATCAGCGGCGATCACCAGAGGATGCTGCCAATCAAGTCTCGAATCGCACTCAACCGAGCAGGCGCAAGCCCTTAGGGTCGCGCGTATGGGCCGAAGCCCCGGCCTTACGGCTTGCGCGCCGTGCCGATCAGCTGGGTCAGTTCGTCGACCGCCTCGGTCACGCGCTGGTTCAGGGCACCCATTGCCTCGCTGTTCGAGCGCTGGATCAGGTCACCGACCTCGCGGGTGTTGGCGACGGCGCGCTCATAGGCGGATTTGAGCATTTCGGCCTGTTTGGCGGCCTTGTCCTGGGGGCCGGCGCCGCTGGCCAGGGCTTTGAGGGTTTCGGTCAGCTCGCCCATGGTTTGCTGCATGATTTCCATGTGGCGCTTGGCCACCGCCTGGGCGCCTTCCAGGGCGATGCGGTTGGCGGCGGACAGCGCTTCCATGTTGCGCTGATGGGCGCGCATCAGCGCCTCGGTGTCTGGCATCCCCGGCATTTTCATCTGGCCGAGCATCTTCTGGAATTCCTCGGCGCCGGGGAAGCTGGCTTGCGGCCATTTCGGATCGATTGCCATGGGGAGTTCCTATTCCTGTGGGGGAGATTCGGCGGCAGGAGGTTCGGGGGCGGGGCGCGGTTCGAGCCAGCCGGCGGCGCGTTCGGCGCGGCCCAGGGCGGCATCAAGGGCGGCCATGGTGGCCGCCATGTCCTGGCTGTCGTCGCGCTCCCAGGCGCGGATGGTCCAGCCCCAGACGGCAAGCAGCCCGGCGGCGCGCAGGCCGCCCTTGGGCCCGGCGGCGCCGATGCCGGCCCCTTCCAGCAACCAGCCCATGCCGCGCAGGCTGGCGCTGGCGAGCAGCATGGCGGCCAGGGGATCGAACGGCACAGCGCGCAACAGCGCGATCACCCCCGCCCGGTGGGTTTGCAGGAAGTCGATCCGGCGCATGACCAAGTCGAACAGCCGGTCGCGGGCGGGACCCTCGGCGGCGGCGTCCTTGAGCGCGAACGCGTCGGCCAGCGCGCCGAAACGCAGCAACAGGGCGCAGCGGTCCGGCAGGCGGCGGCGGGCGATGTCGAGCGGGATGCCGGCCGCGCGGGCGGCGGCGGCAATGCTCAGCCGCGACCAGCCGTCGCCGGCGATCTGCTCGAAACAGGCGGTGACCAGTGCCGCGTCGGTATCCCGGTCCGGTGGTGCGTCCATGCCGCCAAGATGGGGCGTGGCGGGGCCGTTGTCACCCGGCAAGCGCGCGCGATCGGGCTGTCGCCGCGGCAATCGCACGTGACAATGCGTCGGGCATCGCCGTCTGCTCCATCAGAACCGCCAGCGCCGCAGCCGTCGTGCCGCCGGGGCTGGTGACGTTCTTTCGCAGCACGGCGGCGTCCTCGGGGCTGGCGGCGAGCAGCGCGCCGGAGCCGGAGACCGTCTCGCGCGCCAGCTTGCGGGCGAGGTCGGCGGGGATGCCCTGTTCGATGGCCGCCTGTTCCATCAGTTCGGCCAGCAGGAAGACATAGGCCGGGCCGCTGCCGGAGACGGCAGTGACGGGGTCCAGCAGGGCCTCGTCGTCCACCCAGGCGACCGAGCCGATGGCCGACAGCAGGGTGTCGCACAGGGCGCGTTGGGCGGCGGTCACGCCGGGGCCGGGGCAGGCGACAGTGATGCCCTGGCGCACGGCGGCCGGGGTGTTCGGCATGGCGCGCACGACGGACGCCTCACCGAGCAGGGCGCGCATGCCGGCCAGGGTGCGGCCGGCCATGATCGACAGCATCACGGCGGAGTCGGCGTATCTGGCGTAAAGTGGCAGGGTTTCGGCGGCGTTCTGTGGCTTGACCGCCAGGACGATGGCCGACGGCTTGAAGGTGGCGGGAATAGCGGCGGCATCGGCGACCACCGTCACCTCCGGCCCCGGCGCCGGCGGCAGCATCGGGTCGACGGCAATCGAAGGGGCCAGGCCGCGCTCGCGCCAGCCGGCGAGCATGGCGCCGCCCATCTTGCCGAAGCCGACGAGGAGGATCGGGGGGATGGCGGTCATGTTTGTGCCTCAGGTGGCTTAAGGAAAAGGCTGAGCTCCGCCCAGACCCGCCAAGGGGCCAAGCCCCCTGGACCCTTAATGTATAAGGTCCAGGGGCTTGGCCCCTGGTGGGTCTGGGCAAAGCCCAGCCTTACTATGCTTCGCCAACGCACTCCAGCATCGCCGCTTGCAGTGCTTCGGCCGGGGCTTTGCCGCCCCACAGTACGAACTGGAAGGCGGGGAAGAAGCGTTCGCACTCGGAGATCGCGATATCGACCATGTCTTCGAGGCTCTCGGCCGACGCGCCGGGGGCGCCGCGCAGCAGCACGGAGTGGCGGAAGACCGGCATGCCGTCGGCGGCATCCATGCCGAAATGGCCGATCCACAGCCGGTCATTGGCCAGGGCCAGGAGTTCATACAGCGCGGGGCGGCGCTTTTCCGGCACCTTCAGGTCGAAGGCGCAGGTGAAGTGCATGGCGCTGATTTCGTTGGACCAGCTGAAGTACAGGCCATAGTCGCACCAGCGGCCGGGGGCTTCGGCGGCCATTTCGGAGTCGCTGCGGCGGTCGCATAGCCAGTCATTGGCGGCGACGATCTGCTCGATCACGTCGAGCGGATTGGCGGCAAGCTCGGTGGTGAAGGTGGCGGCATGGGCTGACATGCGGTGTCTCCCCGGATGGAAATGTGCCGCGACTCGGGGTCGGCCTGGCCGAATCCTACGCAGGAGGCAAGGGGTGTCGCAAGACCGAATCAAGCGATAGTGGTACGAAGTTAAACCACCATCTCAGATAGCCGGTTAGGCGATCATGCCGGGGCCACCGCCGCCGGGCTTGCGGGTCAGTTCTTCCAGCTTTGCTTCCAGGGCCGCGAGCCGGGCTTCGGCGGCTTCCTGGGCGTCGCGCGCCTTCGCCACCATCGCGGCGACGGCGTCAAACTCCTCGCGGCGCACCAGGTCCAGGCGGCGCAGCGTCTCGTCCACCCGGGCGCGCATCATCGCCTCGGCTTCGTCGCGCAGGCCGACCAGGGCGGAGACGGCACCGCCGGCCACCCCGGCGAGGTCGTCCAGCAATCGCGGTCGGTCGGCCATGGCGGTCTCCTGTCGGCTTTGCGGCGTGGGCGCGCCGCCTTATACCCCGGTGGCGGCGCGTTTGTCGGCGCGAAATTTCCGTCGAGAGGCGATCTTTTGGGGGTTGTGTGCAGATGGAATTCTTCCCCGACAATACAACCTTCCTGGTGCTGGGGCCGCTGGTGCTGCGCTGGTATGCGCTGGCCTATATCGGCGGGTTGGTGATCGGCTGGCGCTGGCTGCGGGTGCTGGCGCAGAAGGCGCCGGCGGTGGCGACGCCGTTGCAGGCCGACGAGTTCCTGACCTGGGCGACGGTGGGCGTGGTGCTCGGCGGGCGGCTGGGCTATGTGCTGTTCTACCAGCCGGTGCGTTATCTGTCTGATCCCATGGAGATTTTTGCCGTCTGGCATGGCGGCATGTCGTTTCATGGCGGGATGCTGGGGGTGGCGATCGCCGTCGTGGCCTATTGCCGGCGGCAGAAGATCCCGCTGTGGGGGTTTGCCGACCGCGTCGCTGTGGTGGCGCCCGTCGGGCTTGGGCTGGGGCGGCTGGCGAATTTCGCCAATGGCGAGCTGTGGGGGCGCGAGGCGGCGGCCAGCCTGCCTTGGGCGATGCGCTTTCCCGGCGCCGGCGACCTGTTGCGGCATCCGAGCCAGCTGTACCAGGCTTTCCTGGAAGGGTTTTTGCTGTTGGTGGTGATGCTGGTGCTGAGCCGCAGCGATGCGTTGCGCGCGCGCGCCGGGCTGCTGACCGGGGTGTTCCTCGCGGGCTATGCGATCGCGCGCATCATCGGCGAGTTTTTTCGCCAGCCGGACCCGTTCCTGGGATTCCTGTATGCCGGGGCGACGATGGGGCAGGTGCTCAGCCTGCCGATGCTGGCGGCCGGGCTGGTGCTGATCCGACGCGCCAAGTGATATATTGCCAGTGATCGAGCGTCTCGACGCCTTCATGGCGCGGGCCAATGCGGCGTTCTATGCCGGTGCCGACCCGCTGGCCGGGTTTGCCACGGCGCCGGAGATTTCCCAGGTATTCGGCGAGCTGCTGGGGGCCTGGGCGGCGGTGGCGTTCCAGGCGATGGGGGCGCCCGGCGATGCTGTGCTGGCCGAGGCCGGACCGGGGCGCGGCACGCTGATGGCGGACGCCTTGCGGGTCTTGCGGCGGGCGGCGCCTGGGCTGGCCGCGAACGTACATCTGGTGGAAACCTCGCCCAGCCTGCGGGCGCGCCAGGCGACGGTCGTGCCCGATGCCACATGGCATGATCGGCTGGACGAGGTGCCGCCGGGGCCGCTGGTATTGTTGGCCAACGAGTTTTTCGACGCGCTGCCGGTCCGCCAATGCATGCGCCGGGGCGCGGGATGGGCGGAGCGGTACGTGTCGGACGGCGTGTTTGTCGAGGTCGCTTGCCCGACGCCGCCCACCGTGGCGGCCGCCGAGGGCGAGGTGGTCGAATGGAGCCCGGCATCGCGTGACATCGTCCAGGCGCTGGCGGCCCGGATCGTCGCCCAAGGTGGCGTGGCGCTGCTCATCGACTACGGCCCGGAGCACTCGGCTCCCGGCGATAGTCTTCAGGCGTTGCGTGATGGCAAACCCGCCGATCCCCTCGCCAACCCCGGCGCCGCCGACCTGACCGCGCATTTCGATTTCCAGGCGCTGGCCGCCGTGGCGCGCGCCGCTGGCGCCAGTGTGCAGGGGCCGGTGCCGCAGGGCATCTTCCTCACCCGTCTCGGCCTGTTCCAGCGCAGCGGCGTCCTTGCCCGCACCCAGCCGCCGGCGCGCGCAGGCGCCCTGATGCAGGCCGCCTCGCGCCTGGCCGAGCCGCATCACATGGGCCGGCTGTTCAAGGCGATGGCGGTTTGCCACCCTGGCCTGCCCCCCCTGCCGGGATTTGCCGAATGACCGAAGCCGAATTCATCGCCGCCGGGCTGCCTTTCCCGCACGGCTTCTTCACCCGGCGCGGGGGCGTGTCCCAAGGCCCCTACGCCAGCCTGAACTGCGCCCTGGCCGGGCAGGACTCGCGCGAGGCGGTCCTGGAAAACCGCGCCCGTGCCGCCCGCGCCCTGGGCGCCGATCCGGCCGAGCTCATTGGCCTGACCCAGGTGCACGGCATCGAGGTGGCGCGCGTCGAGGCCGCCTGGCTGCCCGGCCAAGGCCCGCGCGCCGATGCCGCCGTGACCGACCGGCCCGGGATCGCCATCGGTATCGTCACCGCCGATTGCGCCCCGGTGCTGTTCGCCGATGCGCAGGCCGGCGTCATCGGTGGCGCGCATGCCGGCTGGCGCGGGGCCGTCGCCGGGGTGCTGGAAGCCACGCTGGACGCCATGGAAGCCCTCGGCGCCCGGCGCGAACGCATCTTCGCCGCCGTCGGCCCCTGCATCGGCCAGCCCAGCTACGAAGTGGCCGCCGACCTGCGCGATGCCGTGCTGGCCAACAACCCCGCCGACACCCGCTTCTTCCTTCCAGGCCGCCCCGAACGCTGGCAGTTCGACCTCGCGGGCTATTGCGGCGAACGGCTCCACACAGCCGGCGCTGGTACCGTCACCGTGACGGGCCTCGACACCCTGGCCGACGAAACCCGCTTCTTCAGCCATCGCCGCCGGACGCTCGCCGGCGGTGGCGCGATCGGCCACCAGATGTCGATCATCGTGCGGTAGGAAGGCCAGGGCTCTGCCCTGGACCCGCTGGGGCCGGCGGCCCCAGACCCCCTTCTGTAAGCGCCTTCGGCTTAGGGGGGCATCGAGGCCTTCATCACGGCCTCGAGGCCCCCCTAAGCCGAAGGCGCTTATGGTTGAGGGTCCAGGGACC
>CAMBRC010000063.1 GCA_945869965.1 Asaia bogorensis
CATCGAGGCCTCGATGCCCCCTCTGCCGAAGGCGCTTCATGGTTGAGGGTCCAGGGGTCTCGGACCCCTAGTGGGGTCCAGGGGCAAAGCCCCTGGCCTTCCTTCCCGCCAGCTCAAGCCGCGGGGTAGGGTGGCTTGAACAGCCCGTCGGGCGACAGGGTGAAGATCTCACACCCGGTATCCGTCACCCCGATCATATGCTCGAACTGTGCCGACAGGCTGCGGTCCCGCGTCACCGCGGTCCAGCCGTCGTCGAGCACTTTCACGTCCGGCCGGCCGGCGTTCACCATCGGCTCGATGGTGAAGAACATCCCGGGCTCCAGCCGCGGCCCGTCGCCACGGCGGCCGAAGTGCAGCACGTTGGGCGGCGCGTGGAACGTCCGCCCGATGCCATGGCCACAGAAATCACGCACCACGCTGAAGCGCTGGGCTTCGACATAGGCCTGGATGGCATGGCCGATATCGCCGAAATGCGCACCCGGCTTGACGGCTGCGATCCCGCGCATCAGCGCGTCATGGGTCACTTCGATCAGGTTGCGCGCCTTGGTGCTCGGCGGCCCGGCGCAGTACATGCGCGAGCTGTCACCGTACCACCCGTCCAGGATCACGGTCACGTCGATATTGATGATGTCGCCGGCGTCCAGCTTCCGGTCGCCCGGAATGCCGTGACAAACCACGTGGTTGATCGACGTGCAGATCGACTTCGGATAGCCGCGATAATTCAGCGGCGCCGGCACCGCACCATGCGCCAGGATATACGCGTGGCAAACACGATCGAGTTCCTCGGTGGTGACACCTGGCACAACCAGGCCGGTGACCATGTCCAGCGTCTCGGCGGCCAACCGCCCGGCCGCGCGCATCCCGGCGAAATCCTGGGGCGCGTGGATGGTGATATGTCGCGCGTCCTGCCTGCCGTCCATCAAACTCTCCCTGCGGCCGGCGTCCGGCCGTGCAATCCCGCCAAGATGCGCAACCCGGGCGCCGCTCGCAAGAGTTGGCTAGCGGCTGGCCATATGCCCGGCCTCCGGCCGGATCGGCGTACAGGCGATCTTGCGCCGGCTCAGCGCGGAACAGGCCACCTGCGCATCCGTCTGGCTCAGCCCGCTCAGCTGGGCGCGATAGGACGGCTTGCGGTTGATCACCACCGTTTCCACCCGCGCCTCACCCGCATCGGCAATGCGCCGCGCCGCCACCGCCGCCTGCCGCGCCGCCGCCTCGGTGCCAAAGGCGCCGACCTGCACTGACCAGCGGGCGGAGGGCCGCGCCCGCGGCGCGATCAGCGACGGCGCCACCATTGACGCCGTGGAGGCCGCATGGGCAGCGGCGATCAGCGACGGCACTCTGCCCCCCTGCGCCACGCGCGGCGCAATCGGCACGTCCAGTTTTTCATACCCCTGGTCCAGCAGCGCCATCATATGCAGGTCGCGCTCCCCGCCCCGCGCCGCCCCCATGACCACGCCGATCAGTCGCACATTGCCGCGCACCGCCGAGCTGACCAGATTATAGCCGGACGAGTCGATATAGCCGGTCTTCAGCCCATCGGTGCCGGGATAGGCATCCAGCAGGTTGTTGTGGTTGCGCAGCACCTGGCCGCGAAAGCGAAAGGTCGTGGTGGCGAAGTATCTGTATTCCTGCGGAAAATCGAAAACCAGCCGGCGCCCCAGCGTCGCCATGTCGCGCGCCGTCGTCACCTGGTCCCAATCCGGCAGGCCCGAGGCATTGCGAAACACCGTCCGGCTCATTCCCAAGGCGCGGGCTCGCAGCGTCATGATCCGCGCAAACCGGTCCTCATCCCCGCCGAGCAATTCCCCCAGTGCTGCGGCGGCATCATTGGCCGAACGCGTCACCAGGCCGAGGATCGCCTCCTCCACCGAAAGCCGCCCCCCCGGCGGAACCCCGAGCTTGGTCGGCGACATCGAGGCAGCGAATTGCGACACCGGCACGTTCTGGTACAGCGAAATCCGCCGGTCGCGCAGCGCCTCGAACACCATATAGAGTGTCATCATCTTGGTCAGGCTGGCCGGATGGCGCAGCTCATCCGGATTGACCGACGATACAACCCGCCCGGTCCGCGCCTCCATGATCAACGAGCTGTAGCGCTCGGAGCCGATCTGCGCCGAGGCCGGCGCCGTCAACAACAACACCAGCACGAATCCACTGATGACCCGCGCCATGCAACGCGGTGGACACAGACGCACAGCCATCGCAGAGCAGTCTCCCAGCGGGTAAAGCTGATTCTAGCGGTCGCCGAACCGCCCTGTCCAGTCCAAACCCCGTTTCAAAAATCATGCAATTGAATACGTTGCCGGATGATCTTAAAAATATCCGCCGCCCCACCAGCGCCAAAAACCCGGCGTGATACCGTATTGTGCAGTGCACAAAATTCCCTTGACCCCCGCAAACCGCCGCGCCTATAAGGTGCCGTGCTGCACCGCAGCATAACGTGTTTCAGAAGCAACGACCCAACCGCCGCGCGGTCCCGGTCGAAGCGGACAAGGAGATCAGGCCATGGCCAGGAAGCCGACCGCCACCACCAAGCCCGCACCCGCGCTCGCGACTGCCGGCAGCGACGACGTGGTAACGGTCAACCAAACCGTGGCCGCCCTGAACGACAGTGTGGCCGGTGCATTTGCCGGCTTTGAAAAAACCCAAACTGAGGTAAAGAGCACCATGGACAAGGCAGTGAAGTCGGCCGAAGAATTCGTATCCTTCAGCCAAGGCAATTTCGAGGCGATGATGAAGGCTGGCCAGATCTGGGCCGCCGGCGTGCAGGACCTGCACAAGACCTTCGCCGCCACCGCCCAGGCCCAGGTCGAGGCCGCGATGGGCACGATGAAGGCGATGTCGGGCGTGAAGTCGATCAAGGAAGCGATGGACCTCCAGACCACCATGGCGCGCGCCTCGATGGAGACCGCGATGGCCGAGACCGGGAAGCTGACCGACGCTTCGGTAAAACTTACCGAACAGGCGCTGGCGCCGATCACCGCACGTGTTACACTGGCCGTTGAGAAATTCGGACGCGTCGCCTAATCAGGCACGCGCTGACCGGAGAGGCCCGCCGGCAGGCCACCCCCTGCCGAGCTGTGGCCACGCGACGAGGCCCGGACGCCCCCCCGTCCGGGCCTCGTCTGCGTACAACGCCCCATCCGCGTTCAACGTCCCGTGATCGCCCGCCGCCCGCCGAGCCTCGCCTGGGGCGTTTCGCCGCACCGCAGTTTGCGATATGCTAACTGCTTGGGGCACAGAATACGCGGCAGAGACGCCCGACCAGGACGCCCGACAAGGACAATGGTGGCACAGGATGAACGACGGCGATAAGCCCAACGATGGCGGACGAGACGGCGATGGCCGCAAGGGCGGCGGCGAGACGCCGAACACCGGCGTCGTCGTCAAGGCGCGCCCGAAAACCCGCAAGCCCGCCATGTACAAAGTGCTGATGCTCAACGACGACTACACTCCGATGGAGTTTGTCGTCCACGTCCTCGAGCGCTTCTTCCAGAAGACCCGCGAGGAATCCACCCGCATCATGCTCCACGTCCATCGCCGCGGCGTCGGCGTCTGCGGCGTCTTCACATACGAGGTCGCCGAAACCAAGGTCACCCAGGTGATGGACCTCGCCCGCCAGAACCAGCACCCGCTCCAGTGCACGATTGAGAAGGACTGATCGCCGTCGCCTCGCCCCCTTTTTCGCCAGCCCTGGCCGCCGCACGCCGCATGGCTCCCGCCCATTCCCGCCGCCCCAACGCATGCCCATTTGAGTATCACGCGTTGGCTACCCTCCAACCGACCGCGCGACCGTCTCAATATTCCGCGGAGTTGCCCAAAAATTAACCTCCGGCCCCAAGAAAACGCTGGTGCGAACCGATGGGGACCGCGAATGATTGCATCTGGCCAAGCCACCGATCCGGCCACCGCTTGACGAATACCGCCGTGCCATCACTTGGACCGGGGGGAGTCCCCAAGACCACCTCCATCCTGAGGAGCGCTGACAACCATGCTGTCCCGCAATCTTGAACAGACGCTCCACCGCGCCCTCGGTCTCGCCACCGAGCGCAAGCACGAATACGCCACTCTGGAGCACCTCCTGCTCGGTCTGACCGACGACACTGACGCCGCAACCGTGCTGCGCGCCTGCGGTGTCGACATCGACAAGCTGCGCGGCGAACTCACCGAGTTCCTCGACAAAGACCTGGCGGGCCTCGCCACCGACCGCCCCGGCGACCCAAAACCAACCGCCGGCTTCCAACGCGTCGTCCAGCGCGCCGCCATCCACGTCCAATCCTCCGGCCGCGACGAAGTCACCGGCGCCAACGTCCTCGTCGCCCTGTTCAGCGAACGCGAAAGCCACGCGGTCTACTTCCTGCAAACCCAGGACATGACCCGGCTCGACGCGGTGAATTTCATCAGCCACGGTATCGCCAAGGCGCCGGGCCGCTCCGCCCCCCGCCCGGTGAAGGGCTCCGGCAACCAGGAAGGTGGCGGCGAAGTGGAACGCGAGGAGAAGCCAAGGGGCAAGGGCCAGGACGCACTCGGCAATTACTGCGTCGACCTCAACAAGAAGGCCCAGGCCGGCAAGATCGACCCGCTCATCGGCCGCGAGTCCGAAATCGAGCGCACCATCCAGATCCTCTGCCGCCGCACCAAGAACAACCCGCTCTACGTCGGTGACCCCGGCGTCGGCAAAACCGCCATCGCCGAGGGCCTGGCCAAGCGCATCATCGACGGCGACGTGCCCGAAGTCCTCGCCAAATCCACCATCTTCTCGCTCGACATGGGCGCCCTCCTCGCCGGCACCCGTTACCGCGGCGACTTCGAGGAGCGCCTCAAGGCCGTCATCACCGAGCTCGAAGCCCACCCCAACGCCATCCTGTTCATCGACGAAATCCACACCGTGATCGGCGCCGGCGCCACCTCGGGCGGCGCGATGGACGCCTCCAACCTGCTGAAACCCGCCCTGGCCAGCGGCAACATGCGTTGCATCGGCAGCACCACGTACAAGGAATTCCGCAACCACTTCGAAAAAGACCGGGCCCTCGTTCGCCGCTTCCAGAAGATCGACGTCAACGAGCCCAACATCGAAGACACCGTCAAAATCCTGCGCGGCCTCAAATCCAACTACGAAAAACACCACAAGGTCCGCTACACCGAGGAAGCCATCCGCGCCGCCGTCGAGCTCTCGGCCAAATACATCCACGACCGCAAGCTGCCCGACAAAGCGATCGACGTGATCGACGAAGTCGGCGCCAGCCGCATGCTCCTGCCCGAGAACAAGCGCCGCAAGACCGTCACCCTCAAGGACGTGGAAGAAATCGTCGCCAAGATCGCCCGCATCCCCGCCAAATCGGTCTCCTCGGACGACAAGGAAACCCTGCGCAACCTCGAACGCGACCTCAAATCCATGGTCTTCGGCCAGGATAAGGCCATCGAGACCCTCGCCGCCGCCATCAAACTCGCTCGCGCCGGCCTGCGCGAAGTCGAAAAGCCGATCGGCAATTACCTCTTCTCCGGCCCCACCGGCGTCGGCAAAACCGAAGCCGCCCGCCAGCTCGCCGCCACCCTCGGCATCGAGCTGATCCGCTTCGACATGTCCGAATACATGGAGCGCCACTCGGTCAGCCGCCTGATCGGCGCCCCCCCGGGCTATGTCGGCTTCGACCAGGGCGGCATGCTCACCGACGCCATCGACCAGCACCCGCATTGCGTCCTCCTGCTCGACGAAATCGAAAAAGCCCACCCCGACCTCTACAACATCCTCCTCCAGGTCATGGACCACGGCAAACTGACCGACCACAACGGCAAGACGGTCGATTTCCGTAACGTCATCCTGATCATGACCACCAACGCCGGCGCGTCGGACCTGGCCAAGGAGACCATCGGCTTCGCCCGCGACGAAGGCCGCAAAGGCGAAGACGGCGAAGCCATCAAGCGCCTCTTCACCCCTGAATTCCGCAACCGCCTGGACGCCATCGTCGCCTTCGCGGCACTCACCCAGGACATCGTCGCCCGCGTGGTCGAGAAATTCGTCATGCAGCTCGAAGCCCAACTGGCGGACCGCAACGTCACCATCGAACTGTCCAGTGCCGCCAAGGAATGGCTCGCCGAACGCGGCTTCGACCGCCTCTACGGCGCCCGCCCCCTCGCCCGCGTGATCCAGGAGCACATCAAGAAACCGCTCGCCGAAGAACTCCTGTTCGGCAAGCTGGTCAAAGGCGGCGCGGTCAAAGTCACAATGAAAGACAAAGCCCTGGCCTTCGAATTCATCGAAGCCAGCGTCTCCGCCCTGCCCAAACCCGAAAGCGACAGCGACGAAGGCGGCGCCGAAAAAGAACCCGAAAGCGTCGGCTAACCTCCACCAACGCCTCGCACTTTACTTCTCTCCCCCCGCTCGCGGGGGGAGCCGGAGGGGGGGGCCGCTCGCGCCAAAAGCAAACCTCGCCGCCAAAGCACCCGCCGTAGGCCGGCGAATCAAATGGCAATCAAAACCTCAAGTAAGCACGTTCTTTCTTGAAAGAAAGAACCAAAGAACTTTCATTACCTTATACCGAACCCCAAGAACACCGATCCGTACCAGACAAATCGTAGGTCGGATAAGCGAAGCGCCATCCGACTCTTCATGCCGACCCCCAATATGTCAACTATTACCCCGGTTGGTCCAGGCCCCTCACGCCGCAGCAGCCCGTGCGGAGTGCGAGATGCCTTTGAGTTGTACCACAAACTGGTATATGATGGTACACGAAAGGAGCACCCCATGGCCCGAAACACCTCCATCTCGCTCGGCGACCACTTCGCCAGCTTCATCGACCAACAGGTGCAAAACGGCCGCTACGGCTCCGCCAGTGACGTGGTGCGAGCTGGTCTTCGGCTCCTGGAAGAGAACGAAGCCAAGTTGCACGCCCTGCGCGCCGCCCTGATCGAGGGCGAGAATTCCGGTCCCTCCACCCCGTTTGACTTCGACGCATTCGTAGCCGGGAAACGCAAATCACGACCGGAATGACCGGCTACATCCTATCCCCTGCCGCCAGAGCCGATGTCGAACAAATTTGGGCCTATACCGCCGAGCGGTGGGGCGAGGAGCAAGCGGAACGCTATGTGCTGGCGATGCGTGACGCGTGCCAAGAACTGGCCGCAGGCACACGCCAGAGCCGCGCAGCGGACGATATCCGAGAGGGCTACTGCAAGACCGCGATAGGCTCACACATCCTGTTCTTCCGTCGCACCGACACCGGATTGCTCGATATCGTTCGTATCCTGCATCAGCGCATGGACATCATCCGGCACCTGTGAAAACGAAAACGCCCAGCCCCGTGGGGCGGGCTTCAACCCGCCGCTTCCCCCGCCCGCCGAGACTTCCGAACCCCCGCCCAATGTGTAACGCTGCCGATGTAAGCCGGCAGCGTTTTTCATTTCAGGGGGCGTTCGTGGCCATTCCCAATGTTCAAGCCATCCTTATGCCCCTGCTCCGATCGTGCGCAAATGGACCTCGCCCCATTGCTGAAGTCGAGGAACATGTCGCCAACCACTTCGGGCTTACTGCGGAGGAGAGATCGTTAACTCGACACAGTGGACGCAGGCTATTCCACACGCGATTTCGAAATGCGCGAGGCTATCTGCGAGACTACGGTCTTGTTTCTACCGAAAACTGGGGAGTGCTCGAAGCGACGCAAGCGGGCCGCCGTCTGATTGACACGGGCGTCCCGGAAATCACGTTCGAAATGCTTGTCCGGGCTCCTGGCTTCATCACAACAAACGGCGGATCGCCCAGTAGCTCTGATTCGCTACTTGAAATTGGCAGCGTTGGCGACGGCGAGCCGATGATCGAGGAACCGGAAACACGCATCGATCGTGCGGTGGCCGTGCTAGACGACGATATTCGTGAGGAACTTCTGACTAGGCTCAGATCGGTGAGTCCGCAGTTCTTCGAACGCGTCGTCGTCGATATCATGCTCGCCATGGGCTACGGCGGAACCCACCGCGACGCCGGCCGCCGCCTCGGCCGCAGTGGCGACGGCGGCGTCGATGGTGTCATCAGCGAGGACCGCCTCGGCCTCGATCGCATCTACCTCCAAGCCAAGCGCAACGCCGCCGACAATGTCGTCGGCCGACCCATCATCCAAGCCTTCGTCGGTGCTTTGCACGGCCAATCGGCCCACAAGGGCGTCTTCATCACCACCTCCAGCTTCTCCCGCGAGGCCTCCGACTATGCCAACAGCCTCGGCAACATGCGCGTCATCCTGATCGACGGCGCCACGCTGTCCGGCTTGATGATCGACCACGACGTCGGTGTCCGCATCCAGCGCACCGTCGCCCTCAAGCGCATCGATCTCGACTATTTCGAGGACGGCGAGGTCTGACCCCCATGCGCGTGCCTCTCAGCCACCCCGGCGCGCAACGCCGCCTCGCCCAACAAATCAAGCCGCACCCCACCTGACCGAAAAATTTCCCTTGCATCGCGCCGGAGAATGAGCTAACTAACAACAATGAAATGCGCATCGCACCACCCCAGACGGCATGCCGCCCCGGCGCGCACCGGACAGGTGTGCCTGCCGGTGCCCCCCGCCGCCGACGGCCTGGCTGCGCTTTTGCGCGACATCCAATCCACCATCCCCAGCCAAGACAGCACCGCGCTGGCTGCCGCCATCCATGCCGGCATCGCCCGCATCCTCCGCTTGCTCCTGGCGATACTCGCCCGCCTCGCCGCCGGCCAACCGCTCGCCGTGGCCCCGCCCAGCGCCCGCCCGCCCGCCAGCACCCGCTCATCCGCCCCCACCCGCACCACCAGCCGCCCGAGCCGCGTCCGTACCGCCAATCCCCATCCCGCCCCAACCCCGCCCGCCCGCCGCGCGAGCAGCCCGCGCCACCTATTTCCCCGCCCGCCCAACCGCCCGGACCAAACCGGACGCCATGCGGGCGTCGCCCATCCGCCCACTGGCCACCCACGCCGCCATGCCGCGTCGTCGCGCGCCCCGCCCGGCCATTTCCGCAAAAAACCCCACCAGCCGAAGCATCTCCGCACACCCTAAATATTACGATATCAAAACAATAATCACACCCCTCAACCATTGAGGTCCAGGGGATCATCCCCTGGCGGGTCTGGGCAGCGCCCGGCCTTGCTTCCTGCCGCCTCCAAGCTAGCCACCGCCCCGCCGCCCGACTACCCTTCCCCCGCGCCCGCACCAAAGCCGGCCCACAGGGGAGCGACCCAAATGCTGACCGACCGCCACGGCCTGGACCTCACCACCGCCTCCCCCGCCGCCCGCGACGCCTACAACGAGGGCTGCGACCTCATGCTCGGCGCCTACCCCGGTGCCGCCGAAGCCTTCGCCCAAGCCCTCGCCGCCGACCCCAACCTCGCCCTCGCCCACGTCGCCATCGCCCGCCTGCACCAGATGCGCGGCGACATGCCGGCCGCTCGTGCCGCTCTATCCGAAGCCACCAGCCAAACCCCGTCCCTCTCCCCCCGCGAAGCCAGCCACATCGCCTATTTCAACCTGGTCTTCGCCGGCCAGCCCGACGCCGCCCTCGCCGCCCTGACCACCCATCTCGACAAATACCCCCGCGACGCCATGGCGCTGAGCACCTGCATGACCCCCTCCGGCCTGATCGGTTTCTCCGGCCGCCTCGGCCGCGAACGCGAACAGACCGCCTTTCTCGCCCGCGTCGCCCCGCATTACGACGGTGACGGCTGGTTCGCCGCCCACCACGCCCACGCCCTGGTCGAAGACGGCAAAAACGTCCAAGCCCGAACCTGGCTCGAAAAAGCCGCAACCCTCACCCCGCGCAACCCCTGGATGGCCCACGCCCGCGCCCACCTGCATTACGAGGAGGGCGACGGCGAAGCCGCAAGAAGCTTCCTCGCCGCCTGGCTCCCCGGCTACACCAGCGACGGCGCGCTCGCCGGCCACCTGAGCTGGCACCTCGCCTTGTCCGAACTCGCCGCCGGCAACACCGAGACTGCCTTCGAGCTCTACCGCACCGCCTTCGGCCCCGGCGTCCATCGCGGCCACAAGATGATCGCCCTCGGCGATGCCGTCGCCTTCCTCTGGCGCGCCGAACTCGCCGGTGCCAAGCCCGACCCGGCCCATTGGCAGGTGATGCACGACTTCGCCCAATCGATGTTCCCCCGCGCCGGCACCGCCTTCGCCGACTGGCACATCGCCCTGACCGACGCCACCACCGGCGACACCACCTCACTCGACACGCGACTGGCCGAAATCGAAAAACTCGCCCAAACCGGCCGCTACCCCGCCAGCCCCGTGGTCCCCGCCCTGGCCCGCGCCTTCGCCGCCTTCCGCCGCCAGGACTACGACGCCACCATCACCGCCATCGCCCCGCTGATCACCGAACGCGAACGCCTCGGCGGCAGTCGCGCCCAAACCGACCTGGTCGACTTCACCCTGCTGCGTGCCTACGTCGCCGCCGGCCGCCACGAAGAAATGCGCGCCATGCTCGCCAGCCGCCGCCCGGGTCCCGGTCCGGTCCCTGTCACCGGCGCCGCCTTGCCCCACTGACCCGATGGATACGCCCACCGCCATCCCCGACGCCCACGGCCAAAACCTGTTCCGCGCCGACCGCGACGCCGCCGCCCTGTTCGCCTTGCACCTGCCGCCCGACCTCTTCGCCCACCTCACCCCGCATTTCGACCGCCTCGGCACCCTCGCCGGTGGCCACCTCGATGACCTCGCCAGCACCGCCGACCGCAATCCGCCCACCCTGTCCGTCCGCCGCCGCACCGGCCAGGACGCCAGCGATATCCACAAGCATCCCGCCTATGTCGAAATGGAACGCCTCGCCTATAGCGAGTTCGGCCTCGCCGCCTTGTCGCACCGGCCGGGCGTGCTTGGCTGGCCTGCCCCGATGCCGCCGGCGGCGAAGTACGCCCTGACCTACCTCTTCGTCCAAGCCGAGTTCGGCCTGTGCTGCCCGGTCTCGATGACCGACAGCCTGACCCGAACGCTCAAGAAGTTCGGCGCCCCTGACCTGGTCGCCCGCTATCTCGACCGCCTCACCAGCCTCGATTTCGATACCCTCGCCCAGGGCGCCATGTTCATGACCGAACAGGGCGCTGGCTCGGACGTCGCCGCCACCGCCACCCGCGCCGAACCGTCCAACGAAGCCACCTGGCGCCTGTGGGGCGACAAGTGGTTCTGCTCCAACGCCGATGCCGATCTCGCCATGGTCCTCGCCCGCAGCGAGGACACGCCCGGCCTGGCCGGCATCTCATTGTTCCTGCTCCCAAAAATGAAAGCCGACGGCACGCCGAACGCCTATCGCATCCTGCGCCTGAAAGACAAGCTCGGCACCCGCTCGATGGCCAGCGGCGAGATCCGCCTGGAAGGTGCGGAGGCCTATCTCGTCGGACAAGCCGGCAGCGGCTTCAAGCAGATGGCCGACATGATCAACAATTCTCGACTTTCCAACGGCATGCGCGCCGCCGGCCTGATGCGCCGGGCCTCTACTGAGGCGCTGCACATCGCCCGAAACCGCCAGGCCTTCGGCCGCCCCCTGATCGACCTGCCGCTGATGCGCCGGCAACTGACCAAACTGCTCGTCCCCACCGAGCAGGCCCGTGCCATGATGTTTCTCACCGCCGACGCCCTCGCCCGTGCCGACCAGGGCGACCCGCTGGCGGCCAAGCGTGCCCGCATCCTCACCCCGTTGATCAAGTTCCGCGCCTGCCGCGACGCCCGCCGAGTGACCGGCGACGCCATGGAGGTGCGCGGCGGCTGCGGCTACATTGAGGAATGGCCGGACGCCCGGCTGCTGCGCGACGCCCATCTCGGCTCGATCTGGGAAGGCACTTCGAACATCGTGGCACTGGATGTCATGCGCGCGATCAAGCGCGAAAACGCCTTGCCGCCGCTGCTTGAACATCTGCGACCGTTGATCGCCGATGACGCCTTCGCCCGCCAGCTCGATCGCGCTGCCGCCTTTGCCGAACAAGTGGCCGGGCAGGGTGACGAGACCCTGGCGCGCCAGGCGGCATCCGGCCTGTACCATGCCACCAGCGCGATCGCCCTGGCCTCGGAAGCCGCCCGCGCCGGGCTGCCGCATCGCCTGGCGCTGTCCAGACTGGTGCTCGCCCACCGGCTCGCCCCGCGCGATCCGTTGGTGGCGCCGGACGACCAAGCCCTGATCGACCAAGTGCTGGCGGCGGCATGAGCGTTCTGATCATCGGTGCCGGCCCGGTCGGCCTCACCGTGGCCATCGACCTGGCACGGCGGGGGGTCGCGGTCACGGTGCTGGAGACGCGCCATCGCGGCGAGGCGCCGAGCGTCAAGTGCAATCACGTCGCCGCCCGTTCGATGGAGATTTTTCGCCGGCTCGGCGTGGCCCAGGCGTTGCGAAATGCTGGCCTGCCCGAGGATTACCCGAACGACGTCGCCTATCGCACCACCATGACCGGCCTTGAGCTCACCCGCATCCAGATCCCGTGCCGGCGCGACCGCTATACCGCAACGGACGGACCGGACACCTGGTGGCCAACGCCCGAGCCGCCGCACCGGATCAACCAGATGTATCTGGAACCGATCCTGTTCGAACACGCCTGGGCCACCCCCGGCGTGACGATCCGTAACCGCATGGAATTCCTGGCGCTGGAACAGGATGCGGCCGGGGTGCGGGTCAGTGCGCGCGACCTGGACAGCGGTGCGGCAGAGGATTTTTCGGCGGCCTTTCTCGTCGGCTGCGACGGCGGCCGGTCGGAAGTGCGGCGGCAGATCGGCGCGGTGCTGGAGGGCGACGCGGTGGTGCAGCGTGTTCAGTCCAGCCACATCCGCGCGCCTGGCCTGCTGGCGCGGATCAAGGGCGCGCCGGCCTGGTGCAATTTCTCGCTCAACCCGCGGCGCTCGGGCAACGTCTATGCGATCGATGGGCGCGAGACCTGGCTGGTGCATAACTACCTGCGGCCGGACGAGGCCGACTTCGACTCGGTGGATCGGGAGTGGGCGATCCGCACCATTCTGGGCGTGGAAGATAATTTCCCGTTCGAGATGATTGCCCGCGAGGACTGGTTTGGCCGCCGCCTGATCGCCAACCGGTTCCGTGACCGGCGGGTGTTCCTGTGCGGCGATTCCGCGCATATCTGGGTGCCCTATGCCGGCTACGGGATGAACGCCGGCATTGCCGACGGTGCTGACCTCGCCTGGAAACTTGCCGGCGCGTTGGCGGGCTGGGGCGGTTCGGCGCTGCTGGATTCCTACGAGGCCGAACGCCAGCCGATCACCGCCCAGGTATCGCGCTTCGCCATGGACCACGCCCACGCCATGGCCCGCCAGCGCGGCGCCGTGGCCCCGGAGATCGAGGACGAGTCCGCTGCGGGCGAGGCTGCGCGTGCGGCACTGGGCCGGGCGGCCTATGATCTCAATGTGCAGCAGTATTGCGCTGCCGGATTGAATTTCGGCAGCTACTACGATGCCTCGCCGATCGTTGCCTATGACGGCGCGGCGCACCCGGCCTATGCGATGGGTAGCTTCACCCCGTCCACCGTGCCGGGCTGCCGGGCGCCGCATGTCTGGCTGGATGGGCGGTCGCTCTATGACCTGCTGGGTGACGGGCACGCGCTGTTGCGCTTCGATCCCGCGCTGGATGTGATGCCGCTGGTGCGGGCGATGGCCGCGCGCGGGATGGCGCTGGTGGTGCTCGATCTGCCGAAAGGTGTTGATCCCGCCTATGAGCATCGGCTGGTGCTGGTGCGGCCTGACCAGCATGTGGGCTGGCGGGGGGATGATGTGCCGGCGGACCCGGTGGCGTTGGTTGACCGGTTGCGGGGAGGGTAGAAAGGAAGCAGTTCTTTTTTGAAAAAAAGAACCAAAAAACTTTTATTCATTCAAAGTCATAAAGTTTTTTTTGCTTCTTTTTGTTCACAAAAAGAAGATTCTTGCTTCACGTCATGTCGATCTCATGTCCCACGCCGCGCTCCACCGCACGCGCCAGGATGACGTGCGCTGCGGCGAGATCCTGGGCTGCGATGCCGAGCGAGCGGTAGACTGTTATGTCGTCGGCACTTTGGCGGCCGGGCTTGGTGCCGGCGATGACCTCGCCGATCTCGGGGATGTCGTGATCCCAGCCCTGCTTGCGTGCCGCGATCATTTCGGCGGCTTGCGGTTCCAGCGACGGGCGGTAGTCGGTGACATAGCGCGTGGCGGCGACGATGTCCGCCGCGAGTTCCTGCATGAAGGCGACGCTGGCGCCGACGGCGTTGACGTGCTGGCCGGGTTTCAGCATCGACGCCGAGAGGAAGGGTTCGCGCGCCGGGGTGGCGGTGACGATGATGTCGGCTTGTGCCACCGCCTCGGCGGCGCTCGCGGCCATCTCGGTGTCGTTTTCCTGCGCGAATGTTTTCAGCTTGGCGGGGTCGCGGCCCCAGGCGATGATGCGGGTGATCGGATGCACCGCGCGCATCGCTTCGATGTGGCTATGCGCCTGTTCGCCCAGGCCGAGGATGGCCAGCACGTGGCTGTCGGGACGGGCCAGTACGCGCGAGGCGGCGGCGGTGGACGCGGCGGTGCGGATGGCGGTCAGCACGGCGGCGTCCATGCACAGGACTGGCAGGCCGGTGGCACCGTCGAACAACAGGTACAGTCCGGCATGCGAGGAGCGGCCGAATTTTGGATTTTCGGGATACAGGCTCAGGACTTTCACGCCATGCCCGGCGGGGGCGCCGAGATGGCCGGCCATGATGCCCATGTGGTTGCTGCCTGGGAGCTTGACCATCGAGCGCAACGGCATCTCGATATTGCCGCGCGATACTTCGACCATGGCCGCCGCGATCGGGTCGATCAGGTCGGCCACGCCGACCAGGGACGCCACCTGGGCACCGGAGAGGATGCGCATCACTTGTCCTCCAGTTCCAGCGTCCGCCGTGCCTCGACCATGCGCGCTTCGTCGGCAGGTGCCATGCGCGGGGCTTCCAGGTTCATGCGCTCCAGCGCGTCGATCATCGCGGAGACCACCACCAGCCGGGCGAACCACTTGCTGTCCGCGGGCACGACGAACCATGGCGCCTGCGATGTCGCGGTGGCCGCGATGGCATCCTCGTAGGCGTCCATGTAGGTATCCCAATGCGCCCGTTCGGTGACATCCTCGGGCCGGAATTTCCAGTGCTTCTCCGGCGTGTCGATACGGTCGAGGAAGCGCTTTTTCTGTTCGGCGCGGGAGATGTTGAGGAAGAACTTCAGCACCACGGTGCCCTGGCGTGCGAGGTAGGTTTCCCAGTTGGCGATGTCGCCGAGCCGGTCGCGCCAGAAATGTTTTCCGCGCAACTCGGGCGGCAGGTCCTGGCCGTCGAGCAGGTTCGGGTGGACGCGGGTGACGATGACTTCTTCGTAGTGGCTGCGGTTGAAGATGCCGATATGCCCGCGCTTCGGCAGCTCGCGGTTCACTCGCCAGAGGAAGTCATGCGACAGCTCGTCCGAGCTCGGCGCCTTGAAGGAATGCACGTGCACGCCTTGCGGGTTCACGCCGGACATCACGTGCTTGATGGTGCCGTCCTTGCCGGCGGCGTCCATTGCCTGGAACACGCACAGCAGCGACCAGGTGGATTGGGCGTAGAGCAGGGTTTGCAGTTCGGACAGGCGTTCGACGCCGGCGGCGAGCAGGGCTTCGGCCTCGGCTTCGCGGACCACCTTGGGGGCGGTGTCGTCGGGGTCGTGGTCGCGGAGGCGAAAGCCTTTGCCCGAACTCAACCGCGTGCGTTCCAGCAGCTTGCGGATTTGCTTGCCGTTCATGGCGAGGTCTTTCGTTTGAGGAAGCGCCAGGCCCAGGCGAGGGCGGCCAATTGCATCAGCATCGACAGGCCCATCGCCCATTGATAGCCGGCCGGCTCCCAGCCGCCGCTGGCGGTGCGGGGCCAGAGGTCGAGAATCCAGCCGATCAGGCTTTGCATCAGGAAGGCGCCGGCCAGAACCAGGGTGTTGATGACGGTGGAGACGCGGCCCATCTGCTCGACCGGGAAGTGCTGCGCGATCACCGCGTAGCCTGGCGGGCCGGCCGCGGCGATCAGGGCGAGGGCTGACCACAGGGCGGTGACGGTGATGAAGTCCTTGGGCGCCCACATCAGCCCGGCCTGGATCAGCAGCATCATCACGGCTGCGGCCGCCGGCACCAGCATCGGCGGGTGGCCGCGCATCTGGAGCCAGCTGGTGAGCTGTCCCATCGCCAGCCCGCCGGCCATCATGCCGAGCGCGTAGACGAACAGCGTGGCGGCGCGGGCGTGGCCGTCCAGGCCGGCGAGATCGCGCAGCCAGGGGCCGGCCCATAGCCCGTGATAGGTGAAGGTAAAGATCGACATCAGCGCGATCAGCGGGGTGAGCCGCCAGAAGATCGGGCTGCGGGCGATGGCGATGATGACCGCGGTTTCGCCGCGCCAGCCGCGGCTGGGCAGCCCGGGCTTGTCCTGGACCGAGGTGTGGATCCACAGCACGGCGGCCAGCGTGATGGCGACCAGGATCCAGAACACGCCGCGCCAGCCGATATGCGGCAATAGCGCCTCGACCGGGGCGGTGGCGAGCAGGCTGCCGGCGGTGCCGATGAACATGGCGATGCCGGTCATGCCGGCGACCTGGGCGCGCGGGAAGACCTGGGCGTTGGCTTTCAGCACCGCCATTAGCCCGGCGGCGACGCCGACGCCGATCATGGCGCGGGCGATCATGAAGCCGGCGAGGCTGTCCGATACCGCGAACAACGCGAATCCGGCGGCGGCAAGCAGGCCCATCCAGGTCTGCACCCGGCGCGGGCCGAACATGTCCAGCAGCACGCCGAGCGGCAGTTGCCATAGGCAATAGGCGAAGAACAACATGCTGGAGAGCAGGCCGAGTTCGCTGGCTGAGAGGGCGTATTGGACCGCGAGCACCGGGCCGACCACCGCCATCACGCCGCGCCCGGCCTGGTTGACGAAGCTTAGCCCAGTGAGCGGGAGGGTGACGCTGATGAAGGTGCGTAGCATGGAGGGAAGCTAGCAGGCCTGGGGCGGCGGGGGCAGGGGGGCCTCGAAGGGGAAGGAAGAATCTTCTTTTTCTGAAGAAAAAGAAGCAAAAAGACTTTTAATCATTTGTCCGCGGCTGGTGATTGGCATCGGTGCCAATGGATCAAAGTTCTTTGGTTCTTTTTTCAAAAAAGAACGCGCTTTCTTCTACCCCTTGTTGATTTTGGGATCCCCAGCCTCGACCACGAATACGCCCTTGTCCACGCGCGGGGCGCCGGGGCGGGAGACGTAATCCAGGCCGCGGAAAGTGGCGGTGGTTTGCTTTGGGGTCGTTTCGTGCAGCGTGTATCCTCGTCGATTGTTGAAGAAGGCGATGTGCGAGTTGCGGGACATGACGCGCTCGGTGGCGGGCAGTGTTTCGGAGCCGTCGCCGTTGCTGCTGATCGAGGTGGCGACGAACTCGCTGGCGATGGCAGGGCTTTTGCTGTCGTCGGGGTTGAGGTGGAGCGTGCCGGCCCAGGCCTGGTGGACGTCGCCGGTCAGGACGGTGACGTTCTTGATGGCGCGGTCGTGGAGGTGGGTGAGCAGGCGGGTGCGGGCGGCGGGATAGGCGTCCCATTTGTCCATCGAGATCGACAGGGCGTTGGTGCCGAAATCGCGGCGCATGATGGGGACTTGCTGGGCGAGGATTTTCCAGGTGGCCGGGCTGTTCGCAAGGCGGTCGAACAGCCATCGCTCTTGCGCGGGGCCGAGGATCTGGGCGGCGGGGTTGGCGACGGCGGGGCAGGGGGGACCATTCACATCGCCGCAGGGCTGGTCGTCGCGGTATGAGCGGGTGTCGAGCACGGCGATGTCGGCAAGGCGGCCCCAGCGCAGGGCGCGCCAGGCGGTGATGTCGGCGCCGCGGGGGAGCTGGGCGCGGCGGACCGGCATGGCCTCGTACCAGGCCTGGAAGGCGATCTGCTTGCGCAGGGCGAAGATTTCGGACGGGACGGCGATCGGGTGTCGGGGGGAGCCGTCTTCCTCGGAATGGATGCCGGCCCAGTTGTTGTCGACCTCGTGGTCGTCGAAGGACATCAGGAAGGGGTGGGCGGCGTGGGCGGCCTGGAGGTCGGGGTCGCTGCGGTAATGGGCGTAGCGGTTGCGGTAGTCGTCGATGGTGTAGATCTCGTCGGAGTTGTGCTGGCGGACCACGGTGGGGCTGAGGGCGCGGGCGCGGTATTCGTAGATGTAGTCGCCGTAGTGGCTGACGAAGTCGATCTCGGATTCTTCGTCGATGTGGCGCCAGGCGGTGAAGTGGCCGGCTTCGAAATGCTGGCAGCCGGCGGAGATGTAGCGCAGGGCGGCGGGCATGGCGTCGAGTGCGGGGGCGGTGCGGGTGTGTCCGATCGGGCTGGCTTCGCGGCCGGCGCGGAAGCGGTAGTGGTAGGGGCGAGCGGGTTCCAGGCCGGTGAGTTCGACGTGGACGCTGTGGCCGAGTTCAGGGCGGGCGAGTGCGGTGCCTTTCTGGACGATCTGGCGCATGGCGGGGTCGGCGGCGACTTCCCACTGGACCTCAATGGCGCTGCGCGGCATGCCGCCGCCGGCGAGCGGTTCGGGGGCGAGGCGGGTCCAGATCACCACGCCATCGGGCAGCGGGTCGCCGGAGGCCACGCCCTGGGTGAAAGGGTAGGCGCGGAAGACCGGTTGGGCGATGGCGTGGCGGCTGGCGGGTTGCAGTGCGGCCAGGGCGGCGGCGGCGGTGGCGCCGCGCAGCAGGCCGCGGCGGGACAGGTCGAGGATGTGGCGGCCAGTGCTGTTCACGATCCCTTTTCCTCTATGTGCAGGTGCGAGCATGTCACCGCGGCGGCTGGCGGAGATGATTTTTCGATGAAACCGCGGCTCAGTCAGGCAGGACGAAGCGGGCCGAGACCGGGCAGTGGTCGGACAGGCGGGCCTTGGCCGCGGCGCCGGTCTCGCGATAGACGGTGACGCGCAGCGAGTCGGGCTGCATCCAGCCGCGCGCGGCGCCGCCGGCGATGATGTGGTCGACGAAGCCGCCGCCGCCCCAGCACGGCGAACTGCGTCCGTCGGTGATGCGGGCGAGCGGTCCGGTGTTTTGCAGCGCGGTGTAGAAGCCTTCGCGGGCGTCCATCCAGCGGTTGAAATCGCCCATCAGCACGAAGGGCACACCCTCCTGCCGGCGCTGGGCGATCCAGCCTTGGAGGGCGGCTAGTTGTTGGCGCAGCTGTTCGCATTGCAGGCGCGGCGAGCGGTCGAGCCGGTCTTCGCGGCAGCCGGTCTTGAGGTGGACGGACAGGAGGCGCAGGCGGCCGCCTGGTTGCTCGATGGTGATGTCAGCGCCGGCGCGCAGGGGGTTCGGCGCGTTCGGGGTGACGTTGAGTGCGACGAGGTCGGGGTTGGCGGTGACGCGTAGGCCCTGGCGCACCGCGAAGCCGACACGCTGGACCACGCGGTCGCGGGTGAAGTGCAGGGTGTAGCGGTTCGGGGCAAACACCGTGGCGGCCGATTCCGGGCCGTCGACCTCCTGGAGCGCCACCACGTCGGCGGCGAGTTCCTCGGCATAGCGGCGCAGGGCCGCGCGGTCATCCGGCCCCTTTGGCCGCACATCCGGCGGCAGGGCGCGGTCGCCGGCGGAGCGCAGGGTCAGCCATTCGAGGTTCCAGGTGGCCAGCTTCAGCTCGGCTGCCGACGTCGGGCCGGCACAAAGCAGTAGGGCGATCAGGAGGATGCAGCGTTTCATGGCGCATCTTCGCGCCAGATATCCAGGTTTGCCAACGGGGCTTGGCTGCCCCGCAGGGGGGCCGGGGCCGGGGGGACTACCCGACTGCGGGCGAGCAATGGCATAATGGTGCCCAGGCCGGGATCAACCCGGTCGACCTGCCCAAGGGGGGCCGGCCCGCATGGCATTCCGCCAGCGGAGCCAGCAGGGCAATTTATGAGTGTGGCGTCCAGGGGAGCATCTGCGTCTTGCAGCCGACAGACATCAAGAATCCCGACTATTTCCACAAGGTCGTGGACTGCCAATGGGCTTGTCCCGCGCATACGCCGGTGCCCGAGTACATCCGTCTGATCGCCGCCGGGCGGTATGACGACGCGTATATGATCAATTGGAAATCCAACGTCTTCCCGGGCGTGCTGGGCCGCACGTGCGACCGGCCGTGCGAGCCGGCGTGCCGGCGCGGGCGCGTCGAGGAGGAGCCGGTGGCGATCTGCCGGCTCAAGCGCGTGGCCGCGGACTACAAGAGCGAGGACATCGCGCGGCGGGTGGCGCTGGGGCGCGCACCGAGCAATGGCAAGCGAATCGCCTGTGTGGGTGCCGGTCCGGCCAGCCTGACGGTGGCGCGCGACCTCGCGCCGTCGGGTTACGAAGTCGTGGTGTATGACAGCGCGCCGAAGGGCGGTGGGTTCATCCGCAGTCAGATTCCGAAATTCCGGCTGCCGGAGAGCGTGATCGACGAGGAGATCGGCTTCATCACCGAGCTTGGGGTCGAGACGCGCTACAACACCTATGTGCCGAGCCTGAAGGCGCTGTTGGAGGAGGATTACGACGCGGTGTTCGTCGGCTCGGGCGCGCCGCGCGGACGTGACCTGGACGTGCCGGGCCGCAAGGAAGCGGGCGCCAATGTCCATATCGGCATCGACTGGCTGAACTCGGTGTCGTTCGGGCACATCAAGAGCATCGGCCGGCGGGTGATCGTGCTGGGTGGCGGCAACACGGCCATGGATTGCTGCCGGTCGGCGCGCCGGCTTGGCGGCGCCGAGGTCAAGGTGGTGGTCCGCTCCGGCTTTGAGGAGATGAAGGCCTCGCCGTGGGAGAAGGAGGATGCGCAGAACGAGGACATCCCGATCCTGAACTTCATGGTGCCGAAGTCGGTCGAGCATGAGGGCGGCGCGATCACGGGCATGACCTTCGAGAAAGTGAAGGCGGTTTACGACGACAAGGGCCGGCGTTCGCTGGTGCCGACCGGTGAGCCGGACACGTTTATCGAATGCGACGACGTGCTGGTGGCAATCGGGCAGGAAAATTCCTTCCCGTGGATCGAGCGCGATGCCGGTATCGAGTTCGACCGCTGGGGCATGCCGAAGGTGGACGAGACCACCTTCCAGTCGACCAACCCGCGCGTGTTCTTCGGCGGCGACGCGGCGTTCGGGCCGAAGAACATTATCTGGGCGGTGGCACATGGCCACCAGGCGGCGATCTCGATCGACAAGCACTGCCAGGGCGGTGACCTGCGCGACCGGCCGGCGCCCGATACCACGCTGGTGTCCCAGAAGATGGGCATCCACGAGTGGAGCTACGATAACAACATCGCCATCGACCTGCGCTTCAAGGTGCCGCATCTGGAGAAATCCAAGGCGCTGGCTTCGATCAAGGACGAGGTCGAGTTGGGCTTCGACCCCGTGTTGGCGTTCAAGGAGGCGCAGCGCTGCCTGAACTGCGACGTGCAGACGGTGTTCGAGCCGAAGCTGTGCATCGAGTGCGATGCCTGCGTCGATATCTGCCCGGTGGACAGCATCACTTTCACCGCGAATGGCGAGGAGGCCGAGCTGCGCACCCGGCTGGAGGCACCGGCGCACAACCTGACCCAGGACATCTATGTCGTGGACGGGCTGAAGACCGGGCGCATCATGGCCAAGGACGAGGATGTCTGCCTGCATTGCGGTCTCTGCGCCGAGCGCTGCCCGACCGGGGCGTGGGACATGCAGCGCTTCCTGCTCGACCTGGCGCAAGTGACGCCGATCACGGCGGTGGCCCTGGAAGGAGTGCTGGCATGAGCCCTCAAGACGCCAGCATCCCGGCCGGCATGCCCGCCTCGACCGTGACGCCGATCGTCGCGGTGAATGATTTCGTGGTGAAGTTCGCCAATGTGAATGGCTCCGGTTCGGCCTCGGCCAACCAGCTGTTTGCCAAGGCGATCCTGCGGATGGGCATCCCGGTGACGCCGCGCAATATCTTCCCGTCGAACATCCAGGGGTTGCCGACCTGGTACGAGATGCGCATTTCCGACAAGGGGCATATGGGGGCGCGGCTCGGCACCGACCTGATGGTGGCGATGAACCCGCAGACCTGGGACGAGGATCTCAAATCGATCCGGCCCGGCGGGTATCTGTTTTACGACAACACCAAGCCGATGCCGGCGTCGAAATTCCGCACCGACATCACCGTGGTCGGCATGCCGTTGACCAGTTTCACCAACGCGGCCTACGCCGTGCCGCGCGAACGCCAGCTGTTCAAGAACATCATCTATGTCGGCGCCCTGTCCGCCTTGATCAACATTGACGTCGCGGTGATCGAGGGGCTGCTGGCCGATCAGTTCCGCGGTCGTGACAAGCTGATCGCGGCGAACCACAAGGCGCTGCACATGGGGCGCGACTATGCGCTGGCGCATCTCCCGTGCCCGCTCGGCCTGACCTTGGCGCCGTCGGACAAGGTGGGCGACCGCATCTTCATCGATGGCAACGCGGCCGCGGCGCTGGGTGCGGTGTATGGCGGGGCGACGGTGTGCGCCTGGTATCCGATCACCCCGTCGTCGTCGCTGGCCGAGGGGTTCATCAAGTACTGCGAGAAATTCCGGGTCGATAAGGAAACCGGCAAGAAGAAATACGGCATCGTGCAGGCCGAGGACGAGCTTTCGTCCATTGGCATGGTGATCGGGGCGGCCTGGAACGGGGCGCGGGCCTTTACCGCGACGTCCGGGCCCGGCATCAGCCTGATGAGCGAGTTCATCGGGCTGGCCTATTTCGCTGAGATCCCCGCGGTGATCTTTGACGTGCAGCGCTCGGGGCCGTCCACCGGGATGCCGACGCGCACCCAGCAATCCGACATCGCGATCTGTGCCTATGCCAGCCATGGCGATACCAAGCATCCGCTGCTGATCCCCGAGGATCCGCATGAGTGCTTCGTGTTCGGGGCACTTTCGCTCGACCTGGCCGACCGGCTGCAGACGCCGGTTTTCGTCATGCTCGACCTCGAGATCGGCATGAACGAGCGGCTGACCGCGCCGCTGACCTGGGACGACAGCCGCCGGATGGACCGCGGCAAGGTGATGACATCCGAAGAGTTGGAGGCCGGCCGCGTGTTCGGCCGCTACCTGGATGTCGACGGCGACGCCATTCCTTACCGGACCTATCCCGGCACCCATCCGACCAAGGGCGGCTACTTCACCCGTGGCACCTCGCGCGACGAGTTCGCCCGCTATACCGAGGCCGGCGACGCCTATCAGCGCAACATGGAACGGCTGCTGAAGAAGTGGGATACCGCCAAGACGCTGGTGCCGCCGGCGATCCGCACCGATGCCGGCCGGGCGACGAAATACGGCGTGATCTTCTACGGCTCGACCAGCCCGGCCATCCCCGAGGCCGCCGAGTTGTTGGAACAGCAGACCGGTATGGTGATGGACCAGCTGCGCATCCGCGCCTTTCCGTTCGGGCCGGAAGTGGAGGCGTTCATCGCGGAACATGAGACGGTGTTCGTGGTGGAGCAGAACCGCGACGCCCAGATGCGCACGCTGCTGATCAACGAGCTTGAGACCAACCCGAAAAAGCTGGTGCGCGTGCTGCACTTCAACGGCGAGCCGATCACCGCCGAATTCATCGCCCGGCATATCGCCGCCCATACCAATCCCCCCAGTTTCCAGAATGGCCGGGAGGCCGCCGAATGACCTACCTTCCCAAGCCCAAGATGCATCACCCGGACCTGCCGAGGAACGAGCTGGGCTATACGCGACGCGACTACGAGGGGCCGGTCTCCACACTGTGCGCCGGCTGTGGGCATGATTCGATCTCGGCTGCGATCATCCGCGCCTGTTTCGAGCTGAACCTGCCGCCGCACCGGATTGCCAAGATGTCCGGCATTGGCTGCTCGTCGAAAACACCGAGCTATTTCCTGGGCAACTCGCACGGCTTCAACTCGGTGCACGGGCGCATGCCGTCGGTGCTGACCGGTGCCAACCTGGCCAATCGGGAGCTTTTGTATCTCGGCGTCTCCGGCGATGGCGACAGCGCCTCGATCGGCTTCGGGCAGTTCTCGCATTCCATCCGGCGCGGCGTGAACATGACCTATATCGTCGAGAACAACGGCGTGTACGGGCTCACCAAGGGCCAGTTCTCCGCCACCGCCGACCGCGGCGCCAAGAACAAGCGCGGTGTTGCGAACATGGACGAGGCCATCGACATGATCGGCATCGCGCTACAGCTTGGCGCCACCTATGTCGCGCGCAGCTTCTCGGGCGACAAGGGCCAGCTGGTGCCGCTGATCAAGGGTGCGATGAAGCACAATGGGGCGGCCTTCATCGACTGCATCTCGCCCTGTGTGGCGTTCAACAACCACGAAGGCAGCACCAAGAGCTTCGACTACGTGCGCGAGCACAACGAGGCGGTGAATTTCCTCGACGTGATCACCGGACGCAATGAAATCACGGTGGATTACGAGCCGGGCTCAACCGAGATCGTGCGCCAGCATGACGGCAGCCTGTTGAAGCTGCGCAAGCTGGCCAACGATTACGACGTGACCGACCGGGTGGCGGCGATGAACTTCCTGGAAACCCGCAAGGCGCGCGGCGAGATCGTCACCGGGCTGCTCTATGTCGATCCCGATGCCGAGGATATGCACGGGTATATGGAAACCGCCGACAAGCCGTTCAACGAAATGATGGACGACGAGTTGGTGCCGGGTGCCGCGGCACTGGCCAAGCTGAACGCGTCGCTGCGGTAGGGACGGAAGGCGAGGGCTCCGCCCTCGACCCGCTGGGGCCGGCGGCCCCAGACCCCATTGCCGAAGGCGCTTCATGGTTGAGGGTGCAGGGGTCTCGGACCCCTGCTGGGGTCCAGGGGCAAAGCCCCTG
>CAMBRC010000064.1 GCA_945869965.1 Asaia bogorensis
CATCATGGCAAGGGCACGCAGTTTCGCCCTCAACATCTTGCGGAAAAATCACGTAACGAATGTCGCGAAGGCACTCTGGAACGGCGCGCTCAGCCTCGATCACATCTTGGCATACAAGGAAATCTAATCAGCGTTGAACAACCCTGGGCACCACCCCCTGCCCCACTCGCACTTGCCTCACCCACGGCGCCCGCCAAACTGTCGGCTTCGAGCGCGAGGCGCGCGTCCCACCAAATCGCACCGCTATCCCACGTCATGCGCAGACCGTGGCGGCAGAGTGCCAGAGTGAGAACTCTATCGGGCAAAATGGTGGCATTCGTATCGGTGGTCGACCAGGGATGTGGCTCAAGGCCCCAATATGGCAATCGGCGTCACCGACTGCGGTCCTCCCTATCTGAAATCGCGCCGCTCGCCCGCCCAGTCCGGACGGCCGACACGCACCAGCCGCCTCTCGGAACCCCAGCCGTAGCCGGCTCGGCGCGTCCTGTTCCATTCCGACTTCGGGGCACCAGGACCTACCCCGCTTTCCCTTCCCCCACCCCCCCTCACCCTGCCATGAATACCCAATGCCCCTCCCCGCCGCCCTAGCCCCCCTGCGCCACCGCCTCTTCCGCACCCTGTGGCTCACCAACCTCGTCGTCTCCTTCGGCGTCTGGATGCAGAACACCGGCGCCGGCTGGCTCATGGCCACCCTCTCGCCCGATGCCCTCACCGTCAGCCTCGTCTCCGCCGCCACCATCCTCCCCGTCTTCCTCCTCGCCCTCCCCGCCGGCGCGCTCGCCGACATCGTCGACAAGCGCCTCTTCATCATCATGACCCAGAGCTGGATGTTCGCCGTCTCGGCCCTCCTGGCCCTGCTCACCTATGCCGGCTGGGTCGGCTCCACCACCCTGCTGATGCTCACCTTCGCCCTGGGCATCGGTGCCGCCATGAACAGCCCGGCCTGGGGCACCGTGCTCAGCGAAGCCGTCCCCCGCCGTGACCTGGTCCAGGCGATCACGCTCAACGGCGTCGGCTTCAACCTCGCCCGCGCCATCGGCCCCGCTTTGGCCGGCGTGCTGATCGTCTTCGGCGGCCCGGAACTCGCCTTCGCCCTCAACGCACTCTCTTACCTCGCCGTGATCGGCGTCCTCCTCACCTGGCGCCGCGGCCGGGTCCGCAGCTCAACCCTGCCGCGCGAACACCTGGTCTCGGCCATGCGCGCCGGCATGCGCTTCGTCCGCCACTCGCCCATCATGCGTGCCGCCATGGCCCGAACGGCGGCGTTCTTCTTCGCCGCCGCCGCCCCCTGGGCCATGCTCCCCCTGGTGGTCAAGGAACAGCTCGGCCTCGGCGCCGGCTCCTTCGGTATCCTCCTCGGCCTGATGGGCAGCGGCGGGGTCGCCACCGGCATGCTGCTGCCGCACATCCGCGCCCGCCTCTCCCGCGGCAACACCGTCTTCGCCGCCAGCCTCAGCGCCTGCACCGGCATGGCACTGCTAGCCACCGCCAGCCATTGGGCCCAGGCCGCCGTCGCCATGGTCCTCTTCGGCATCGGCTGGGTCGCCTCGTCCTCGGTCGCCCAAGGTGCTGCCCAAATGGCCGCTCCCGCCTGGGTCCGCTCGCGCGCCCTGGCCATCTACCAACTCGGCTTCAACTTCGCCATCGGCCTCGGCACCCTCTTCTGGGGCTGGCTCGGCACCCGTTACGGCCTGCAAACCACCATGCTCGCCGCCGCCGCAACCGGCCTGGTCCTCGCTCTCCTCGCCCGCCGCTTCAACATCGACCACGAACCCGCCGCAACCCTCTCCGGCGACACCGCCCTGCCCGCCCCCGAAGCCGTCGACCCCGACATGGCCGCCGTCGTCCCCCTCGCCCGCGGCCAGGTCATGGAAAGCCAGCGCTACCGCATCGCCGACGCCGACCGCGAACCCTTCCTCGCCGTCATGGCCGAACTCCGCCGCGTCCGCGGCCGGGCCGGGGCCATCGACTGGCAACTCTATGAAGACATCGCCCACCACGACGCCTGGCTGGAAGTCTGGACCGTCGAAAACTGGTCCGACCACCTGCGCGAAGCCTCCCGCATGGCCGAATCCGACCGCGCCATCCTCGCCCGCGCCATGGCCCTCAACCAAGGCGACCCGCCGCCCCCCAGCCGCTTCCTGGCCGTCACCCCGCGCAGCATCACCGACGACACAGGCTAGCCAGAAGCAAGACCCTTCTTTTTGCTACAAAAAAGAAGCAAAAAAACCTTGTTCTGAGCGAAGCTAAGGCTCCACGCGTCCTGGCCTCGCCACCGGCACCAAAGAAGATCAGCAGTTCATGGAAAATTTCCTTGCATCACTAACGACGGTCAGTTAATTTGCGCCCACATGGAAACGCACCCCTCCCTGGCCGACCGGTTCGCCGGCTTGCGCGCCATCCCCACCACCCCCAACGCTGACACCACACTCTTGTCCGCCGCCCTGTGCGCCATGATCGCCGCCATCTTCGCTCGTATCTTCGGCCGCCTCGAACAACTCCTCCTGCTCTGGCAATCCCGCACGCTCCCCGCGCCCCACCCCCGCGCGACACCGATCCAAACCGCAACCGCCGCCCCCCGCCCGGCCGACAAGCAGCCCATCCCCCGCGCGCGCCACCGCAGCACCCGCGCGCCCGAAATCCGCATCTCCCAAACCATCCCAGCCGCCGCCCCGCCGCGGCACGCCGCACCAAACCACCCCACCGCCATCCGGGCCGCCATCCGGGCCATCATCCCGTGGCAACAACCCCGCGCGCCCCCATCCGCCAAACCTGCGCCGAAAAACCCCATTCGCCGCGCCGCACATTCACGCCCAATTTATTCCGTATAGGGAATATTACTTTTCCAGACTCCGGAACACCAACCCGCTTGCCCGGCCTCGGTCCCGATTGATAGGGTGCGCCCGCGATCGGAGAACACAGCATGAACGACCTCTTCAACGCCGGAAAGCCCGGCCGCCCGGCGGCGCCAGCCCCCTCTTCCACAAACGCGGCTTCAACCAACGCGGCCCCCACCTACTCGGCAAAAGACATCGAGGTCCTCGAAGGCCTCGAACCCGTCCGCCGCCGCCCCGGCATGTATATCGGCGGCACCGACGAAAACGCCTTCCACCACCTCGCCGCCGAAATCCTCGACAACGCCATGGACGAGGCCGTCGCCGGCCACGCCACCACCATCGAGATGACCCTCGAGGAGGGCGACTTCCTCACCGTGCGCGACAACGGCCGCGGCATCCCCGTGGACGCCCATCCCAAGTTCAAGCACCTCTCCGCACTGGAAGTGATCCTCACCACCCTGCACTCCGGCGGCAAATTCTCCGGCAAAGCCTACGACACCTCCGGCGGCCTGCACGGCGTCGGCAGCTCCGTCGTCAACGCCCTGTCCGAACTGCTCGAAGTCGAGGTCGCCCGCGAACGCACCCTCTGGCGCCAAACCTATTCCCGCGGCGCCCCCCAGACCAAACTCGAAAACGCCGGCCCCATCCAGAACCGCCGCGGCACCAGCTTCCGCTTCAAGCCCGACCCGCAAATCTTCGGCGCGCTCAAATTCAGCCCCGCCCGCCTCTACCGCCTGTGCCGCTCCAAGGCCTACCTGTTCCGCGGCGTCACCATCCGCTGGAACTGCACCCCCGCCCTCATCAAGGACGACACGCCGCCCGAAGCCGTCCTGCACTTCCCCGGCGGCCTGCGTGACAGCCTCGCCGACGATATCGGCACCACCGCCACGGTCGCCCAGATCTGGGCCGCCGAAGCCGACCTGCCCACCGCCGCCGACGGCATCCGCGCCGGCCGCACCGAATGGGCGCTCGCCTGGCAGGAAGAGGGCGAAGGCTTCCTGCACTCGTACTGCAACACCGTCCCCACCGCCCAGGGCGGCACCCATGAAGCCGGCTTCCGCGCCGCCCTGCTGAAAGGCCTGCGCGCCTGGGGCGAACAGCGCGGCAACCGCCGGGCGGCCAATGTCACCGGCGAAGACCTGATGGGCGGCCTGGTCGCCAAGCTCTCGGTCTTCCTCCGCGAACCGCAATTCCAAGGCCAAACGAAAGAAAAACTCACCAGCCCCGAGGCCACCCGCTTCGTCGAAACCGCCCTGCGCGACCGCTTCGACCACTTCCTCGCCGGCGACCCCGCCCAGGCCGACAACCTCCTCGCCTTCCTCATCGAGCGCGCCGAAGAACGCATGCGCCGGCGCGAGAACAAGGACGTCGCCCGCAAATCCGCCACAAGACGCCTGCGCCTGCCCGGCAAGCTCGCCGACTGCTCGGTCGAGGATGCCAGCCGCACCGAGCTGTTCCTGGTCGAGGGCGACAGCGCCGGCGGCTCCGCCAAACAGGCGCGCAACCGCGCCACCCAAGCGGTGCTCCCCCTGCGCGGAAAAATCCTCAACGTCGCCAGCGCCAGCACCGAAAAGCTGCGTCAAAATCAAGAACTGAAGGATCTGATCGAGGCCCTGGGCTGCGGCGTCGGCGACCGCTTCGACCGCACCCGCCTGCGCTACGGCCGCATCATCATCATGACCGACGCCGATGTCGACGGCGCCCACATCGCATCCCTGCTGATGACTTTCTTCTATCGCGAGCTGCGCCAGTTGGTGAACGAAGGCCATCTCTATTTGGCCCAGCCGCCGCTCTATCGCCTGACCCAAGGCGCCAAATCGGTCTACGCGATGGACGACGCCGACCGCGAACGCAAGGCCAAGCAGTTCAAAAACGGCAAGGTCGAGGTCAGCCGCTTCAAGGGCCTCGGCGAAATGCCGCCATCCGCCCTGAAGGAAACCACAATGGACCCCGCCCGCCGCACTCTGCTGAAAGTGGTGCTCGCCCCCGAAGACCGCGCCATCACCGAGGAGCGCGTCGAAAGCCTGATGGGCCGCCGCCCCGAGCTGCGCTTCCAGTTCATCCAGGAAAACGCCCGCAGCGTCGAGGATATCGATATCTAGAAGCTAAATGGATAAAAGTTTTTGCTTCTTTTTCCAAAAAGAAGCGCTTTCTTTTTTGAAAAAAAGAAACAAAAAACTTTTATCCACTTGTTGCGTGCTTAGACCGACTTCTTGAGGGTCGGCGATGCCTTGAAGCGAACCGTCTTGCCGGCCTTCACCTTGATGGCTTCGCCGGTGCGCGGATTGAGACCCTTGCGAGCCTTGGTTTTCTTCACCGTGAAGGTCCCGAAGCTCGGCAGGGTGAACTTGCCGTTCTTCTTCATTTCCTTGACGATCGCTGCCATCAGGTCGCCGGCCGCGCGATTGGCCGCCGTCCCCGTCAGCGTTGCCGATTCCTGAAGCACCTGGGCGATAAAGGCCTTGGACATGTATGGGTCTTTCCTCTCTGAACGGTTACAGCCTGCATGACGATGCGACTCGTCGATACGCCGTTGTCATCATCAATGAGCCGCCTCCTATCAGCCGCAAACCAGGGTTGCAAAAGATTTCTTCAGCCCACCTCGCCACGATGCAGCCGGGATATCGAGCTTGCCGAACTCGATGCTGAACACCAAGTCTACACCTTGATACTTCAAATTGGGCTCAACCAATGACAGCGACCTTGCCCGCCACCGAGACGATCAATCCACGCTACCGCGATCTCGACGCGTGGGATCCGTTATCGGCACTCCAGGCAATGTGGGAAGGTCAGATGGCCGCCGCCGCCGCAGTACAATCCGCCCTGCCCGCCATCGCCGCCGCCAGCGTGGCCGCCGCCGCCCGCCTGGCCCGGGGCGGCCGCCTCGCCTATGCCGGGGCCGGAACCTCCGGGCGCATCGGCGTCCAGGACGGCGCCGAACTGCCGCCCACTTTCGACTGGCCGGTGGAAAGACTGCTGCTGCTGATGGCCGGCGGTGACCAGGCCTTCACCCGCTCGATCGAGAACGCCGAGGACAACGCGATCGCCGGCACCGCCATCGTGGCGACCCACGGCATCGGTCCCGGCGACGTGGTGATCGGCACCGCTGCCAGCGGCAGCACGCCATTCACCGCGGCCGTCGTACAGGCCGCACGTGCCGCCGGCGCACTGACCATCGGCCTGTCCAATTCCGCCGGCGGCACCCTCCTGTCGCTGGCCGAACATCCGATCCTGGTCGAGACCGGCGCCGAGGTCATCGCCGGCTCCACCCGGATGAAAGCCGGCACAGCACAGAAGATCGTGCTGAACCTGTTCTCGTCACAAGTGATGGTCCAGCTCGGCCGGGTCCATCGGGGCCTGATGGTCGACATGCAGGCCAAGAACGAAAAGCTCCGCCTGCGCGCCATCCGCATGCTGCGCCACCTGACCGCGGTCGATGATGACGCACGACTGCGCGCCGCCCTGGCCGGCGCCGATGGCCGGGTGAAGGTCGCGGTATTGCTGGTCCATGGTCTTGACCGGAGCGCCGCCGATACACTCCTCGCGCGCCATCATGGCAGGCTCAGACTGGCACTTCAGGAGATCGGCCAATGATCGCGCTACGCGCCAGCCGGCTGTTCGACGGACGCCACGAGCACGAGGAGGCGGTGCTGTTGATCGAGGGCGGGCGCATCCGCGGCATCGCCGCCGACGCACCGCCCGGCGTGCCGGTCGAGGAACTACCCGAGGACGCCATCCTCGCGCCGGGCTTCATCGACCTGCAGGTCAACGGCGGCGGCGGTATCATGTTCAACGACGACACCACGCCCGACGGCCTCGCCCGCATCGCCGCCGCCCACGCCAGCGCCGGCACCACGGCGATCATGCCGACCCTGATCAGCTCGACGCGCGAGCATATCGCTCGCGCAATGCTCGCCGCACGCGAAGCCGTCGACGCCGGCGTGGCCGGGATCATCGGCCTGCATCTGGAGGGTCCATTCATTGCCGCCGCCCGGCGCGGCATCCATCCGCTATCGGCGGTGACGGCGATGTCGGCGGCCGATGTGCAGATGCTGGCAGCCCCCTTCCCCGCCCCGCTGCTGGTCACCCTGGCGCCGGACACTGTCTCGCCGGCGGACATCGCCGCTCTGGTGCGGGCGGGAGTGGTGGTCTTCGCGGGACATACCGACGCCACCTGGGAACAGGCGCGCGCCGGGCTCGATGCCGGCATCCGTGGCGCCACCCATCTGTTCAACGCCATGTCGCCGATCATGGGCCGGGCACCGGGCATGGTCGGCGCGATCCTGGATGGCGGGGCCTATGCCGGCATCATCGCCGACGGCCATCATGTCCATCCCGCCGCAATGCGGATGGCGCTGAACGCGCTGAGTGCCGAACGGTTATTCCTGGTCTCCGACGCGATGGCCACCGCAGCGTCGGACGTCACCGGCTTCGATCTGGCCGGCGAGCGCATCACCCTGCGCGAGGGTGTGCTTACCAATGAGGCGGGCACGCTGGCCGGCGCGCATCTGACGATGGCCGAGGCGGTGCGAAACATGGTACGCCTGACCGGCGCCGACTGGACCGTGGCGCTGCGCATGGCCACGACGACGCCGGCGGAATGCCTGGGGCTGGACGACCGCGGGGTGATCGCCGTCGGTGCGCACGCCGATCTCGTGGTGCTGGACGATGATCTGCGCGTGCTGGAAGTCTGGCAGGGCGGGCAGCGCCTGTAGCTGCCCGCCCTGTTGTTTCAGAGACCAGCCCGCTTCAGAGACCAGCCCGCTTCATAGACCAGCCTGGGTCACGAACTTTGTGTTCAGATAGGCCTCGATCGCCTCCGTGCCGCCTTCGCTGCCATAGCCGGAATCCTTGATCCCGCCGAACGGCACTTCCGGCAGCGCCAGGCCGAGATGGTTGATGGTGTGCATGCCGGTCTCGACGGCCGCGGCGATGGCATTGGCGGTCTTGGCCGAGCGGGTGAAGGAATAGGCGGCAAGCCCGTACGGCAGCCGGTTCGCCTCGGCCACCACATCGTCGAAGCTGCGGAACGGCACCATCAGGGCGAGCGGCCCGAACGGCTCCTCGTTCATCACCCGCATATCCAGGCTGAGGTTGGTCAGCACCGTCGGCTCGAAGAAATTGCCCTTGTTGCCGATGCGCTTGCCGCCGGTCTGGATCTCCGCGCCCTTCTGCACCGCGTCGGACACGAAGCCTTCCATCGCGGTGATCCGGCGCGCATTGGCCAGCGGGCCCATGGTGCTGCTGGGGTCCGCCCCGTCGCCGACCTTCAGCTTCTTGGCCACGCCGACAAAGGTTTCGACGAATTTGTCATAGACGCTCTCCTGCACCAGGAAGCGCGTCGGCGAGACGCAGACCTGGCCGGCATTGCGGAATTTCGCCGCCCCCAGGATGCGCCCGGCCGCCTCGACATCGGCGTCGTCGAACACGATCGCCGGGGCATGGCCGCCGAGTTCCATCGTCACCCGCTTCATGTGCAAGCCGGCCAGGGCCGCAAGCTGCTTGCCGACGGCGGTGGAGCCGGTGAAGGAGATCTTCTTGATGGTGGGATGCGGGATCAGGTACTCGCTGATCTCCGAAGGCACGCCGTAGACTAGGTTGATCACGCCGGCCGGCACGCCGGCATCAACGAAGCAACGGATCAGCTCGGCGCAGCTTGCCGGGGTTTCCTCCGGTCCCTTGAGGATCACCGAGCAACCGGCGGCCAGGGCGGCCGAGGTCTTGCGGACGGCCTGGTTGATCGGGAAGTTCCACGGCGTGAAGGCGGCGACCACGCCGACCGGTTCCTTGACGACGAGCTGGTAGACGCCCTCGGCACGGGCGGGGATCACCCTTCCATAGGACCGGCGGGCCTCCTCGGCGAACCAGTCGATGACATCGGCGCCGGCCATGGTCTCGCCTTTTGCCTCGACCAGCGGCTTGCCCTGTTCGGTGGTCATCAGGGCGGCGATCATGTCGGCGCGCTCGCGCAGCAGGTTGGCTGCTTTACGCATCACCTTCGAGCGGTCGAAGGCGGAGACCCGGCGCCATACCTCAAAACCGCGCGCGGCGGCCTCGAGCGCGCGATCGAGGTCGGCGCGTTCGGCGTGAGCCACCTTGCCGGCGGGCTCGCCGGTGGCGGGGTTGAGCACGGTGAGGAAGCGTCCGGCGGCACTCGGCCCCCAGCTTCCATCGATCAGCAGCGCTGTATCCTGGTACGACATCTCGATCTTCACCCGTTATGTATGTTTGGGAATAGCGAGTATCGCGCAATCCGCGGCCGGCGTCGACATTAACGTGACGTCATGCTGCGTTCAGTTGCTTGTCATCCCGATCTGCGCCAGCCTTCCGGCTCGGACGCAACCGAAGGAGGGTCAACAATGCCTGGAATGATGGAATTGCTGCGTCGCGGCACGGCATCCGCGCTGGCCGGCGGCGTCGTCGCGCTGCTCGCCGGCGGTATTGCCCATGCCCAGCTTGCCCCGCCGCCGGGGCCGACGGTGGAGGCGATCAAGAAGCGCGGAACGTTGAATTGCGGCATCGATACCGGCGTGCCCGGCTTTGCCGCCCAGGACGCCAGCGGCAAATGGAAGGGCATCGACATCGACTATTGCCGGGCGCTCGCCGCGGCGGTGTTGGGTGACCCCGAGAAGATCAAGTACACGCCGACGACGGCCGCCGCGCGCTTCACCATTTTGCAGTCCGGCGAGATCGACGTGCTGATCCGCGACAGCACCCTGACCTTCACCCGCAGCACCTCGCTGGGGCTGGACCAGGTGGCGGTGAATTTCTATGCCGGCCAGGGCTTCCTGGTGAAGAAGTCGCTGGGCGTGGCCAAGGCCGCCGACCTCAAGGGCGCTACCATGTGCATGGTCACGGGCGCCACGCTGGAGCTGAACATTGCCGACTTTGCCCGTTCGAGCGGCGCCAAGATTGAGTCGCTGCTGTTCGACAAGGCCGAGGAAGCGGTGGCCGCGATGGAGGCCGGGCGGTGCGACGGTTACACCGACGATACCGGCAGCCTGGCCGGCATGCGCTCGACGCTGAAGGTGCCGAATGACTGGATGGTGCTGCCGGAAGTGATCAGCAAGGAGCCGCTGGGCATCCACATCCGCTCGGGCGACCCGCGCTGGCAGAAGATCGTGTTCTGGCTCGACACTGCGCTGAAATCCGCCGAGGAATTCGGCGTGACGAAGGCCAATGCCGACCAGATGAAAACCTCCAAGGACCCGTTCGTGCTGCGCCTCGTCGGCATGGAGGGCGATTTCGGCAAGATGCTTGGGCTGGACAATGACTGGTCGCTGCGCGCGATCAAGGTGGCCGGCAATTACGGCGAGATGTACGAGACGCATTTCGGACCGAAGGCGCTCGACCTGCCGCGCGGGCTCAACAATCTCTACAATAAGGGCGGATTGCACTACACGCTGCCGCTGCGCTGAGCCAAACGCCGGACCAGCGTGACGCCGGATCCTGGGTCTTGAACGCACGGCTCAAGGCCTGGGGTTGGCGTTCGCTCGGCTGGCAGGGGGCGGTGGTGCTGGCTACCGCCGCCCTTTTCGCCTGGTTTGCCCATAACCTTTCCACAAACCTTGCCGCCCGCGGCATGGAGATCGATTTCGGTTTCCTGGCGCGCCGGGCCGGTTTCGACATTCCGTTCCGCCTGGTCGATTGGGACGGCAGCTACTCGTATGGCTGGGCGTTGTATGTGTCCGGCGTGAACACGCTGTTTGCTTCGGCGCTGATCATTGTGCTGGCCTCGGCGTTGGGGCTGTTGCTGGCGTTGATGCGTCTGTCCGGCAATCCGCTGGCCGCCGGCACTTCGCGCAGTATCGTCGAGGTGGTGCGCAACACGCCGCAACTGGTGCAGATCGTGTTTTTCTACATCGCGGTGCTCCAGGTGCTGCCGCCGATGCGCCAGTCGATCAACTGGTTCGGCACCATGTTCCTCAATGTGCGCGGGCTTTATGTGCCGTCGCCGTCAGGTACGCTGTACGACGTCATCCTGGGCGGCACCGTCGTCGTCGTGGTGCTGGCCGCATTGTTCTGGCGCCGGATGGGATGGCAGCAGGTGCCGCGCCTGGTTGTATTGCCGCCGATCCTGGTGCTGGGCGCCGTGATCGCCGGCTTCACCGCGGCGTGGGACTATCCGTCGTTGAAGGGCTTCAACTTCACCGGCGGCCTGCGCGTGCCGCCCGAACTTCTCGCCCTGGTGCTTGGCATCGGCATCTATACCAGCGTGTTCATCGCCGAGAACATCCGGGCGGCGATCGAGGGCATTCATTCCGGCCAGGCCGAGGCGGCGCGCTCGCTGGGCCTCACATCCAACCAGTCGATGTTCCTGGTGATCCTGCCGCAGGCGCTGCGCATCCTGATCCCGCCGCTGACCAGTCAATACCTGAACATCATCAAGTCGACCACGCTGGGGGCGGCGATCGCCTATCCCGAGATTTTGCAGATTTTTGCGCGAACGGTGCTGAATCAGTCGGGGCGGGCGGTCGAGGTGATGACGCTGGTGCTCGGCGTGTTCCTGGTGGTGAATTTGTTGACCTCGGCGGCGATGAACTACTGGAACCGGCGCTTGACGTTGCAGGGACGTTGAAGGTGAAGGCGCTGACCCGTCAGCCGCTGCTGCGCGCCCTGTTCGGCACGCCGGGCAACGCGGTGATCACGCTGCTGATGCTCGGCGCCTTCGCGCTGGCGCTGCCGCCGCTGTTCCGCTGGATGATCGGCGACGCCGTGTGGGAGGCGCCGAACCGCGCCGCCTGCCTGGCCACCGGCAGCGGCGCCTGCTGGGCGTTCATCCGCGCCCGCTTCGCGCTGTTCTTCTACGGGCTGTATCCGGAGCCCGAGCGCTGGCGGGTGGAAATCGGGCTGCTTTTGCTTGTCGTCGTTGGCACCGGCGCGCTGTTTGCCCGGCGCGGGCGCGGCTGGTGGCTGCTGGTGCTGTTGACCGCGCTGCCGGTGACCTGCGGCATCTTGCTGGCCGGCGGGATGTTCGGGTTGAAGCCGGTGGCCACGCCACAATGGGGCGGGCTGATGCTCAACGTGGTGATCTCGTTCGTGGCGCTCGGCGGCGCCATCCCGCTGGGTATCGCCCTCGCCTTCGGCCGGCGCTCGCGCTACCCGGTGATCCGCCTGCTCAGCATCGCGATGATCGAATTCTGGCGCGGCGTGCCGCTGCTGACCGTGCTGTTCATGGGGCTGATCCTGCTGCCGCTGTTCCTGCCGCATGGCGTGACGGTTGATAATCTGGTGCGCGCCCTGGTGGTGATGACGCTGTTCACCGGCGCCTATATGGCCGAGACCATCCGCGGCGGGTTGCAAGGGGTGCCAAATGGCCAGGCCGAGGCGGCGGCCGCGCTGGGCATGCATCATGGCCAGGTGCAGTTGCTGATCGTGCTTCCGCAAGCGTTGCGGCTGTCGATCCCCGGCATCATCAACATCGCCGTCGACCTGTTCAAGGATACCACGCTGGTCTCCATCGTCGGGCTGTTCGACCTGATGGGGGTGGTCAACCAGTCGATGAAGGACCCAGCCTGGCTCGGGTTGGCGGCCGAGGGCTATACGTTCGCGGCGATCATGTTTTTCTTCGCCTGCCTGATCATCTCGCTGGGCGGGTCGCTGCTGGAGCGGCGGTTTGGGGTGGGGCAGCGGAGGTAACGAAGCCACCGGCCCTGCGCTCCCGTCGCTGTCATCAAAGTGAAACACGCTTGTCATCGGGCCGTCTTTGGGTGCGTGATACCCGCCGGGGCGGAAGCGAGGACTCGCATGGACAAACGCAATGTGCTGCTGATTGTCGTCGATCAGTGGCGGGCCGACCACGTGCCGCATTTGGGGGCGACGCATCTGCGGACGCCCAATCTCGACCGGCTATGCCGCGCCGGCGTGACCTTTCGTAACCATGTCACCACCTGCGTACCCTGCGGCCCCGCGCGGGCCAGCCTGCATACCGGGTTGTACCTGATGAACCACCGCCAGGTGCAGAACTGGATCCCGCTCGACGCCCGCCACACCACCCTGCCTCGGGCAGTGCGCGCCTGTGGCCTGGACCCGGCGCTGATCGGCTACACCACCACCGTGCCGGACCCGCGCACGACGCATCCGAACGATCCGCGCTTCCAGAATCTCGGCGATATGATGGAGGGCTGGCGGCCGGTCGGCGCCTTCGGGCCGGGCCATGAATTCTATTTCGGCTGGCTGGCGCAGAAGGGTTATCCCCTGCCGCAGAATCGCGAGGACATCTGGCTGCCGCAGGGGGAAACGGCCGGCGAGGACGCGATGCCCGGCGCCACCACCCGGCCGGCGCGGATTCCCAAGGAGCTTTCCGACAGCTACTTCTTCACCGAGAAGGCGCTGGAGTACCTGAAGGGCCGCGGCGGCAAACCGTTCTTCCTGCATCTCGGCTATTACCGCCCGCACCCGCCCTTCGTGGTCAGCGCACCGTATCACAATATGTACCAGGCGCAGGACATGCCCCGCCCGATCCGCGCGCCCACTCCCGAAGCCGAGGCGGCGCAGCATCCGTTGCTGGGCCACTATTTGAACCACACCCGCCAATCGAGCTTCTTCACCGGCGCCCAGGGCATGATCGCCGGCATGGACGAAGCCACCGTGGCGCAGATGCGCGCGACCTATTGCGGAATGATCGCCGAAGTCGACGACCAGATCGGCCGGGTGCTCGACCATCTCGAAGAAACCGGCCAGATGAAGGACACGCTGATCGTCTTCACCTCGGACCATGGCGAACAGCTCGGCGACCACTACCTCGCCGGCAAGCTCGGCTATCACGACGAGAGTTTTCGTATCCCGCTGGTCATCGTCGACCCCGATGCGCCGGAGCAGGCCGGGCGGATCGAAGACGCGCCAACCGAGAGCATCGACCTGATGCCGACGATGATCGACTGGCTGGGTGGCGAGGTGCCGCGCGCCTGTGACGGGCGCTCGCTCCGCCCGCTGGTGCATGACGCCAGGCCCGCCGACTGGCGCACCGAGCTGCACTACGAATACGATTTCCGCGACACCTTCCATTCCCGCGCCGAGAGCGAGCTGGGGCTGGCGATGGATGAATGCACCCTGCTGGTGGTGCAGGACGCGAAGTGGAAATACGTCCATTTCACTACCCTGCCACCGCTGCTATTCGACCTCGCCAACGACCCCGGCCAGTTCACCAACCTCGCCGAAGAGCCTGACCACGCCAGCATCGTGGCGGAATACGCGCAAAAGGCGCTGTCCTGGCGCATGTTCCACGCTGACCGCACGCTGACCCATTATCGCGCCACGCCAAACGGCCTCGAACGCCGCACCCCGAAGGGAGAGCCAGCATGACCCGCCTGACCCGCCGTACTGCTTTAGGCGCCGCCGCCGCATCCGTCGCCCTGCCCCGCTTCGCCATCGGCCAGGCCGACAACCGGCCGACCATTACGATCGCGGTGCAGAAGATCAGCAACACCAACACCCTGTCCGCCCTGCGCGAACAGTCCAATGTCGGCACCCGCATCGCACCCACCATCACCGAGCGGCTGATCGACCTCAATTATCAGTCCAAGCTCGAACCCGTCCCCGGCCTGGCCACCGAGTGGAAGCGCATCAGCGACACGACCGTCGAGTTCAAGCTGCGGCCCGGGGTGAAGTTCCACAACGGTGCGGAAATGACGGCGGACGACATTGTCGGCAGCTTCTCACCGCAGCACATGTTCGGAGAGACCCGCCCAACGGTGCGCGGCGTCACCATCCCGATGACCGGCGGCAACCCGGCAGTGTTCACCAAGGCGCTGGTCACCGACGTGCCGCCGGTGGCTCGCCGCCTGTGGCCGGCGCTGGAAAAGGTCGAGATCGTCGACAAGCACACGGTCCGCTTCGTCAACGCGGCACCCGATGTGACCATCGAGGGCCGCGCCAGCGTGCGCGGCAGCGACGTGATCAACTGGCAGTCCTTCAACGACTCGCCGTCCTGGCTCGAATACGCCCGCAAGCCGATCGGCACAGGGCCTTACAAAGTGCGCGAGTTCAAGCCCGACACCTCGCTGGTCATGGACGCACATGACGAATACTGGGGCGGCCGCCCGCCGATCAAGACGCTGCGCTTCATGGAAGTCCCCGAAGCTTCCTCGCGCATCAACGGCCTGCTGTCCGGCGAATACCAGTTCGCCTCCGACATCTCGCCCGACCAGATCCCGCAGATCGAGCGCTCCGGCGCCTTCGACGTGCAGCAGAGCCTGGTGCCGAACCACCGCCTGATCGTGTTCGACAAGCACCACGCCCCGATCCGCGACGCGCGCATGCGCCGCGCCATGACCCATGCCATCGACCGCCAGTCGATCGTCGATGCGCTCTGGGGCGGCCGCACCACCGTGCCGCGCGGGCTGCAATGGGATTTCTACGCCGACATGCTGATCGCCGACTGGACGGTGCCGAAATACGATCCCGCACTGGCCCGCCAACTGATCAAGGAGGCCGGCTACAAGGGCGACCCGATCACCTTCCGCGTCGCCGCCGGCTACTACATCAACCAGGTCCCCACCTCGCAGGTGCTGGTGGAGATGTGGAAGCAGGTCGGGCTGAACGTGCAGATCAAGATGGTCGAGAACTGGACCCAGATATTCGAGCGCGGCCCGGAGCGCGGCGTGCGCGACTGGTCCAATTCTGCAACGTTCAGCGACCCCGTCTCGTCCATCGTCGCCCAGCACGGCCCGAACGGCCAGCAGCAGCAGATGGGCGAGTGGGTGAACGAGGAGATGAACAACCTCACCGTCGAGCTGGAAAGCAGCACCGACCGGGCGCGACGCCGCGTCGTCTTTGCCCGCATGTTGCAAATCTGCGAGCGCGAGGACCCCGCCTATACCGTGCTGCACCAGAACGCGGTGTTCACCGCCAAGCGCAAGGAGTTCAAGTGGAAGGCGGCGCCGTCCTTCGCGATGGATTTCCGGGCGCATAACTGGGGGTAAGGAAAGCGCGTTCTTTTTTGAAAAAAAGAACCAAAAAACTTTTGTTCATTGGGACGGGTGCCAATCGTATGCACCCGACCCAATGAGAAAAGTCTTTTTGCTTCTTTTTCTTCAGAAAAAGAAGATTCTTTCCTCTTCCCGATAGCCACAAAGGAGGCCACCCCATGCGCAAGATAACCCGCCGGACCGCGGGCCTCCTGGCCGCCTCGGCAGCACTCCCCCGCTTCGCCATCGCCCAGGCCGACACCCGCCCGACCATCACGATTGCGGTGCAACGCATCGCCAACTCGAACACGCTCGACAATCTGCGCGAGGCCTCCAATGTCGGCGAGCGCACCGCGCAGATGTTCAACGAGCGGCTGATCGAAATCGACTGGCGCGGCGACCTCAAAGCGAAGCCGGGCTTGGCCACGTCCTGGCGCCGCACCGATGACCGCACGGTCGAGCTCAAGCTTCGCGAGAACGTCGTGTTCCACAACGGCGACGCCTTCACCGCCGAGGACGTCGCCGCCCGGTTCAGCCCGGCCGGGATGTTTGGCGACACCCGCCCATCGGTTGACGGCAAGACGCTGCCGGTGGCGTTCTCGGCGATTGTGGGCCAGGGCTCGAAGGAATTGCCGAAGGAGGTTTCCCCCGTCGCCCGCCGGCTGTGGCCGGGGCTGGACCGGGTGGAGATCGTCGACAAACACACGGTGCGGTTCATCAACGCCACCCCCGATGTGACACTGGAGGGCCGGCTGGCGGCGATGGGGAGCGAGATCGTCTCGCGCCGCGCCTATGCCGAGGCGGCGAGCTGGCTGGAATACGCCCGCAAGCCGGTCGGCACCGGGCCCTATGCGATCCGCGACTTCAAGCCCGACGTGTCGCTGACGCTGGATGCAAATGACCGCCACTGGGCCGGCCGCCCGCCGGTAAAGACGCTGCGGCTGGTCGAGGTGCCGGAGGTGTCCTCGCGCATCAACGGGCTGCTGGCCGGGGAATACCAGTTCGCCTGCGACATCCCCCCCGACCAGATTGCATCGGTGGAAAAGTACCCGGCCTTCGAAGTGTTGGGCGGCACCATCCTGAACCACCGCATGACCAGCTTCGACAAGTTCCATCCGCAGCTGGCCGATCCCCGCGTGCGCCTGGCGATGGCCCACGCCATCGACCGCCAGACGATCGTCGATGCGCTATGGGCCGGGCGGACCAGGGTGCCGCGCGGCCTGCAATGGGAATTCTTTGGCGACATGTTCATCGCCGACTGGAACGTGCCTGAATACAACCCGGCCCTAGCGCGCCAGTTGCTGAAAGATGCCGGCTACAAGGGCGACCCGATCCCCTATCGCCTGCTGAACAACTACTACGTCAACCAGGTACCGACGTCGCAGGTGCTGGTGGAGATGTGGAAGCAGGTCGGCGTGAACGTGGCGATCGAGATGCGCGAAACCTTCAGCCAGTTGCGCGATCGTTCGCAACCACGCGGCGTGCGCGACTGGTCGTCGGGCGCCACGCTGAGCGATCCCGTCGGCTCCCTGGTGTCGAATTTCGGGCCGAACGGTGCCGCGCAACAGGCGCGCGAATACGCCAACGAGGAATTCTCCAAGCTCTGCGTGGTGCTGGAATCCAGCGCCGACCGCGCCCTGCGCCGCCGCGCCTTCCAGCGCATGCTGGTGATCGCCGAACGCGAGGATCCCGCCTATACCATCCTCCACCAGGCGGCGACCTTCACCGCCAAGCGGCGCGACATCAAGTGGAAGGCCATGCCGGCCTACCAGATGGATTTTTCCCCGGGGAATTTCGCAGTCTGATGATCTCTGCACCGCTCGTCTCCATTCGCGACCTGCGCGTTACCTTCCACGGCCTGCCGGCCCTGCGTGGCATCGACCTCGACGTCATGCCGGGCGAGGCGGTCGGGCTGGTCGGTGAATCCGGCTGCGGCAAGTCGGTCACCTGGCTTGCCGCCCTCGGCCTCTTGCCGGCAACGGCCGTTGTCACCGGTAGCGTCAAGCTGGACGGCGCCGAACTGCTCGCCGCCGCCCCCGCGGTACTCGACCGGGTGCGCGGCGGCCGGGTGGCGATGATCTTCCAGGACCCGGCCAGCGCGCTGAATCCGGTGAAGCGCGTGGGCGTCCAGGTCGCCGAGGCGCTGGGCCTGCATCGCGGCATGACGGGGGCAGCCGCCGACGCCGAGGTGCTGCGCCTGTTCGACCAGGTCGGCATCCCCGACGCCCGGCGCCGCGTCCATATCTACCCGCACGAGATGTCCGGCGGCCAGAATCAGCGCGTGATGATCGCCATGGCACTGGCCGGCCAGCCGGAACTGCTGGTCGCCGATGAACCCACCACGGCGCTGGACGCCACCATTCAGGCGCAGATCCTCGACCTGCTGCGCCGGCTGCAACAGGAAACCGGCATGGCGCTGGTGCTGATCAGCCACGACCTCGGCGTGGTCGCCGAGATGTGCCGCCGGGTCTGCGTGATGTATGCCGGCCGCATCGTCGAACAGGCGCCGAGCGACACGCTGTTCGACGATCCGCGGCACCCCTACACGCGCGGCCTGCTCGCCGCGTTGCCGGAGATGGTCGGCCCGCGCCGGCGGCTGGAGGCGATCCCCGGCGGCGTGCCGGAGCCCTGGAACATGCCGCCGGGCTGCGCCTTCGCCCCGCGCTGTGCCCACGCCACCGCCGAATGCGACGCCGCCATGCCGGGCTTTTCCGCCGTCGGCTCCGATCACGAAGCCGCCTGCATCCATCTGGATTCCGCCATGGTGCCGGCATGAGCCGAGTTGAACCGAACGGCATGAGCCTGTTGTCGCTGAACGGCGTCAGCCGCGTCTACCAGACCCGACGCGGCATGTTCGGCCGGCCGATCCCGGTGCGCGCCGTCGACCACATCTCGCTCTCCGTCGCCCCTGGCCGCACCCTGGGCATCGTCGGCGAATCCGGCTGTGGCAAATCCACCACCGGCCGCGTCGCCCTGGGCATCGAGCGCCCCAGCGAAGGCAGCGTCACCTTCGAGGGTGCCGAGATGCCCACCCCCGGCACCGCCGGCTGGCGCCGCATGCGCGCCCGGCTACAACTGGTGCCGCAGGACCCGCTCGGCGCGATGGACCGCCGCCTCACGGTCGCCACCCAGGTCGAGGAGCCGCTGGAAATCCACGGCATCGGCGACAAGTCCGACCGCCGCGACCGGGTCCAGGCGCTGCTGCGCGATGTCGGCCTGCGCGCCGACCTCGCCGAACGCCACCCGCACGAACTCTCCGGCGGCCAGCGCCAGCGCGCCGTGCTCGCCCGTGCGCTCGCCACCGACCCCGCTTTGCTGGTCTGCGACGAACCGGTCTCCGCCCTCGACGTCTCGATCCAGGCGCAAGTCATCAACATGCTCACCGACCTCCAGGCCGCCCGCGGCATCGCCATGCTGTTCATCAGCCACGACCTCAAAGTGGTGCGCCAGGTCAGCCACGAGGTCGCGGTGATGTATCTCGGCCGCATCGTCGAACAGGGCGACCCCGAGGCGATCTTCGCCGACCCGCTGCACCCGTATTCCCGCGCCCTGGTCTCCGCCATCCCGGTGCCTGGTCCGCGCCGCATCGAACGCGTAGTGCTCACCGGCGACCCGCCCAACCCCGCCGACCGGCCCAGCGGTTGCGCCTTCCACCCGCGCTGCCCGGTCGCCGTCGCCGCCTGCGCCGTCACCAGCCCGCCATTGCAGCCCACCGCCGATGGCCGCCTGGTCGCCTGCCATCTCGTCGGGGGCACCGCCTGATGCTGCGCTTCTTCGCACTCCGCCTCGGCCGCGCCCTGCTGACCATCGCCCTGGTCGTCACCTTCGCCTTCATCGTGCTGCGCCTGTCCGGCGACCCCGCGCTAATGATCATGTCGCCAGACGCACCGCCCGAGGCGCTCGCCGCCTTCCGCCAGGCCTGGGGGCTGGATCAGCCGATCTGGCTGCAATACCTGAAATACTTCACCGCCATCCTCCAGGGCGAGCTCGGCCAATCGATGCGCGACGGCCGCCCGGCGATCCAGCTGGTGCTGGAGCGCATCCCCGCCACCTTGACCCTCACCCTCCCGGCCCTGGCACTGAAGGTTGGCATCGGCATCCCCGCCGGCATCTACGCCGCCCTGCATCGCAACTCGCTGACCGACCGCGTGGTGATGACCTTCGCAGTCGCCGGCTTCACCGTGCCCAGCTTCGTGCTCGGCCTGATCCTGGTGCTGATCTTCGCCGTCCAGCTCGGCTGGCTGCCCTCCGGCGGACAGGAAAGCTGGCGCAGCGTGATTCTGCCGGTGATCTCCATGGGCCTGGGCGGCGCCGGCATCCTGGCGCGCTTCACCCGCTCGGCCATGCTGGAAGTGCTCGGCCAGCCCTATATCCGCACCGCCAGCGCCAAGGGCGTGCCCTGGCACGCGGTGATCCGCCGCCATGCCCTGCCGAACGCCGCCATCCCCACCGTCACCGTCGTCGGCTTCATGGTCGGCTCGCTGATGGCCGGCGCGGTGGTGGTCGAGAGCGTGTTTTCCTGGCCCGGTGTCGGGCGCCTCATGGTGGTCGCAGTCTCGAACCGCGACCTCGCAGTCGTGCAATGCATATTGCTGCTAGTCTCCGCCACCATGGTCACATCCAACCTGATCGTCGACCTGCTCTACGGCGTGCTCGACCCACGCCTGCGCAGTCAGGCCGCCCCCGGGAGTGGCCACTAATGTCCGAAGCCGTTCCCGCGGGCATCGCCGCCCCGCCCCGCCGCCGCGCCGCGGTGCCGCTAAGCGTGCTGACGGCGATTGCCTGGCTGTTGCTGATCCTGGCCATCGCCCTGTTGGCCGACCTCATCCGCCCCTATGGCATCACCGCCATGGATCTGCGCGCCCGGCTCCAGCCGCCGATCGGCTTCGGCGGCACCTGGGCGCATCCGCTCGGCACGGACGAACTCGGCCGCGACGTGTTCAGCCGGCTGATCGAATCCATCCGCATCTCGCTGCTGATCGCCTTCGGCGCCACCATCATCGCCGCCGTCTTCGGCACCACCATGGGCTTCCTGGCCGCCCATTTCCGCGGCTGGGTCGAGCAGCTCGTGCTGATGCTGATCGATTTCCAGGCCTCAATGCCGTTCCTGATCCTCGCCCTTTCGGTGCTGGCCTTCTTCGGCAACTCGCTGCCGCTGTTCGTCTGCCTGATGGGGCTCTACGGCTGGGAGCGCCACGCCCGCATCTCCCGCGGCCTGGCCATCGCCGCCAATGCCCAGGGCTATGCCGGTGCCGTCCGCCAACTCGGCGCCGGCCCGATGCGCATCTATATGCGCCACGTCCTACCGAACATCGCCTCCACCCTGATCGTCGCCGCCACCCTGTCCTTCCCCGAGGTGGTGCTGCTCGAATCCGGCCTGTCCTTCCTCGGCCTGGGCGTCCAGCCGCCAATGACCAGCCTGGGCAACATGGTCGGCTACGGCCGCGAGTACATCACGCGGGCTCCGTGGATCATGCTCTCCCCCTCGATCGTCATCGTGCTGACGACCCTGTCCGTGAGCATCCTCGGCGACTGGCTGCGCGACCGGCTCGACCCGACCCTGACCTGAGGACCCCCGATGACCCTGATCGCCTCACACCGGGGCGGCTCCCTCGAAGCCCCGGAGAACTCCCCCACCAGCTTCCGCCACACCACCACCCTCGCCGTCGACCAGGTCGAGTTCGACATCCACCCCACCGCCGACGGCCACATCGTCGTCATCCACGACGCCACGCTCGACCGCACCACCAACGGCCGCGGCCCCGTCGCCGCCCGCACCCTGGCCGAGCTGCGCCAGCTCACCATCACCGGCACCGCCACCGACCGCATCATGACCCTGACGGAAGTGATCGAGCTGTTCCGGCCCACCGGCATCACCCTGCGCATGGAAGTAAAGTCCGACCCCGACCACCTTCCCTACCCCGGCCTCCTCGCCCACGCCCTCCGCCTGATCGACGCCGCCGGCATGCGCGCCCGCACCGTCATCACCAGCTTCCTCGCCCCCATCGTCGCCGAAGCCGTCCAATCCCCGGGCCTCCAAGGCCGCATCTGGCTGGTCGCCCCCCTGGTCATGGACGATATCGGCCTGGACGGCGTGGTCGCCGCCGCCGAAACCCACGCCATCGCCCATCTCGGCATCCGCGCCAACCGCCTCGACGCCCGCGTCCTGGCCCACCTGCGCAGCGCCGGCCTCGGCATCGGCGCCTGGGCCACCAACGACCCCGACAGCATCCGCCGCATGCTGGACCTGGGCGTGGAAGTCTTCACCACCGACATCCCCACCCAGGCATTGGCCATCCGCGGCGCGCGCTAACCCGCCAGCAACGCCCGCGCCGCATCCACCATCACCGCCCCGCCAATCACGATATCCTCGTCCGAAGTATCCTCGCTCCAGTGATGGCTGATCCCGCCAATGCTCGGCACGAACAGCATCGCCGACGGCATCACCTTGGCCAGCATCTGCGCATCATGCCCCGCCCCACTCGGCATGCGCTGGTGCAACCCCGGCGCATGCACCTCGGCCGCCGCCTCAAACGCCGCCTGGAAGCGCGCGTCCATCACCTTCGGCACCGAGCGCGACATGTTGTGCAGCACCGCCGTGCAAGGCCCCGCATTGCTCTCCGCCACCAGCCCCTCCAGCGTCGCCTCCAGCCGCGTCAAAACCTCAGGATCGGCATCGCGGAACTGGATCAGCATTTCCGCCCCACCCGGAATAATGCTGCCCGCCCCAGGCTCCAGCGAAATCCTCCCCACCGTCCAAACCGACCGCGCCGCGCACACCTTCGGAAAAGCCCCGTCAATCGCCACCGCCAGCTTCGCCGCCGCCAGCCCCGCATCCCGCCGAATGGCCATGCGCGTCGTCCCCGCGTGGTTCTGCACCCCCTCGAAGCGCACGCGATACGCCCAAATACCAACGATGCTGGTAACAACGCCGATCTTCAACTTCCGCGCCTCCAGATCATCGCCCTGCTCGATATGCGCCTCCAGATACCCAGCATAGCGCCCCGGCTCGAACGCAATCCGCTGCTTCCCCGCCAACCCGGCCTCAGCCAACGCCGTCCGTAACGACTTGTCGTAGTACCGGTTGCGGCACCCATCGATCTCCGCCTCCGTCACCTCGCCAATGAAGGACCGGCTACCGAGAAAACTCCCGTAATGCCCCTCCTCATCGGCCCAGCTCACCACATCCACCCCCCCACCAAGCGCCCGCGCTGCCTCCAGCGCGTACATCACCCCCAACGCCCCATCGAGCCACCCAGCCTCCGGTTGCGTCTCGGTATGACTGCCCAGCAACAGCTTCGGCCCCGCCCCCGGACTCCGCCCGATCACATTGCCAATCCCGTCAATCTCCGGCTCCAACCCCGCCTCACGCATCCGCGCGCACAACCATTCCCGGCTCTCCATATCCACCTTGGAAAAAGTCGGCCGATGCACCCCGCTCTTGAACGTGCCAAACCCACGCAGCGCATACAGATCGGCCAACAGCCGCTTGCCGTCGAACCCCGTATTGGAAATGCTCATCCGATCCCGCTCCCGTGCCACGCACCCGATGCAAGCATGATGTGCGAACTCCGCACAGGGGTTTTGTGCGCCGCAGCGCAGATACTCCCGCCCCATGACCGAAATTTACATCGACGGCGACGCTTGCCCCGTGCGCGAGGAAGTCTACCGCGTCGCCACGCGCCTCAACCTGGTGGTCCACGTCGTCTCCAACGGCTCCCGCCCCATCCGCCCGCCCGGCCTGCCCAACGTGCGCATGGTGGTCGTGCCGGACGGCGCGGACATCGCCGATGACTGGATCGCCGAACGCATCACCGCCGCCGATATCTGCGTCACCAGCGACATCCCCCTCGCCGCCCGCTGCCTCGAACGCGGCGCCCGCGCCCTGTCCAGCACCGGCCGCCTGTGGACCACCGACAATATCGGCAACGCCCTCGCCGGCCGCGAAATCGGCCGCCACCTGCGCGAAATCGGCGTCGCCACCGGCGGCCCGGCGCCGCTCACCAAAGCCGACCGCTCGAAGTTCCTTTCCGCCCTCGACACCTTCGCCCAAGCTGCCTTGCGCGGGCGGTAGGAAGGCACGTCAGCGCCTAGTCGACGTCTATGCAGTCGGTCTCCGTCACTGTGAACCGCGCACGGAACTCTGACGCTAGCATCCGTTGTCGTTCGGCGTCCTCGTCGTCCATTCGGTTCCAGTGAAGGTAGCGAACGGCGCAGTTCCTCCAGCCATATGTCAGGACATAGCTCATCATCCTGCTGGTGCGCTCAGGGCCAGTTGCGTCTGCAAACCATCGGCTCAGGCAACCCGAAGGATCACCATTTCGAGTGCACAGGTTTTCAACCGTCTGTCTCCAGACGATCTCAAGTGACGTTTTGCCCTCCAGTGCATCCACGTAATGAGAGCAATCGGCATTCGCCAACGTATATTCACGTAGTGCGGAATAGTCTCCCAGTGCTGCCTGGGTGGCGGTTGACTGGAATCGACAGAAATCCCTTTGCCCGGCAATGGTTGCATTTCGACTCGCGGACATGCTGGGAAGATCAATCACCTTTTCTCTGGATTGCGCCTCCAGATCCTCATCGCAACGCTGCTGATACTCCCGCAGGGCGGCCAGGCTTTTCGGCTCGTCCCATGCGTCAAACGGAACGTGTCAACGACTTTGATACAGCCGGGTTTGGAATTTAAGCTCGGTTACGAGGCGTTGATTGAGCGGCGTCGTGCTGTGCGAGTCCGGCAGCGCTTGGTGTTGGTCGGGGCCATTCGAGGATCGGCGCGTCGTCGTGCGGGGGGCCGCGTGGCGTTACGTAACGGAACGCAGTGGAGGCAGC
>CAMBRC010000065.1 GCA_945869965.1 Asaia bogorensis
GGCGCGGGTCTCGGTCGTCCACATGCTCGGCCTCGCTGATCGATGCAAGGGAGTGAGTCACAGGTGGTTCGCGCCGGGCAAGCCAATCTTCCGGGCAACAAACAGAAGATTCAAATGACTCATAATCCTTCCGGACGGACACTAAGGCCCTCCGAGCTGCCGTCCGGTCTCTGTCAAACTACGTACGAAACGGCCGCGATCTTTACCGGAAGTAAGCGTTTCGCCGTCAGGTTGGCGCCAGCAGCGCATCTGGAGGGGAATGATTCGTGAAATGCCATCCGACCGAGTGCGGGCGATCCGCCTTTGACTCGGTTGTCCAGCTCGGCATCACGCCGACGCCGGACAACTTTGCGATCTGGTACGAGTATCACAGCGGGCTCAATCCCGAGCTGCGCCACCTGATCGACCTGCTGTTGAGCAAACCCGGCCGCTGCGACGACCAGACCATGGCGGCCGTTCATCGCAAATTCTTCGCCCATGTGCGCGAGCGCGACGCGTTGCGTTCGGCCTCCGAGCGGATGCAAAGCCTGTTGGTGGAGGTGGGCGCAGCGGTTGGCGATGCCGGCGAGGGGGCGCGCAGCTTCGGCGACATCGTGCGCGTTACATCCACCGCCTTTGTCTCCGGCACCACCTCGCTGCCGATTTTGATCCAGCGCCTGCGCGAGGAGGCCCAGGCAATGGCGGAGCGCAGCGAGGCGATCGGCCAGCATTTGGTCGGGGCGGCCGAGCGGATCCAACTGCTGGAGCGTTCACTGGACGACCTGCGCCAGGATGCCGCCACCGACGGGCTGACCAAGCTGGCCAATCGCCGCAGTTTTGACACCCGGCTGCGCGAGGCTGCCGGCGGGGCGATGAACTCCGGTGCGCCATTGTCCCTGTTGCTGATCGATATCGACCACTTCAAGCGGGTCAACGACAACTGGGGCCACCCGACGGGTGACCAGGTGCTGCGGCTGGTGGCGGCAACGCTGACCGCATCCATGCGGGACGGCGACTTCGTGGCCCGCTACGGCGGCGAGGAGTTTGGCGTGATATTGCCTGCAACCTCCGCGAGCAGCGCGTTCGATGTCGCCGACCGGGTGCGTCAGGCATTCGAGGGGCGCCAGATTGTCGCGCGCAACACCGGCAAGACCATCGGTGGCGTGACGGTTTCGGCCGGCGGTGCCTGTTACGAGCCGGGCGAGCGCCTGTCGGACTGGATCGAGCGGGCTGACCAGGCGCTGTACGCCGCCAAGAAGACCGGGCGGAACAGGGTTTGCATGGCACCGCCCGCGGAAATTTCTTCCGACGCTGCATCTGAGCGGCGGGTGGCACCCGTAGCGTGACCGAGAGCGCGCCGCCCCCGGTGGCGGCGCGGCGTTTTCAAGAGGAGAGTGCCGGTGCGGATTGCGCGACGGATCGTGCTGCTGCTGGACAACGCGGCTGAGCGCGGGTGTGTGGCGGCACAGTTGCAAGGCCTGGGTTTCGATGCCGCCGCCGCCCTCGACATTGCGGCGGTGCAGGCGATGCTATCCGAGCCGGAGCCACCGATCGACGCGCTGCTGCTCGACGCGGCATTCGGCGGCCAGGACGGTGCTATCAGCTGCGCCGCGTTGCGCCGCGCCGGTGCCCGCTTCCCGGTGCTGGTGCTGCATGACGGCGATGACGCGACGATCGTGCGCTGTCTGGATGCCGGGGCGAATGACGGCCTGGCGCGGCCGTTGCGCCCTCTGGAGCTGGCCGCGCGCTTGCGGGCGCAACTGCGGCAGTACGACAGCAATGACGGTGCCCTGCTGGAGGTCGGTCCATACCGCTTTCGCCCCGCGCTGCGCGAGCTGGAGGACATCGCATCCGGCCGCACCATCCGCCTGACCGCGACCGAGGCGGCAATGCTGCGCTACCTCCACCGCGCCGGCGGCGAGGCGGTGCCGCGCCCAGTGCTGCTGAACCAGGTCTGGGGCTATCAACCGGGGGTGACCACGCACACGGTCGAGACGCACATTTATCGGCTGCGGCGCAAGATCGAGCCCGACCCCCGCCAGCGCCGGCTGCTGCTGTGCGACGAGACCGGCTACCGGCTGAACCTGGAACTCCGGCCGGTGCACCAGGATATGCTCCCCGGCGACATGCGGCGTAAGGACCTGCGCGCCTCGGCCTGACGTCCTACTCGGCCGCCATCGTCAGGCTCACCGGCGCAAAGCGCACGTCCGCCAGGCCGTCCACCCGCCACAGCCTGCCCAACAGCGCCTCCGCCGCCGGCCGCCCGATCGCCGGAATGCTGAGCTCGTAGAATTTATCGGTCAGCTCGCCATCGCTCAACGGGTCATCGGGGTCGCCGTGGCGCGTCGCCTGGTGGTGGCGCAGCGTCCGGTTGTCCGTCAGCGTCACCTCGACCACCGCCGAACGCGCGCCCGGAAAAGCGGCATCGCAGCCGGGATCGAGAACCACGTCGATTTTCTGCATCAACGCCTGGGTCACGGGATCGGCCAGCCGTGCGGGCTCGAACGCCGCCAGCCGGACATTGCCGTGCACCAGGGCGCTCGCCACGGTGAACGGGGTGCTGAACCGGCCTTCGAACGGCGTCGTCACTTGTTTGCGCCCGGTCACCTCCAGCGTGGCGCGATAGCCGCCGACCACGATCCGCGCGATCTGGTCATGTGAGAATCCGTGCGCCTGCTGCAACGCCAGCGCCCCATCGATGGCGGCGAAGGCATGGCCGCAACAGCCATGGTTCTTGAAGGTCATCGCGGTGATGTTATAGCGCGCACCCAGCCCATCGATCGCCTTCGACCAGTCCGGGTTCACCGACATCGCCGCCCCGAAACCCGCCGCCCCCTCCAGCACATCCAGCGCCCCGGTCACCCCCTGCGCCGCCCCCAGTGCCGCCATCGCCCCGGCATCGGCCGCGTGGCCGGCATGCAGCGGCTTGGACATCGCATCCGAACGAAACGCCTGCTGCAACGCCGCGGCAAACGTGCCGGCGGTGGCCAGCGCATGGGCGGTGCGCCCGGCATCCAGCTTCAGAATGCTCGCCACCGCCGCCGCCGCGCCGAAGGTGCCGATGGTCCCTGTCGTGTGCCAGAACCGGTAATGCGACGGCTGCACCGCCACCCCGATCCGCGTCGAGATTTCGTAGCCCACGACAATCGCCCGCAACAAATCCTCGCCGCTCGCCCCCTTCGCCTGCGCCGCCGCCAGGGCCGCGGCAATCACCGAGCAGCCCGGGTGGTAGACGGCATCACGGAAAATATCGTCGAACTCGATGGTATGGCTGGCCGTCGCATTGATCAGCGCCGCCGTCCGCAAGCTGGCCGGGAGGTTGCGGCCATAGACAATGGCGCGGCCATGGCCGATCTCGTCCGCCAACCCCGCGACCAGCAGCGTCGCCGGCGCCAGTTGCGCCCCGGGCAACAACGCGGCGAACCAGTCGATCAAAGCCCGTCTTGCATGGTGACGCACCGTGTCCGACAGCGACGAAGTCAACTCGCGCTCGGCATAGGCAGCCAAGGTCTCGCAAATGGTGGTCATGCATGCGCTCCGGTCAGGTTCGCGGTCGGTCGCCAAGCATGGCGGCGATTTCGGGCTCGATCAACGCCGCCAGCCGCGCATGGGCCTGCGTCGTCGGATGGATCGCGGGTTCGGGCGGGCGCAGCAGCGGATCGTAGTACTGGCTGCGGTCGATCGTGCCGCCCCGCTCGAACAGCGATGTCGCGTCGACCCAACCAACGCCCGCCACCTTGCCGCCGCCATAGCGCTGGGCGAGGCCCGCGTTCATCCCGCGCGTCGCCTGCGTCGTCCAGTCGCCGCGATCGCTCGGCAGCACGCCGATCACCAGCAGCTTCGCCACACGCCGCCGGATCTCCGCCACGCAGGCATCATGGCCCGCCAGCGAATCCGCGACACTCCAGCGCAGCCGGCCAAAATTATTCGCCCCGATCAGCAGCACCGCCGCCTTGGGGGCGACTCCGTCCAGCTCGCCATTGCGCAGCCGCCACAGCAGATGCGCCGTCGCATCCCCCTTGAAGCCGAGATTGACCGCATGCCGCCCGCCATAGAAACGCTGCCAGACCGGCGCGAAGTTCTGCGCCTCCTGCGCGCTCGCCCGCTCCCAGTCCTGGGTGATTGAGTCGCCAATCCACAACAGATCGACCCGCCCCGCCCGCACCTCCCGCAGCTTCGCCGCATGCCGCTCGGCCCACCACTTGGCATCGGCGCGCGACAGCGGCGTAGCGGCCAACGGCACCCGCACCGGCCCAGCCGCCACCAACCCCAACGACGCGAGCAGCAGCCGGCGCTTCATCCGCCCGTCGCCGCCGCGATCTCGGCGGCCGTCAGCCCGGCCTCGGCCAGCACCTCCTGCGTATGCTCCCCCAGCCGCGGCGCCAGCCGCCGGATCGATGCCGGCGTGCCGTAATAGCTGACCGGAATCCCCAGCACGGTCATCGGTCCCTCGGTCGGATGCTCCACCGCCTTGAAGAAATCGATCTCGTTCAGGTAGGGGTCACGCCGCAACTCCTCCAGCGAATTCGCCGGCCCATGCGGCAGGTCCGCTTCCTTCATCAGCACCAGCCACTCCGCATTGGTCTTCAGCTTCATGCCCGCAGTGACGATGGCATAGGACGCCTCGATGTTCTCCGCCCGCGCCGTGCCGGTGGCAAAGCGCGGATCGTCGATTAGTTCCGGCCGGCCCATCAGCGCATACAGCCGCCCCCACTGCGCCTGGGTTCCCACCATCACACACAGATGCCCGTCGAGGGTCGCAAACGGCCGCCGGTCCGGCGTCAGCATGCGCGGATAGCCAATGCCCAGTTCCGGCGCATTGATCGAATGCCCCCACATGTGCTCGGGCATCAGGAAACTGACCAGCGTGTCCATCATCGGCACATGCACCGCCTGCCCGCGCCCGGTGCGCTCGCGCGAAAACAGCGCCATGGCGATCGACGAGGCCAGCACCGTGCCGGTCAGCTTGTCCGCCATCACGCTGGGCACATAGCGCGGCCCGTCCGCCTGCGCGCCGAGCCCGTTCAGATGCGCAACACCGCCCATGCCCTGGATGATGTCGTCATACGCCGGGTCCTCCTCCTTGCTGCTGCCAGGCCGAAACCCGGTAGCGCAGGCATGGACCACGCGCGGATTGACCTTGGCGATGCTGTCATAATCCAGCCCCAGCCGCGCCGCCGCCGACAGCCGCATATTATGCACGAACACATCCGCCGTCTTGACCAGCCGCATCAGCGCCGCATGCGCCGCCGGCTGCTTGAGATCCAGCACCACGCTGCGCTTGTTGCGATTGAGGTTGGTGAAATACGCCGCCATGTCATCCGACCGGCGCGGCCCGACAAACCGCGTCATGTCCCCCGCCGGCGGCTCGATCTTGATGATATCCGCCCCGGCATCGCCCAGGATCTGCGTCCCCATCGGCCCCAGCACCACCTGGGTCAGGTCGATCACCCGCACCCCGGCCAGCGGCCCCCCGGCACCGTCGCTCATCAGCCGGCTTGCGCGGTGAAGCCCGCCCCGTCAATGGCGGCGGCCAGCTCGGCGGCCGGCCGGGACGACGTGATCTCCACCCGATGTGTCGCCAGGTCGGTGACCACATTGGCCGCGGGGTCAAGAAGCTGCACCGCCGCGGTGATGGCCTTCACACAGCCGCCACAGGTCATGTCGGGTACGGTGAATCGGGTCATTTTCGCCTCCGTTGCGTTGGATCAAGTCAACACTAGCGCGCCCGTGCATTCCTGGCACCGCCATGCACCCGTTGACCCCGCATGGGGGCCATCCCCAAGTTGCACAGCGAACCAGGAGGCCGCCATGGCAAACCAGATCGACCTCGGCATCGAAGGCATGACCTGCGCTGCCTGTGTCACCCGCGTCGAAAAAGTGCTGTCGCGCGTGCCTGGCGTGGCTGGCGCCGAGGTCAACCTGGCCACCAACCGCGCCCGGGTCACCACCAGCGCCGATGTGTCGCTCGCAGCACTCACCGAGGCGGTGTCCCGCGCCGGCTACAGCGCCGTGCCGGTGGCCGAGGCCAAGCCGCCGCGCGACGAGCCGATCTGGCCGGTGCTGGTGGCTGCATTGCTGACCCTGCCGCTGGTGCTGCCGATGCTGGGCGCGCCGTTCGGCTACGGCCACACGCTGGCGCCGCCGCCCTGGGTGCAGTTCGCCCTGGCGCTGCCGATGCAGTTCGGCTTCGGCGCCCGCTTCTATATTGCGGCATGGAAGAGCCTGCGCGGCGGCAGCGCCAGCATGGACGTGCTGGTCGCGCTCGGCACCAGTGCGGCCTTTGCCTTGTCGGTGGGCGAGATGATCGCTGCCTGGCCCGACCATGCCAGCCACGTCTATTTCGAGGGCGCGGCCGTGGTGATCACCCTGGTGATGCTCGGCCGCTACATGGAACACCGCGCCCGTCGCCGCACCACCGCGGCCATCGAGGCGCTCGCCGCCCTGCGCCCGGAACGCGCCCATGTCCTGCGCGATGGGGCGGAGATCGAGGTCGCCACCGAGGCCCTGCGCGTCGGCGACATCCTCGTCGTGCGACCCGGCGAGCGCGTCGCCGCCGACGGCATCATCCAGGACGGCACCGGCACCGTCGACGAAAGCCTGCTGACCGGCGAAAGCCTTCCCGTCACCAAGGCGCCCGGGGACAAGATCACCGGCGGCGCCATCAATGGCGAGGCCCGGTTGTTGGTCGAGGCGACCGGGGTGGGCACCGAGACCGTGCTGGCCCGCATGGTCCGCTTGGTCGAGGACGCGCAAGCCACCAAGCCGCCGATCCAGCGTCTGGCCGACCGCGTCAGCGCGGTCTTCGTCCCGGTGGTGGTCGCCATCGCTTTGGCAACCTTCCTCGGCTGGTGGCTCTACGGCGCCGGCGTCGCCACCGCCATCATCCACGCCGTCGCCGTGCTGGTGATCGCCTGCCCCTGCGCCATGGGTCTGGCCACGCCCACGGCGATCATGGTCGGCACCGGCGTCGCCGCCCGCCGCGGCATCCTGATCCGCGACGCCACCGCCCTGGAACGCGCCCACGCCGTGACCGTCGTCGCCTTCGACAAGACCGGCACCCTGACCGAAGGCCACCCCCGCCTGCTCGCCCTGCATCCGGCCCCCGGCGTGACCGAGGAGGACGCCCTGCGCCTCGCCGCCGCCCTGCAGTCCGGCAGCGAACACCCGCTGGCCCGCGCTGTTGTGGAGGCGGCACACGACATCACCATCCCACCCGCCAGCGGCATGCGCGCCTTGCCGGGCCGAGGCGTCGAAGCCATCGTCGAAAATCGCCGTCTCGTCCTCGGCAGCCGCCGCCTGCTCGACGAAACCGGCGCCAACCCCGGCACCTTGGCCGAGGCCGACGCAGCCCTGGCCGCCGAAGGCCGCAGCGTCGCCTGGCTCGCCACCGCCGATGGCCAGACCCTGGCCCTGCTCGGCTTCGGCGACGCCGTCAAACCCCATGCCGCCGCTGCGATCGCCCGCCTCCGCGCAATGGGCATCCGCACCGTCCTGGTCTCCGGCGACAACCGCGCCGCCGCCCAAACCGCCGCCACCGCGCTCGGCATCGACGACGTCCAGGCCGAAGTGCTCCCCGCCGACAAGGCCGCCCGCATCGCCGCGTTGCGCGACGGGAACAACGTCGTCGCCATGGTCGGCGACGGCGTGAACGACGCCCCCGCCCTGGCCGCCGCCGATGTCGGCTTCGCCATGGGCACCGGCACCGACGTGGCGATGCAAGCCGCCGGCGTCACCCTGATGCGCGGCGACCCCATGCTGGTGCCCGACGCTATCGACCTCTCCCGCCGCACCTGGGCCAAACTGCGCCAGGGTCTGTTCTGGGCCTTCGCCTACAATGTCCTTGGCATCCCGATCGCCGCCGCCGGCTATCTCGACCCGATGCTGGCCGGGGGCGCGATGGCACTGTCCAGTGTGAGCGTGGTGCTGAACGCATTGTCGCTGCGCAGGGTGAGGTAGCAAAAGAAGTCTTCTTTTTCTGTAGAAAAAGAAGCAAAAAGACTTTTATCCATTTGGCTCCGGCCTGCGCCATTTTCGCGATCTGAATGGACAGAAGTTTTTTGGTTCTTTTTTTCAAAAAAGAACATCCTTCCTTCTTCCTCCCGCCCGCCAAGGGCTAGCGCCGCCTCGGCGTTTGCGCTTTGCTGCGGCCAACATCGTTCGCGGAGGAAAAATCCCATGTCATCGCTATTCGATCTGACCGGCAAGGTCGCCGTCGTCACCGGTTCCAGCAAGGGGATCGGCCGCGCCATCGCGCTGCGCATGGCCGAGCACGGTGCGAAAGTCGTCGTTTCCTCCCGCAAGCAGGACGCTTGCGACCTCGTCACCAACGAGATCATCGCCAAGGGCGGAGTGGCGTCGACCAAGGTCTGCAACATCGGCCGCAAGGAAGAGCTCCAGGCGCTGGTAGATTTCGCCATCGCCACCTATGGCGGCATCGACATCATGGTCTGCAACGCCGCGGTCAACCCGTTTTACGGTCTGTCCTCGACCTTGCCGGACGAGGCCTGGGACCGGGTGATGAACTACAACGTCCGCTCCAACCACTGGCTGTGCCACATGGCCGCCCCCAGCATGAAGGCGCGTGGCGGCGGCTCGATGATCGTGGTGTCCTCGATCGGCGGCCTGCGCGGCTCCACCCATCTCGGCGTCTATGCCATCTCCAAGGCCGCCGACATGCAACTGGTGCGCAACCTGTGCTGCGAATACGGCCCGGACAACATCCGGGTGAACGCCATCGCCCCCGGCCTGATCCGCACCGATTTCGCCAAGGCGCTGTGGGAGGACCCGGTGAAGGAAAAGACCCGCAGCCGCACCACCCCGCTGCAACGCATCGGCGAACCCGACGAGATCGCCGGCGCTGCAGTCTTCCTTGCCTCGCCCAGCGGCAGCTTCACCACCGGGCAAACCTTCGTCATCGACGGCGGCGTCACCACCGGCCAGCCGGCGGCCGGCGGCGGCGAGTAAGCTCGCACTTTTCTCCTGCCGTGCTGTAGAAGCGCGGCAGGAGAAGGTTTCATGATCCCCGTCACCCACCGCATCAGCCTGGACGAGCGCGAGCTTGAGGAGACGTTCATCCGGGCGTCGGGCCCCGGCGGGCAGAACGTCAACAAGGTCAGCACCGCCGTCCAGCTGCGCTTCGACGCGCGGGGATCGCCCAACCTGCCGGACGATGTGCGCGCCCGCCTGATGAAGCTCGGCGGCCACCGCGTCACGCAAGACGGCGTCTTCGTCATCACCGCCCAGGAACACCGCAGCCAGGACCGCAACCGCACGGCGGCCCGCGAAATCCTGTTCGAGCTGATCCGCCGGGCCACCATCGTCCCGATCAAGCGCCGGCCAACGCGCCCCACCCTCGGCTCGAAAGTCCGCCGCCTGGAAGCCAAGACCCGGCGCTCGGACATCAAGGCCGGGCGCGGCCGCCCCACACCGGACTAGTGATCCCCGGCTTGGTTTAGCCACGCCCCTCGAACGGCATCTTGGTCGCCTTCACCACCACGAACAGCGCGTTCGCGTCGGGGTCGAGCCCGGCCATGTAGACGATGGTCTTGCCGACATTGTCCGCCCCCATCGTCGGCTCCACCCGGGTTGAGCCGTCCGGCTGCTGCACGCCCCTGGCCATCCGCGCCGTCATCGGGGTGGCGGCATTGCCGATATCGATCTGGCCACAGGCGATGTCGAAGTTGCGGCCATCGAGCGCGATCGCCTTGGTCAGCCCGGTGATGGCGTGTTTGGTCGAGGTATAGGCCGCCGAGCCGGGCCGTGGGGTGTGGGCCGAGATCGAGCCGTTGTTGATGATGCGGCCGCCCCGGGGCGACTGGTCGCGCATCATCTGGAAGGCGCGATTGGCGATCAGGAAGCAGCCGTTCAGGTTCACCGCGACAACTTGCGTCCACTGTTCCCAGGTGAAGTCGCCGAAATTGGTGCTCGGCACATTGCCGCCGGCGTTGTTGAAGACGACGTCCAGGCGGCCGTACTTGGCCTTGATGGCGGCGAACAGGGCGTCGACCTGCCCGGGTTGGGTGACGTCGGTCGGGACACACAGGGTGCGCGCCCCCTGGGTGCCGGCCAGGCTGGCGGTTTCGGCCAGCGCATCCGGGCGGCGGCCGGCCAGCACCACGTCGTAGCCGGCCTCCAGAAGGCCCAATGTGGCCGAGCGGCCGACGCCGCTGCCGGCACCGGTTACCAGTGCGATCTTGCTCATCTCAGGTCTCCCCCCGTTTCGATGGCGGCAAGTGTGCCATGGTGGATGGCATCTGTCGCTACATGGTGCCGGCGAGAATCTCCGCCACCTGGGTGTCGGTGAGGGGGGTTGCGAAAATCTCGCGGTAGAAGCGGTGGGTTTCGGCGGCCAGGTCGATATCGCCCATGCGTCCGGGGTGGAACTGGCTGGCGGCCCAGAGCACGGTCAGCGGCTGTTCGGCGGTGCGGTTGGACCAGGTATGGGCACCGACCGGGACGACGAGGACGCGGCCGGCGCGGACGGATTTGAGGCGTTTGAGGACAGGGTGGTTGTTGACGAAAGTGACGTCCTTGGGGTCCGGCACGATCAGGATGCCGGGGTCCCACAGGACGATTTGTTCCAGGGTGAAGCTGCGGCTTTCGGCGGTGCGGCCGTCATTGCTGACGCTGATGCCGCCGGCGGCTTGGATCCACCATTCGGCGATCAGGCGGGGTTGGGTGAGAATGTCCGGCTGGAGATAGAGCACCCGCGGCCGCTCGGCGCCTTCGACGATCCTGGCGATGTGGGTGATGGTCCGGTCGAAATAGGCGGTGTAGGCACTCGCGCGGTCTGGTTTGCCGAAGACCTCGCCGAGCACTGCCATGCAGGTTTTTACGTCGGTCGGCTGACGCCAGGCGAGGAAGACCACGGGGATGTTGCGGCTGGCCAGGAGGTCGACGCTTTCGCGATGCATGGTGAGGACGACGTCAGGCTTGGCGAGGAGGATGGCTTCCACGTTGGGCTCGCGGGTTGGCAACTGCATCGTCGGCTGGATGGCGAGTTGGGGGGCGAAGACTGTTTGGAATTTCCAGTGCGGACGGGCGAAGTCGGCGAGGCTGTTGATCAGGGTGGCACCCTCGGCCATGGCGTAGACGAAGCTGTTCAGCACCGGCAGGGAACCGAGGGTGACGACGCGGCGGATCTGATCGGGCAGGGCGACAGGGCGATGGGCCATGTCGGTGATGGTTCGGGATTGGGCGGGGATGGGGGTTGAGGAAAGGGTGGCGGCCAGGAGGGTTCGGCGGGTCAGCATGGCATGATGGGGATGCAGAGGGTTTGACCGCGGGCGCGGCCGGAGGGGACTTGGAACAGGTCGATCGGGGTGGCGTAGAGGGTTTCCAGTGTCTCGGCGGTCAGAAGTTCAGCGGGGGGGGACGGGCCGAGGAGACTGGCGTCCTTCAGCATGGCGACTTCGCCGGCGAGGAGGAAGGCGTGGTCGGGGAGGTGGGTGGTCAGGAGGATAGCGTAGCCTTCGGTGGCGAGGGCACGCAGGATGGCGATGATGCGCATCTGGTTGGCGATGTCGAGGCTGGCACAGGGTTCGTCGAGGATCAGCACCGGGGAGGCCTGGGCCAGGGCACGGGCGATCAGAATGAGTTGGCGTTCGCCGCCCGAGAGTTCGTCGAAGGGGCGTTCGGCGAGATGGGCGATGGCCAGGCGGATCATGGCGGCTTCGGCGGCGGCGCGGTCGTGGCGGGTGGGGGAAGCCATGAAGCCGAGATGGGGGGTTCGGCCCATCAGCACGATGTCGATGGTGCGGAAGGCGAAGGCGGCCGAGGTCGCCTGGGGGACGTAGGCGATGTGACGGGCGGCTTGGGTGGCGGAGAGGGTGGCGAGGTTATGGCCGTCCACCAAGATGCGGCCGGCGTGGAGGCGTTCGAGGCCGAGGAGGCAGCGGAGGAGGGTGGTCTTGCCGGTGCCGTTGGGGCCGAGGAGGACGAGGGGGGTTTTCGGGCGGAGGGTGAAGGAGAGGTTGGTGAACAGGGGTGGGGTGTCGGGCCAGGCGAAGTGGAGGTTTTCGGCCTGGAGCATCAGAACCACTGCTTTCGTGAGCGGGCGAGGACGAGGGCGAAGAAGGGGGCACCGATCAGGGCGGTGAGGATGCCCAGGGGGATTTCGAAGGTGCCGGTGAAACGGGCGATGTTGTCCATGCCGAGGAGGAAGCCGCCGCCGAGCAGGGCAGACATCGGCAGGACGGCGGCATAGTTCGGGCCGACCAGCATGCGCACTATGTGGGGGATCAAGAGGCCGACCCAGCCGACGATGCCGCACAGGGAGGTGGCGGCGGCGGTCATCAAGGTTGCAGCCAGGATCAGCAACAGGCGGGTTCGGCGGACATCGACACCGAGGGTTCGGGCTTCGTCCTCGCCGGCGGCCAGGGTGTGGACCTGCCAGCGCAGGGCATGCAGGACGAGGCCGGACAGCGCGATCGGGACCAGGGCGGTGAGGAGGGCGGTGGGGGTGGTTCGGTTGAGGCCGCCGAGGAGCCAGAAGGTGATCGAGGGGAGTTGGTTGAGGGGATCGGCGGCGATCTTGGTGAGCGAGACCAGGGCCTGGAAGAACGCCGAGACGACGAGGCCGGCGACGACGAGGACCAGGGTGGCGTGGCGGTCGAAGGAGCGGCCGAGCCAGATGGTGACGGCGACGGCGGCCAGGCCGAGGAGGAAGGCCAGGCCTTGGATGCCGATGCCGGGCAGGCCGAGCAGGATGCCGAGGGCGGCACCGAAGCCGGCGCCGGAGGAGACGCCGAGGACGCCGGGGGAAACCAGGGGGTTGCGGAACAGGTTCTGGTAGGTGGCGCCGGCACAGGCGAGGGCGGCGCCGACCAACAGGGCGGCGGCGATGCGGGGGAGGCGGACGTCGAGCACGACCATCTCGACGGCGTCGGTCCAGGTGCGTTCGGCGAGATGGATCTGGGCGAGGAAGATGCGGGCGACGGTGGTGGGGGGGATCGGGTACGGGCCGACGAGGAAAGAGAGCAGGAAGAGGGTCAGCACGGCCAGGGCGGAAAGGGCGAGCACGGGTGTGAGGGCGCGGCGGGGCGCGGCCTGGGTGGTCGATGGGTGGGGCAAGGCGGGATCCGCGTCTGGGTGAGGGGCGACGGTATCGAAGCGGGGGGTGGGGGGCAAGGTGGGGATTTTATGTTGATTTCGTAATGAAATAGATATGGGTTGGCGGGGTCAGGCCGGGGCGGTTTTTTTGCCGAAGTTCAGGAACGGGAGCGGGCGGGGGCGGCGTTGGGGATAGAGGGGCAACAGGGGCGGGAGTTTCGGTTTTTGGGGGGTGGGTTGGCGGGGCGGATGGCCCCCCTCGGGTTTCGTTTGTGGAGGACGGGGGGAGAGAAGCAGTTCCTTGGGGAGGTCGACGGCGAGGATGCGGCAGAGGGGGCGGAGGGATCGGCCGAGGGATTTGAGGATTTCGGGCGGGGCGGTGGCGAGGAGGGCTTGGGTTGCCGGTTCGCGCAGGAGGTAGTCGATCTGGGCGCCGTAGCCGGCGGCGCGGTAGCCGATCCGGGCTATGAGCCAGGCGTGGCTTTGCGGGATGTAGAGGGCGGGTTTCGGGCCGCCTTTTTTGCCGGGGTTGGGGATGTGCGGGCGGGGGAGGCGGCCGGCGGCGAAGTTGGCGAGGAGGCGGGTGATGCGCTGGCGGGCGCGGGAGATGCGGGCCCAGACCGGCAGGGTGTAGGCGCCGAGGACGAGGATCTGCTGCATGACGAGGGGGAGCAGGTTGAGGACGATGGCGTGCAGCCGTTCGGAGAAATGCAGCGCGGGGTGTGGCACGGCGTCCTCCTTGGCTGGGGTTTGTTCGTTGTTTGTTCGTAGTAGAGTTTGGGGAGGGGCGCAAGGATTTTTTGCGTTGTTGCGGGTATTTTTCTTTGGAGGTGTGTGAGGCGCGAAGAGCCCCCCTCCGGCTCCCCCCGCCCAAGCGCGAGGGGAGAGAAGATTCTTAGTGAATGAAAGTTTTTGCTTCTTTTTTCAAAAAGAAGCGCTTGCTTGCTGGCTTGCGGCGCGAAGGAAGAAGCGTGGATCCTTCGCTGCGGTCGGGATGACGAGGGGGGAGGGGGGTTAGCGGCGGCGGGCGCCGAAGGGTGAGCTGTCGCGCCAGAGTTCGCCGGCGCTGGCGATGCGGCCGGTGGTGGTTGGGGCGGCGGGGCGGTCGATGTCTTGCTGGCGGGCGATCTGGGCCGCGATTTGGCGGGCGTTGGTGACCGAGGTGTTGACCTTGCCGCCGAGGATGGACCAGCAGCCGAAGCCGTGATCGACCACGACGGTGGGGCGGCCGTCGACGTCTTGCGGTCGGGCGTTGACGACGCGGGTGCCGTAGCGCGAGCCGATGTAGCGGGCGTCGCGCAGTCCGGGCAGGTATTGCCGGGCGGTGCGCATGATGTTTTCGCGATTGCTCGGCCAGGCATCCCAGGTCGGCGGCCTGCCATCGGCGGGGGTGGCGGTGGCCAGCAGCGAGTGTTGCAGGTGCGACAGGGTGAACTGGTTGTCGCGGCCCATGCTGACCAGGCTGGTGAAGGGGCCATCGAGGATGGTGATGGACATGCGCGGCAGGTCGAGTTCGAGCAGCAGCAATTCGAGCAGGTCGAAGCGCAGCGCCTCGATCGGGAAGCCGAAGAGCTGGCACATCAGGTTTCGGTTCACGTAGCTGGCGTTGACCACGTAGTCGAAGGCTTCGTCGACCAGGCGGGGTCCGTTGCGCATCAGCAGGCGCTTGCGGCCGTCCGGCAGCAGGTTGCCGCCGGTGACTTCGTGGTTCAGCGCCAGGGTGATGGCGGGGTGGGCGCCGAGGCGGCGGAGCATGATCGCGCGCATGGCGTCGGCATCGAAGACGCCTTCGCCGGTGCGCAGGCAGAGGCTGATTTGCGCCGGGTCGAGCACGCCGGCGGGCGGTGTTTCCCGGGTGAAGGCCAGGCCCATGGCGGTGCAGGCATGGAGGTATCGTTCGCCGGTGATGACCTGGGCGGTGCGGGCGGTGGCGTAATAGGAGGCGATGTCGCCGACGATGGCGTCGCTGTAGACCTCCTCGAAGGCGTCGCGGCATTCCTGGATTTCGTGGATCATTTCGAGCGAGCGCGGATAGTGGAAGCCGTGGTGGTAGCGCCATTGGTTCAGGGTCGAGGCTTCGGCCAGCAGGGTGGGGTGGCGTTCGATCAGGGTGACGTCGCAGAAATCGCCGAGTTCGGCGGCGGCGGTGGCGCCGAAGATGCCGCCGCCCATGACGGCGACGCGGGGCCGGTGGCGCAGTTTTGTCGGGCGGGCGCGGGTGGCGATGGCGACGATGCGGGATGCTGTTGCGGCGTTGGTGGTGGTGGTTGGGGTGCTGGCGGGGGTGGTGGTTCTAGCCCTTACCGCGGTGACGAAGTCACGAAGCTGTCCGGCCAGGGCGGCGTTGCCGTGCGGCAGGATGATGCGGCGCATGTTGGTTTCGTGGTCGATGGTGATGGTCTGGTCGATCAGGTCGGCCTGGATGCTGTAGCCGCGATAGAGCAGGTCGAGGGTGCGTTCGCGGCGTGTGCCCTCCCAGCCCAGGCGCAGGGTGGCGTTCATCGTGGTGGATGGGGTGAGGCCTGGGTAGCTCAGGCTGACGGTGGCGACGTTGTCCTGGCGCTCGCCGATGCAGACGGTGGGGGCGACGCCGAACAGCATGTCGATCAGGTCGAAATGGTGGAGCATTTCGAGGCAGGGATCGGCGTTTGGCGGCGCCTCGCTGGCCGGGTTGAGCATGGTGCCGAAGATGACCTGGGGGCGCTCGGCGGTGGCGGCGACCTGTTCGCGCAGGGCGGCGATGAGGGGGTGGAAGCGCTAGATATGGGCGACGGCGAGGGTGTTGGGGCTGGCTTCAGCCAGGGCGGCGAGGGCGGCCGCATCTTCGGCGGAGGTGGCGAGGGGCTTTTCGACCAGGACATGGGCGCGGGGGAGGAGCTGGCGCACCAGGGCGGCGTGGGTTTCGGAGGGGGTGGCGATGTCGATGGCGTCGATTTCGGTGAAGTCGATCGCGGCGAGGCTGGTGTGGATGGGGATTTCGGTGGTGGCGGCCAGGGTGCGGCGCGATGCCTCGGTTTGGACGACGATGCCGGCCAGGGTGGCGATGCCTTCCTGGGCGAGTTGTTGCCAGACGATGCGGTGCTCGGCGCCGAATTTTCCGTGGCCGATGAGCAGGACGCGCAATGGGGGCGGGGTGGTCATGGGTGTGGTGATGCTCCGGGCGGTCTGTGGCTTGGTGATAGCGTGGGCGCGGGGGAAGTGGCAAAGCCAAGGGGGAGGGAAGTCTTCTTTTTGTGAACAAAAAGAAGCAAAAAAACTTTGTTCGATAGGAGTCAGCGTCAAATAGGGCGTGGCGGGAAGGAAAAAGCGTGGATCCTTCGCTCCGCTCAGGATGACGACGGGAAGGAGACATGAAAATGGTGGAATGCCAGAGCGCATTCCACCCGAAGAAGTCGGGCCAAATGGATGAAGTTTTTTTGCTTCTTTTTGTTCACAAAAAGAAGATTCTTGCTGCCGCTTGGATTTTCTTTGCGCGTTATACTCTTCGGACATTCCAGAACTTGGGCACGCCTTCGAGCACGCCGTCGAGGTCGGCGCGCCAGGCGGCGGGTTGGAAGGTGACGCCGCATGGGGCGAGGGGGACGGTGGCGACGAGTTCGCGCTGGATCTCACCGGCCAGGCGGCGGCGGGTTTCGGGGGTTTCGGCGAGCATCCATTCGGCGCGCAGTTCTTCGTAGCGCGGGCCATTGTACCAGCCGGATTCATTGGCGGCGACGCCGCGGATGCGGGAGTTGACCAGGGGGGAGGCGACGGAGAGGCCGGGGACGTTGAGCATATGGAGGTGGAAGCCGCCGTCCTCGGGCGGGCCGTTCTTGATGGCACGCTGTGTCATGGTGGCCCAGTCGATGACGACGTTGTCCAGGTTGATGCCGATGCGCTTGAGCTTGTCGGCCAGGACTTCGCTGGCGGCCTTGAGGTTCGGGTAATCGCCCGCCGAGAGGCAGGTGATTTTTTCGCCGTTGTAGCCGGCGGCCTTGAGGGCGGCGCGGGCCTGTTCGTCGGTGTAGGGCGGGCGGATGGTTTCCAGGCCGTCTTCGGTGGCATCCGGGGTGCCGGGCGGGAAGAAGCCGATTCCGGTGCGTTGCAGGTCGGGCTCGCCGCCACCGATCGCGGCGACGAAGTCTTCCTGGTTCATGGCGCGCAGGATGACGCGGCGCATCTCCGGGCGGTTGAAGGGTGGCTGGTTCTGGTTGAAGCGGACGAAGGCGTAATTGCCGAGTTTTTCCAGCACGCCGTAGCGCAGGGCGCGGTCGCGGCGGACGACGGGGAGGAGGTCTTGGGCTGCGTATTCCCACCAGTCCTGCTCGCCCTTTTGCAGGGCGGACAGCGCGGTGCCTTGGTCGGGCATGGTGGTCCAGATGATGCGTTCGAAGTGGACGATCTTGGGGCCGCTGTCGCCGTTCGGGGTGCCGGAGGGGCGGGGGACGTAGGCGTGGAATTTTTCGTAGACGTTGCGCACACCTTGGAGGCGCTCGGAGGCCACGTATTTGAACGGGCCGCTGCCGACCATTTCGGTGATTGCCTTGAACGGGTCGGTTGCGGCGAGGCGGGCGGGCATGATGGCGGACATGTTGGCGCCGGGTTTGGCGAGAGCCTCGGCGAGGAGGGGGAAGCGGCGTTTGAGGCGGAATTCGATGGTGCGGTCGTCGGGGGCGGAGAGTTCGTCGGTGGCGGCGAGGAGTTCGCGGCCGAGGACGTCACGCTTGCCCCAGCGTTGCAGGGAGGCGACGGCGTCGCGGGCGAGGACGGGTTCGTTGTCGTGGAATTTGAGGCCTTCGCGCAGGCGGATGCGCCAGCGTTTGCCGTCGTTTTCGATGGTGTGGCCTTCGGCCATTTGCGGGTGGGCGCGCAGCGCGTTGTCGGCGCTGTAGAGGCGGTCGAAGACTAAGCCGGCGTGGTTGCGGGTGATGTTGGTCATGGAGAAGACGGGGTCGAGGAAGACGAGGTCGATCTGCGGGATGAAGCGCAGGACGCGGTGGCGCTCGCTTTGGGCGATGGCGGGGGCGGCCAGGGGGGCGGCCAGGGTGGCGGCAGTCGCGGTGCCGAGCAAGGTGCGGCGCGTGATTCGCGTCATGGTGTTCCTCCGGTTGGGTGGAGTTTCGGCAATGGCGGGGGGCTTGTCCATTACTTGACGGCGGCTGCTGGTCTGGTCAGGGTTTTGGCGGGATCAGGGGAGGCTGGGATGGCAGGGTCTTTGTCGGCGGCGCAGGTGGCGGGGTATGGGCGGGATGGAATTTTGTTTCCGCTGCCGGTGATGTCGGAGGCGGCGGCGGCGCAGGCGATGGCGGGGCTGGAGGTGATGGAGGCGCGGTGGGGCGGGGCGATCCCGAAGCGGGCCAACCAGAAGTTGCATATGCTGACGCCGTGGCTGAACGCGCTGGTGCGGCATCCGGCGGTGCTTGACGCTGTTGAGAGCCTGATCGGGCCGGACATCATTTGCTGGAATGGCGGGTTTTTCACCAAGAACGCGGGGGATGGGGCGTTCATCTCGTGGCATCAGGATTCGACGTATTGGGGGTTGTCGCATCCGGATGTGGTCACCGCGTGGATTGCGTTCACGCCCAGCACGGTTGAGAGCGGGTGCATGCAGGTGATCCCGGGGACGCAGACGGCGGATCAGGTGGCGCACCGGGATACGTTCGCGGCGGGGAATCTGCTGAGCCGGGGGCAGGAGATTGCCGTGGAGGTGGACCGGAGCCAGGCGGTGGATGTGGTGCTGAAGGCCGGCGAGATGTCGCTGCATCATGTGCGGATTTTTCATGGCTCGGAGGCGAACCGGTCTGGGCATCGGCGGGTTGGTTATGCAATTCGGTATATTCCGACCTATGTGCGTCAGGTGAGCGGGCCGCGGACCAGTGCGTTTCTGGTGCGTGGGGTGGACCGGTTTGGGCATTTTGATGATGAGGCGGTGCCGGTGGCGGATTATGCGCCCGATGCGGTGGCGGCGTATGAGGCGGCTTTGGATCGGCTGGACAAGGTTTTGTACGCCGGGGCGGATCGCTAGATTATCTGGCGGGTTTGCATGGGGAAGTGGGTGACGGCGCCGGTGAAGGGCGGGAGCTGGGCGTAGTCGGCGCGCATTTCGTGGCGGATGGGGGAGTTCAGGGCGGCGGTGAGGGTCTCGGGCGAGTCGAAGACGACCTTGTTGCGCTGCATGCAGGTGGCGCGGGGGAAGGGGAGGGCGGAAGCGGTGTCGAGCGCGGTGTAGATCTCGATTTCGCGGATGGCGGGGAAGCGGGCCATGATCGCGGGGTGGTGGGCGAGGTAGTGGGCGTGCCAGGCGGGGAGGTCGTTGGCCGGGCCGTCATAGGCGACGAGGTAGGTGCAGTGCTCGGGCGGGAGCGCGGCGGGGTTTGGCACCTGGTATGGGCGGACCAGCATGGCTTGCTGGGTGACGGTGGCGCTGGCCAGGAGGGAGGGCAGGGCGCTTAAGGGGCCGGCGCAGGCGGCTTCGAGGGCGGCGATCTCGCTGAAATAGAGTTGCAGGGCGAGGCTGGGCGGGGCGCCGTCGTGCAGATACGGGTCGTGGGCGCTGGCGGGGCGGTGGACCAGGGCGCGGGCGAGGCCGGGGATGGCGGCGAGCAGCGGGTCGAGCGTGGCCGGGACCGCGCTTGGGGTTGGGCCGCGGGCGATCAGGAACAGGCAGAATGTCATCGGGGCGTCCCGGGTTTGGGGGGCGAGCGAGGCATCCTGTGGTTCTGAAATAGAATTGTAAGATTTGGAAGTTATTACTACGATTACATTTTGACATTGATGTTGAATTAACAATGTTTATGTATACAATTGTAGACGGAATGAAGCGGTGGGTTGCCGGTCTGGGCCGGCTTCGCCGGTCCCGGCGAGCTTCGATTTCGATCGAGTTCGCGCTGGTGATGCCGCCATTCCTGTTGATGGGCTTCGGGTTCCTGGGCATGACCGCGGCGATGACCACGCGATCGGCGATGCAGAACAACGCGCAGTTGGCGGCGCAGTTGGTGGCCACGGGCAGGGTGACGAATTTCGCCAGCGGGCCGATTGCCGGCGCCACCGCCACGGCGACCACGATATGCAGCGGTTCGTTGGCCAACACCACGGTGGAGTTTCATGCCTGCAATCTGCTGCCGCCGTGGGCGACCTACACGGTGACGACGACGCAGACCTGTTCGGTGCCCAGTGTGTCGGTGAGCATCCAGGCGACGAACCTGAATTCGGCGATGACCGGCGATCGGATGCAAATGCTGCTGGGCAAGACGCTGAATGCACGGGCGGTGGTGATCAAGCAAGGAGTCTGCACATGAGTCGTTTTTCATCGATGGCAAAGGTCGATCGGCGCGGCAGCGTCGGGGTGATGGCGGCGATGATGGGGTCGATCCTGGTGGGGGTGGGTACCTTCGCGCTCGACCAGTCGCATCTGCATTTTCGCGCGTTGTTGCAGCGTCATACGACGCAGGCGGCGGCGCTGGCGGGGGCGGCGAAGTTATCGAGCTATTATGCCGGCGGGAGCGGATCGAGTGCCGGGATCGTGACGGCGGCGCAGACGATTGCGACCGCGAACATGCCGTCGGCGATGTATGGCACGGTGGTGCCGGCGGCCAATGTGGTGCTGGGCAAATGGGATGCGACGACAGCGATATTCACGCCGCTGAGCGGGGGGGCGACCGATCCGAATGCGGTGCGGGTGCGGTCCACGGCGGTGATCTCGTCGATGATGCCGATTTCCGCACATGCCAGCCGGACCTACTCGACGACGGCGGTTGCCAGCTATGGCACCGGGCAGACCTGGAACACCATCATCACCAACGATCTTTCGGGTTCGTTCTCGGGCCAGATCGCCAACCAGCGGGCGGCGGACAAGGCGATCCTGGATTGCATCAAGACGTCGGCCGGCAGCGCCAGCCAGTTCGGCATCACCACGCATACCGGGGTGTCGTCGATCTTCCAGCCATTGGCGTCGGCGACGGCGACCTATGCCTCGCTGGTGACCAAGATCGGCACGTTGAAATCCTGCGGCAATAGCGGGGCGCCGGCGTGCAGCGGGTCGAACGTGGCCTCGGCGATCTATTTGGCGCGGCAGCAATTCCTGAACTCCGCCTACGACAACACGCGCAAGAACATCGTCATCATCACCGACGGCATTCCGAACGGTGTCAGCCGCACCTATACGCGGGCTGACGGCATCTATCCGACGGATGTGATGTCGCCGGCGCCGGCGCCGACCTGCACCGTCAATTGCACGGATACCCAGACCTGGACGATGGCGTCCAACCAAGCGGCACTGGCACGCGCGGCCGGGATTTCGATCAGCACGATCTACTACTCCGGCGGCACCAGCGCGAGTTCGCGTGCGACCTATAAGGCCAAGCTGGCGCTGTTGACCGGGGGTACCGGGGTTGCGATGGAAGCGCCGAGTTCGTCGGCCATCGCGGGGGTGTTTGCCGGGTTCTGCTCGACGATGTCCTCGGCGCTGAAGTCGGTTTACTGAGGCGGGCTATTCCACCTTCACCGCGACGTGGCGGCCGAAGGCGGGGTGGGTGCAAAGCCGGTCGTACCAGGCCCGCACGGCGGGCAGGTCCGGCCGGTTTTCGATTGGCATGTTGAACCAGCGATGCAGATGCGGGCCGAAGGTGATGTCGGCCAAAGTGAGGGCGGGGCCGCAGAGATAGCCGCCCCGGGCCGTGGCCTCGTTGCCGCAGATGGTCCAGATCTTGGCCAGTTCGAGCACCGCGGCGGCGATGGCGGCGGTGTCGCGTTTTTCCGGGGCGGTGCGGATCAGGCCGAGGAAGATGGTGCTGGCGGGGCGGCTCTGGGCGGTTTGCTGGAAGTCCATCCAGGCTTCGACCTGGGCGCGCGGACCCGGCCCGGCGGGGTAGAGCGCGGTTGATGGCGCGTGGGCGTTGCACAAATAGCGGATGATGCTGTTGCTTTCGAACAGGCGGAGGTCGCCGTCCTCGATGCTGGGGACCAGGCCGAGCGGGTTCATGCTGCGGTAATCCGGGGTGTCTGTGCGGCCGAAGGCACCGCCGGCGTCGATGCGTTCGTACGGCAGGCTGAGTTCGTCGAGCGTCCAAAGCACCTTCATGACGTTGCTCGATGTGGTGCGGCCCCAAAGCTTGATCATGCGTCTCTCCCGTCTTGCGGCGCGAGGAAGGTAGGGGAAGGGCGGGCGGAAAGCCAAGGGGTAGGAAGAATCTTCTTTTTGTGAACAAAAAGAAGCAAAAAAACTTTGTTCATCAAGAGGTGTGAGAGCTTGTTGGGCCGGGTCAGGGCGCAATCCGCCACGGGGAGAGGGAAAGCCCTTCTAATGGATGAAGTTTTTTTGCTTCTTTTTGTTCACAAAAAGAAGACTCTGCCCTTCTTGCCGCGCGTCGTTGGCGGGTTCATACCCGGGGCATGCTGAGGATTTCGCTCCGTGCCGGGCTGATGATGCAGGCCGTCCTGGTGTCGGCGGCGTTGTTGGGCGCGCTGGGCAGCGAGTGGTGGGGCGGGTTGGTGCCGTGTGCGCTGTGCCTGGTGGGGCGGTGGCCGTATCGGGTGGCGATTGGGTTTGCGCTGTTGGGGCTGGTGGTGCCGCGGCGGTTTGTCATGGCGTGTGCCGCGGGGGTGGTGCTGGCGATGTTGGGCAGTGCGGCGATCGGGGTGGTGCATGTGGGCGTGGAGGGCAAGCTGTGGCCGAGTCCGCTGCCGGGGTGTGTGGCGCGGTTCACGCCGGGGGCGGGGATTGCCGATTTGCCGGCGCGGCCGGCCAAGCCGTGCGATGATCCGACGTATCTGATTTCGGGGTTGCCGGTGTCGATGGCGGCGATGAACCTTATATTCTCGTTGGGCAGCGTCGCGGCGATGGCGGCGGTGATGGTTCGCAACCGATCGAGGCAGAGATGAGCACGCAGACGCTACCCGGTGATATGTCCGAGCGGGCACGGATCGCGCGGATGATCCGGGTGGATCATGCCGGCGAGTATGGCGCCAAGCGGATCTATGCCGGGCAGTTGGCGGTGCTGGGGCGGGGGCCGAAGGGCGATCTGATCCGGCATATGCAGGCGCAGGAGCAGGTTCACCTCGACACCTTCGCGGCGGAGATCGCCAAGCGGCGGGTGCGGCCGACGGCGCTGTTGCCATTCTGGCATGTGGCGGGGTTTGCGCTGGGGGCGGCGACGGCGCTGTTGGGCGAGCGGGCGGCGATGGCCTGTACGGTGGCGGTCGAGGAGGCGATCGACGAGCATTATGCGGCGCAGTCGGCTTCGCTGGGGGAAGATGAGGCGGCGTTGCGTGAGACGATCGAAGCGTTCCGGGCCGAGGAACTGGAGCATCGCGATATCGGGCTGGCGCATGAGGCGGAGCAGGCGCCGGGGTATCGGCTGTTGTATGGGTTGATCAAGGCGGGCTGTAAGGTGGCGATTGCGGCCAGTGAGCGGGTTTGAGGGAGGGCGGGCGATGTCGAGTATCCTGAATCCAGTTGGCGTGCCGAGCAGCGTTGTGACCGCTCCGGTGCGCGATTTGGGCACGGCGGATTTCTGGCGGGCGTTCGCGCCGGGGTTGCGAGTGGGCGATCCCAGGTCGGTCCAGGCGCTGGAGGCGATCACGCCGGGCGAGGCGGACATGGCGGCGATCCGGGCGCTGGTGGTGGAGGAGGGGTATTTCCACGCCAGCAATATCGCCTGGCCGATGGATGTCGCGGTCATGGCCGAGACGGTGCGGGCGCTGGACCGGGCGGGGCTGCCGCCGGTGTTTGCGTTTATCTACGACGAGTTCTGGATCCCGTTTTACCGGTTGCAGCCGATCTATGCGGGGTTGCTGGGCGAGTACGCGATGCTGCCGGATTTCTGGGTGTGGAATGTCGATCCGGCGCGCGGCGACTCCGGCTGGCGGCCGCATCGGGATAAGGGGCAGATGGCGCTGTTCCCCGATGGGTCGCCGAAATCGATGACGACGTGGATGCCGTTGTCGAAGGCGACGCCGCTGAATGGGTGCATGTACATCGTGCCGGCGACGCAGGACCCGACCTACAACACGCCGCAGGACAAGGAATGGAAGTTCGACCACGCGGCGATCCTGGCGCTGCCGGCGGAGGCGGGGGATGTGTTCATGTGGAACCAGGCGGTGCTGCACTGGGGCAGCCGGACGTCGCCGCGCGGGGGGGCGTCACGGGTTTCGATGGCGTTTGAGTTCCAGCGGGCGGATGTGGCGCCGTTCAACCAGCCGCTGATGGCGCCGCTGGCGTTTCATCCGTTTGGGTTTCGGCTGCGGCTGATCGCCAAGCAGGTGTTGCAGTACCGGCATATGTACAAGGTGGACCCGGCGATCGAGCGGATTGCGCAGCAAGTCCTGGCGGCGCCGGACGGCTGAGGCGAGGGAAGGAAGGCGGGGGCTTTGCCCCTCGACCCCACCAGGGTCTGAGACCCTGGACCTCGATCAAAAGGGCCTTCGGCTTAGGGGGGCATCGAGGCCTTCATCAAGGCCTCGATGCC
>CAMBRC010000066.1 GCA_945869965.1 Asaia bogorensis
CCAGTTCAGCAACGCGTCGCGCGTAGCGCCGGTGATCTCGTCGATCGCGGCGTTGGCCGTCACTGCATCCAGCAGCCGGCCCTTGTCCTCGTCTAGCGCCATGCGCTGGGCTTCGACTTTGAGCGCCAACTGCGCGACGCGGAGCCGGGCATACGGCGCGACATTGCCCGACAGCCCTGCCTGCGTGGTGCCGGCGCCGATCGCGCCCGCCAGCGGCGATCGTACAGAATCGGCCGTCTCGATCATCCGGCGGCGGGTCTTCTCCACATCCCACCGCCCATCCGGCTCACGAGTGATGCAGCCCTTGGCTTCGGCCTTGCGCAGCGCGGTCTCGGTGACGCCGATGCGGCGGGCCAGCTCCCGTGTCGATGGGGTGAATTCCAGCATGGCGGCGACCTCCTGCCGCTCAATGAAGTGATGATCGTGCCAGCGTCGCGATGTGATCTGCCGGCACAGCAGAACGCAATTACTCTGCGCTCATTCTGACTTGGCTGTGCTCCGCCCCAGCGCGAAGTGTCCATCACGCGCAGGGGACTAGGCGCCGCCAAGCAGGAGCAGCACAGATGGCCAGCACCAACATTCCGCTGACCCAGAACCGGGAGTGGGGGTTTTTCGGGACCATGTCCCACCACGCCGACCACGAGCGCGCCTGGGACATTGCCCTGGCCTTCATCGCCGGCACCACCGGGTGCAGCCTCGACACCACACGCGCCTTTCTTGACAGCCGCTACGGCCGCCACTTCGCCGACGAGGTCAGCAACCACCTCACCGCATGCAAGGCCCTGGCCTCGGCGATCAACGCCGCCACGGCAACCTGGATGGGCTGGCGGATCAGCGCCCGCACCGCCCACGAGACCGGCATCCCCCCGCGGACTTCCCTACCCTACTGGCTACGTCCTGCATGCCGAGATCGAAGCCGACACCGCCGACTGACGCTCCTCACTCCGCCATCGCCCCGACCGGGTTCTGCCCGGCGGGGCTCCAGGCAGTAGCAGCCCCTGGTGGTCAGGGGCGCAACTTGGAGCATGCAGATGAGCCTCAGAGACCCGATTTCGGCATTCCCGGCCTGTCGGCAGTCAAACCGCCCATCGGCAAACCCTTCTGAAATATCGAAGCTTTCTGGTGGCCGCCAGGCCGAGGAGACGCCTTCGCCCACGGGGGCTGGCTAGGGAGAGGGGATTCAAACTCTCAAAAAAATGTACCTTCCGTATTGATGAAATTTCAAGGCGATAGAGATTGGGACGGGAATCGCACAGTCCGAGGGCGCGGAGAGAAAAAGCAATTCGGAGAGAGATTCGGACGTTCGTTGCGCGTTCGAAGTCCCAGGCGAATCCCGCCAACCTGCAGGAAATCCGAGGTTTTCGGGGCTGAAATGCCAAGTGGACAGCAGTTCGCTCAGGAAGATTTGCGCAAGTTGACAGGATTCGAACCCATGGCCCAGGGTTCAACTATTATGTCGCCTCAAACCCATGTTCGGTATAGGAGGCTCCAGGCCCCAGCGGGTCCAGGGCAGAGCCCTGGCCTTGCTTCCTCCGCCCTAACGCCGCCGCACCGCCGCGATGGCCGCGCGGACCACATTGGCGTCCTCGCCATCCGCCGGCAGCACCGCGATCACGCGCTCCCACAAGCCGATCGCCTCATCCATCGCGCCGCGCTTGGCCGCTTCGACGCCCAGGTGCCACAGGGCCGATGGCTGCTGCGGGTCGGCGGCGACGACGCGCAGCAACAACTCGAGCGCGCGCGGGGGAAACGCGGCGCTGGGCGGCTGGCCATCGAGCCAGGCCTGTGCCTCCGCCAGCGCGATGGCCATATCGTCGGGGCGCAGGGTGCCAGCGCGGGCATAGGCCGCCACGGCCTTCTCGCGCTCGCCCATCACGACGTAGGCGCGGCCAAGGCGTTGCCAGCCTTCGGCGTCGTCCGGTTCGGCCTCCAATCGCGCGGCGAGGCGTTCGACCATGCCGCGGATCATCTCGGCGCGGGCTTCGGGGCCGGGCGGCTCGGCGGCGGGCGGCAAGGGTGGGGCGGGAATGCCGGCGGCGCGGGCGGCGGCGGCGGTGCGGCGGGCGATCTCGGCGCGAATGGGAATGCCGTCGGGCAGGTCGGCTGCCAGGGCCTGCCAGGCGGCGATGGCGGCCTGGTAGCGGCCGGCCTGGACGTCGGCCAAGGCGAGGTAGAAGCGGGCGATCGGGTTGTCGGGATCCTCGGCCAGGACGCGGGCGAGACCTTCGGCGGCGGGCTGGCTGACGATGCCATCGGCGGCCAGGACGCTGGCTTCAAGTGCCGCGGCCACCAGGTCCGGTGTTGCGGGCATCAGGGCGAGGGCGCGGCCATAGGCGTGGTCGGCGCGCGGCCATTGGCCAAGGGCGGCGTGGGTGCGGGCGAGCAGCAGCCATGCCTGGGCGTCGCCGGGTTCGGCGGCGAGCCGGCGTTCCAACTCCAGCATGGCGCGGCGGAGCTCCACGACTTCGGGGTCGGGCGTGCGCTGGGCAAAGGGCATGGCCGGCAGGCCGGGCGCGCCGGTGCCGAGATAGACGAAGCCGGCACCGCTGGCTGCGAGCAGGATCAGAACGATGGCCAGGGCTGGATTGCGGCCGGTCTGGGCGATGGCGGTGGCGCTGCCAGCGCGGCTGAGCAGGCGGCGCTGGATTTCGAGCCTGGCCGCGGCGGCTTCGGCGGGCGCGATCATGCCGCGGGCGGCGTCGCGCTCCAGTTCGCGCATCTGGTCGCGATAGACGGCGCGGTCGAAGGTCTCGCGGTCGGGTGCTGAAGCACCGCCGCGCATCAGCGGCAGCACGACGGCGAGCAGCACCAGCAGGGCAAGCACGGTGGCCGCGACGGCGAAGGTGATCACGGGGCATCCTCGCGCATCAGCCGGTCGAGCCGCGCCTGTTCCTCGGCCGAGAGCGGTGCCGCGCTCGGCGGCGTGCGGCGGCGCAGGGCGAAGACGGTGAAGCCGGCGCCGAGGATCAGGACGGCGAAGGGGCCGAACCAGAGCAGCCACGTGTCGGCGCGCAACGGCGGGCGCAGCAGCACGAAATCGCCATAGCGGGCGACGAGGAATGCGCTGGCCTGGGCGTCGCTGTCGCCGCCGGCGAGGCGCTGGCGCAACAGGATCCGCAGGTCGCGCGCCAGCGGGGCGTTGGATTCGTCGATCGACTCGTTCTGGCAGACAACGCAGCGCAGCTCGCGCGACAAGGCGCGGGCGCGGGCTTCCAGCGCCGGGTCGGCGAGGCGTTCATCGGGCTGGACCGCGAAGGCCGGGACCGCCAGCAGCAGCAGGAGAAGAAGGGTCCTCACGGGCGTTCCAGCCGGCGCAGCAGGGGCAGCAACTCGCGATCGACCTGGGCGGGGCTGAGCGGGCCGACGAAGCGTTTGCGGATATGGCCCTGGCGGTCGATCACATAGGTCTCGGGCACGCCGTACAGCCCGAAATCGATGCCGACGCGGCCGTCGCGGTCCATGCCGGTGGCACGATAGGGGTTACCGAGTTCGGCGAGGAAGCGGCGCGAATCCTCCGGGCGGTCCTTGTAGGCGATGCCGACGAGATGGATTTTCTCCTGGCGCGCGAGGCGGAGCAGCAACGGGTGCTCGACCCGGCAGGGCGCGCACCAGGAGGCAAAGACGTTCAGCACGAAGACCTGGCCGCGCAGGGCGGCGATCGACAGCCGCTCGCCCTCGGTGAGGCCGGGCAGGTCGAATTCCGGCGCGGGCTTGTCGAGCAGCGCCGTCGGCAACTCGCGCGGGTCACGGCCCGAGTACAGGGCATAGGCGAAATACCCCGCCAGCGCCGCGAACAGCAGCAGCGGCAGCAGGAACATCAGCCGGCGCATCTTGCCTATTCCGCCGCCGCCGGCAGGGCTGCGGGCTTGCGCGCGGCCACGCCCACGCGCCAGCGCCGGTCGGTCAGGCTGACCACACCGCCCAGCGCCATTATCACGGCGCCGAGCCAGATCCAGGAGACGATCGGCTTGTGATAGGCGCGCACCGTCCAGCCCGTCTGGTCGTCGCCTTCGCCGAGCGCGAGATAGAGATCGGCGACCAGGCTGGAGCGGATGGCGGTCAGCGCCGTCGATTGCCGCTGGACGGTGAACAGCCGGCGCTGCGGGTGCATCTCGTCAATCACGGTGCCATTGCGCCGCACCTCGATCACCGCCTCGTCGGCGATGAAGTTGGGGCCGGGCACGCGCCGCACCTCGCGCAGGGCGAGATCGTAGCCGGCGATGGCGATATGCTCGCCGGGGCGCAGCGTCTCGATCCGCTCCTGCTCAAAGGCCGATGCCGCCACGCCGGCCACCAGCACCGCGACGCCGAAATGCGCCACCGACATGCCATAGCTGGCGCGCGGCAGGCCGCGGGCGCGGCGCCAACTCTCCATGAGCGGCAGGCGGAACAGCCGCACCCGCTCGGCCCATTCGCCGATCACCCCGGCCGCGGTCCAGGCGGCCAGGCCGAGGCCCAGGATCGCCAGCACCGGCGTGAAGCCGGCAAGATACATCCCCACCAAAACCACCGTGGCGGCCGCCGCGAACGCCACCCACAGCCGCTGCAACGCCGCGGCCAGGTCGGCGCGCTTCCAGGCCAGCAGCGGGCCCGCCGCCATCGCCACCAGCACCGGCACCATCAACGGCGTGAACGTCCGGTTGAAGAACGGCGGTCCCACCGAGATCTTCGCCCCGCCGATCACGTCAATGAACAGGGGATACAGCGTGCCGAGCAGCACCGTGACCGTGGCCGTGGCGAGCAGCAGGTTGTTGAGCACCAGCGCGCCCTCGCGCGAGATCGGCGCGAACAACCCGCCGCCCTGCAACGCCGGCGCGCGCACCGCGTACAGCGTGAGCGCGCCGCCGATCGCCAGGATCAACAGACCAAGGATGAAGGTGCCGCGCGCCGGATCGACGGCGAAGGCATGCACCGAGCTCAGCACGCCGGAGCGCACCAGGAACGTGCCAAGCAACGCCAGCGAAAACGTCAAAATCGCCAGCAGAATGGTCCAGCTCTTCAGCGTGTCCCGCCGCTCCACCACGATCGCCGAATGGATCAGCGCCGTGCCGGACAGCCACGGCAGCAGCGAGGCATTCTCCACCGGATCCCAGAACCACCAACCGCCCCAGCCCAGCGTGTAGTACGCCCACCACGAGCCCAGCGCGATCCCCACCGTCAGCGCACACCAGGACACGAGCGCCCACGGCCGCACCCAGCGCGCCCAGGCGGCATCCACCCGCCCCTCGATCAACGCCGCCACCGCAAACGCAAACGCCACCGACGATCCGACATAGCCGAGGTACAAAAACGGCGGATGAAACGCCAGCCCGGGATCCTGCAACACCGGGTTCAACCCCTGCCCATCCAACGGCGGCACCGCCATGCGCAGAAAGGGGTTCGATGTCACCAGAATGAACAGCAGGAACCCGGCCGCCACCATCCCCTGCACCGCCAACACCCGCGCCCGCAACTCCCGCGGCAGGTTGGTCCCGAACAGCGCCACCGCCGCCCCGCACAGCGCCAGGATCAGCACCCAGAGCAGCATGGAACCCTCGTGGTTCCCCCAGACGCCACTGATCTTGTAAAGCAACGGCTTGGCCGAGTGGCTGTTCTGCACCACATTGGCCACGCTGAAATCGCTGGTCACATAGGCATGGGTCAGCGCCCCAAACGACAGCGCCACCAGCGCAAACTGCCCCAGCGCGGCACTCTGCCCCACCGCCATCCAGCCAGCCAGCCGACGCGCCGCCCCCACCAGCGGCACCACCGCCTGAATCACCGCCAGAAACAGCGCCAGCGTCAGCGCGAAATGGCCAAGCTCGATGAACATCCGGCCCCGTCCTGCAACGCAGGTGGGTCTAGCGGATTGTGCCCGCAAGGGTCAAAGCGCGGACGCTGCAAGGCAACGCCACGCGCCTTGCTCTACAGCGCCTCGGCCTGCGTCTCACCCGTGCGAATACGCACGGCGTGGCCAAGGCTGGCGACAAAGATTTTGCCATCACCAATCCGGCCGGTGCGAGCACTGCGCACGATCGCTTCGACCACAGCATCGACCTGGCCGTCATCGACCATGATTTCAATTTTCGCCTTGGGCAGCAGCCGGATGTTGTATTCAGCGCCACGATAGATTTCCGGCTGCCCCTTCTGCCGCCCAAAACCGCGGCATTCGGTCACCGTCATGCCGGCAACGCCAAGCGGCGCCAGCGCATCGCGCACCTCGTCCAGCTTGTGGGGTTTGATCACAGCGATCACCAGCTTCACGCGCGGCCTCCTGCGATCACGGATCGCTGGGGGGATTTTGCCATCTCACGCAGGCCTGCGTCAGCCACAAACTGCACGACCCACGAGCGTGGATACGATTTTTACCCGGGCGCACTGGACGGACGACGGAATGTGACCGATGTTCCCCGCGCTGGCACGTCGATCGTCGCCGCCAGCAGCCGGCCTGGGCCGAACAATGTGGGGCGATGCACCTTCATTTTCGCCGCGGCCGTGTCGCGAGGCAGGGACGCCGCGAAGCAGGCGCGGCCCCTCTCGCACAATGGACCGCGACGCAACCACCAGGATTCCGGAAGGACCAACCATGCCCATCTCACGCCGCACCCTGCTCGCCGCAGGCGGAACCGGCCTTGCCGTCACCCTCGCCGCCCCCGCCCACATCCGCGCCCAATCCACCAGCACCCCCATCCGCATCGGCGAGATCAACTCCTACACCGCCATCCCCGCCTTCACCGTGCCCTACCGCATGGGCTGGCAACTCGCCGTCGACCAGGTCAACGCCGCCGGCGGAATCCTCGGCCGCAAGCTCGAAATCATCAGCCACGACGACGCCGGCAAACCGCCCGACGCCATCCGCCTCGCCGGCGCCCTGCTCGACGAAAGCCGCGTCGACCTCCTCGCCGGCGGCTTCCTCTCCAATGTCGGCCTCGCCATCAGCGACGTTGCCAAACAGCGCAAGCGCCTCTTCGTCGCCAGCGAACCCCTCACCGACGCCCTGGTCTGGGAACACGGCCATCGCTACTGCTACCGCCTGCGCCCCAGCACCTACATGCAGGTCTCGATGCTGGTGAACGACGCCATCAAGCTGAACGCCAAGCGCTGGGTCACCGTCTCGCCCAACTACGAGTACGGCCAATCCCTGGTCAAATGGTTCAAGCTGCTGATGCAAGCCCGCCAGCCCGGCATTGAATTCGTCGCCGAACAATGGCCCGCCCTCGGCCGCATCGACGCCGGCGCCACCGCCGCCGCCCTCGCCCAGGCCCGCCCGGACGCCATCTTCAACGGCACCTTCGGCCCAGACCTCACCAACTTCGTCCGCCAGGGCAACACCCGCGGCCTGTTCGAAAAACGCGGCGTCGTCAGCGTCCTGACCGGCGAGCCCGAATACCTCGAACCCCTCGGCGACGAAACCCCAGAAGGCTGGATCGTCACCGGCTGGCCCATGGAATCCGTCACCGACCCCCACAACAAAGCCTTCATCGACGCCTACCGCGCCAAATTCAACGAAATGCCCAAAATGGGCAGCGTCGTCGGCCACGCCACCATCACCGCCATCGCCGCCGGCATCGCCAAAACCGGCTCGGTCGACACCGAAGCCATGGCCGACGGCTTCAAAGGCGCCACCTTCCCAACCCCCTTCGGCCCAGCCCTCTGGCGCGCCCAAGACAACCAAGGCACCCTCGGCACCTATGTCGGCCGCACCGCGATGCGGAACGGCAAAGGCGTCATGGTCGACTGGCGCTACGTCGACGGCGCTGACGCCATGCCAACCGATGAAGAGGTGCGCAAACTGCGGCCAGCCTGACGAAAGAAAAAGGGGAAGGAAGACTTCTTTTTGTGAACAAAAAGAAGCAAAAAAACTTCCTGACTTCTTCCCTCCCCCCGCGGTCGGGGGGAGCCGGAGGGGGGCACTTGCGCACCCACCCGGCCTCGATCCCTTCGCCCCGCCCCACCGTATAGAGTTTTTTTGCTTCTTTTTGTTCACAAAAAGAAGAATCTTCCTCTGGACTGCCCCCCGATGGACTTCATCTCAATCCAACTCCTGACCGGCCTGGCCAGCGCCTCCACCCTCTTCCTGGTCTCCGCCGGGCTGACGGTGATCTTCGGCGTCACCCGCGTGGTGAACTTCGCCCATGGCAGCCTCTACATGCTCGGCGCCTACATCGCCTGGTCCATCCTCTCCCGCCTGCCGCGCACCCCCGAGTATTTCGTCCTCGGCGTCCTCGCCACCGCCCTGATCACCGCCGCCATCGGCGCCGCCCTCGAAGCCGGATTGCTCCGCCGCCTGTACCGCGCCCCCGAACTGCTCCAGCTCCTGGCCACTTTCGGCGTGGTGCTCATCGTCCAGGACGCCGTCCTCTGGCTCTGGGGCCCCGCCGACCTCGCCCTGTCCCGCCCCCGCTGGCTGCGCGGCGTGATCGAAATCGCCGGCCTGCGCTTTCCGTTCTACGACGCCGTGCTGATTGTCATCGGCCCGGCCGTGCTCGGCCTGCTGCTCCTGCTGTTCCACCGCACCCGCTGGGGCCTGCTGGTCCGCGCCGCAACCCAGGACCGCGACATGCTCGCCGCCCTCGGGGTCAACCAACGCGTGCTGTACACCACCGTCTTCGCCCTCGGCGCCGGCCTGGCCGGGCTCGGCGGCGCGCTGGCCCTGCCCCAGGGCTCGGCCAACCTGCACATGGACCTCGCCGTGGTCACGGACGCCTTCGTGGTCGTCGTCGTCGGCGGCATGGGCAGCCTCGGCGGCGCCTTCCTCGCCGCCCTGCTGATCGGCGTGCTCCAGGCCTTCGGCATCGTGCTGTTCCCGAAAATCACCCTGGTCCTGGTCTTTCTCGTCATGGCCATCGTCCTGGTCCTCCGCCCGCACGGCCTGCTCGGCAAGCCCCAGGCCGCCACCCGCGGAGAACACGAGACCCTGACCCCCATCCGCCCCGCCGGCCGCGCGGTTCAGGCCCTCGGCCTGGCCGCCCTGGCGCTGGCCATGATCGCCCCCTTCATCGTCGGCCCGTACCTGCTGACCGTCCTGACCGAAGCCGCCATCGCCGTGCTCTTCGCCGCCTCGCTCCACCTGATGATGGGCCCCGGCGGCATGGTCAGCTTCGGCCACGCCGCCTGGTTCGGCATCGGCGCCTATGCCGCCGCCTTCGCCACCAAAAGCCTCGGCGGCGGCGTCACCCTGGGCCTCGTCCTCGCCCCCCTCGTGGCCGGCGCCCTCGCCCTGCTGGTCGGCGGCGTCGTGGTCCGCATGTCCGGCGTCTACCTCGCCATGCTGACCCTGGCCTTCGCCCAGATCGCCTGGGCCGTCACCTTCCAATGGGTCGACCTCACCGGCGGCGATAACGGTATTCTAGGACTTTGGCCCCAGGGCTGGGCCGTTGAACCGAAGGCGATGTACTGGCTCGCCCTGTCCCTGTGCCTCGGCACCACCTTGGCCCTGCGCCGCGCCCTCTTCGCCCCCTTCGGCTTCGCCCTGCGCGCCACCCGCGACTCCCCCCTGCGCGCCGCCGCCATCGGCCTCGATGCCCCCCGCCTGCGCCTCGCCGCCTTCGCCATCGCCGGCGCCGCCGCCGGCCTCTCCGGCGCCGTCTTCGCCTATGCCAAAGGCAGCGTCTTCCCCACCTACATGGCCATCCCCCATTCGGTCGACGCCCTGGTCGCCGTGCTGCTCGGCGGCGTGCAAACCATGGCCGGCCCCATCGTCGGCGCCGTCTCCTTCACCGTGCTGCAATCCTGGCTGCTGACCAGCGAATTCTGGCGCTTCAAGCTCGGCCTGCTGATCGTGCTCCTCGTCCTGCTCTTCCCCCGCGGCATCGCCGGCACCGCCGCCGCCGCGTGGGACCGTCTGCGCCGGACTCCCACGTGACGGACCCCCGCGTGACGGACCAGCCCGTGAACACCCTCGAAGTCCGCAACCTGCACAAGAGCTTCGGCGGCATCGATGCCGTGGCCGGGGTCTCCTTCGCCCTCGCCCCCGGCGAAATCCTGGCCGTGATCGGACCCAACGGCGCCGGCAAATCCACCTGCTTCAACATGCTGAACGGCCAGCTCCGCCCGGACGCCGGAACCATCCTGCTCGAAAACCAGGACATCACCGGCCTGCCACCCCGCGACATCTGGCGCCGCGGCGTCGGCCGCACCTTTCAGATCACCGCCACCTTCGCCTCGATGACCGTGCGCGAAAACGTCCAGATCGCCCTGCTCTCCCACCACCGCCAGATCTGGCGCTTCTGGCGCGCCGCCGACCAGCACGCCGGACCGGAAGCCGACCGCCTCCTTGCCCGCGTCGGCATGCAAAGCCAGGCCAACCGCCCCGCCGCAATCCTGGCCTATGGCGACCTCAAGCGCCTCGAACTCGCCATCGCCCTGGCCAACGGGCCGCGCCTGCTGCTCATGGACGAACCCACCGCCGGCATGGCGCCCTCCGAACGCACCGCCCTCATGGCCCTCACCCGCGATATCGCCCAGGCCGAAGGTGTCGCCGTACTCTTCACCGAACACGACATGGACGTCGTCTTCGGCACCGCCGACCGCATCCTGGTCCTCAACCGCGGCCAGCTGATCGCCCAAGGCACCCCCGCCGAAATCCGCGCCAACGCCGAAGTCCGCGCCATCTATCTCGGCGGCCACAGCTGATGCTGCCCTCCTCCTCGCTGCTAACAGTCAAAAACCTCCGCGCCAATTACGGCGCCGCCCGCATCCTGCACGGCGTCTCCTTCACCCTGGCCGCCGGCGAAGTCCTGGTCCTCCTCGGCCGCAACGGCGCCGGGAAATCCACCACCCTGAAAACCCTGATCGGCCTCCTGCCCCCCGCCGCCGGCCGCATCCGCCTGGACCGGGCCGACATAGCCGGCTGGGAACCCCACCGCATCGCCCGCCTCGGCCTCGGCTACGTGCCCGAAGAACGCCGCATCTTCCCCGACCTCACCGTGGCCGAAAACCTCGAAACCGGCCGCCGCCCCCCGCGCGACGGCCGCCCACCCTGGACCCCCGAGCGCCTCTTCACCCTCTTCCCCAACCTCGCCGACCTGCTCAACCGCCCCGGTAACCGCATCAGCGGCGGCGAACAACAAATGCTCGCCATCGCCCGCACCCTGATGGGCAACCCCCGCCTGCTGCTGCTGGACGAACCCAGCGAAGGCCTGGCCCCCGTCATCGTCGACCAAATGCAAACCGCCATCCTCGCCCTCAAAGCCGAAGGCGTGACCGTCCTCCTCGCCGAACAAAACCTCGCCTTCGCCACCCGCGTCGCCAGCCGGGCCGTTATCCTGGAAACCGGACGTATCGTCTGGGAAGGCACAATGACCGCGCTGGCCAAAGACCCCGCGGCACGGGCGCGTCATCTGCAAGTTTAGCAGGGAGAAAGATTCTTCTTTTTGTGAACAAAAAGAAGCAAAAAAACTTCATTCACAAGATTTTCCTCTCCCCCGGTCCTCCACGGGGGGAGCCGGAGGGGAGCATTTTCTATCATATTTTTATCATTAATCTAAACGTAACGAACCATCCACATTTTCATTTTTTTATGCTAATCGAATAAAGTTTTTTTGCTTCTTTTTGTTCACAAAAAGAAGACTCGTCCTCCCTTAAAAAAACCCCTCATCAGCAATTTTTTCCTTGCCATCTTTCATTCAGTTAGTTAAAATACAAAATGATGGAATCGCACCGCTCCTCTCCGAGCCCTGCTTCCGCAGCCAGCCCCCGTGGGGGTTGGCTGCCGGCGCCTTTGTGCGCCCTGATTATGGCCAGCCTGGCACGCCTGTTCGCACGCCTGGAGCAGATGCTCCGCCTCTGGCAATCCGGCGCCTTCCCCGTCCCGTCGGTCCGCCACACCCTTCGTCGCATCGCCCAACCGCGCAAGCCCGGCGCACATGCCCCGCGCCACCGTCTCGCCCGCCGGCGCCATCACATCCCGCACATTCATCGCGCCCCCACGCCCGCACCGCGGCCAATCCCCGTCACCCGGACGCCCAGCATTGCGCGCCAATACCCCCGGGCGCAGCCCAGGCGCCCGCACGCCGCGCGCGCCCCGCCCGGCGATCACCGGTCCCATCGGTCGCGAAATCCCCCCCTTGAGGGGCAGCACCCGCGCGCCTACCGCGTCCCGGTGCTCCCGAACCCGCCCGCACCGCGCGCAGTTTCGTCAAGCTCCGCCACCTCGACCCACCCCGCCCGCACCACCGGCGCCAGCACCGCCTGCGCGATCCGCATCCCGCGCTCGACGACAAACGGCTCCTGCCCCGCGTTCATCACGATCACCTGCAACTCGCCACGATAGTCCTCGTCGATCGTGCCCGGGCTGTTCGGCAGCACGATCCCGTTCTTCAGCGCCAGCCCCGAGCGCGGCCGCACCTGCAACTCGAACCCCGGCGGCAGCGCGATCGCCAACCCGGTCGGCACCAGCACCCGCTGTCCCGGCGCGATCACCAGCGGTGCCGCCACCGCCGCCAGCAGGTCCATCCCCGCCGCCCCTGGCGTGGCATAGGCGGGCAGCGCCAGGCCCTCCGAGTGCGGCAGCCGCTTGACCTGGACTTGGACGCTCAAGAGAGAGCCTCCGCAATGAGCTGCGCCAGCCGGCCCGCCACCTCGTCCTTGCCCAACCGCGGCCACGCCTCGATGCCGGCCGCGCTGACCAAATGGATCTCGTTCTCGCTCCCGCCCATGATCCCGGTCCCCGGCGAGACGTCATTGGCCACGATCCAGTCGGCGTTCTTCCGCCGCAGCTTGTCCTGGGCATGCACCAGCATGTCATGCGTCTCGGCCGCAAACCCCACCACCAGACGCGGCCGCCGCGGCCCAGCGGCGGCAATGGTGGCCAGGATATCCGGATTGGGCACCAGCGCCAGCGAAGGCGGCGCCCCACCCGGCGTCTTCTTCAGCTTCAACTCCGCTTCGCTCGCCACCCGCCAATCCGCCACCGCCGCCGCAAACACCGCGCCATCCGCCGGCAAAGCAGCAAGACACGCCTCCAGCATCTGCCGGGCCGTCTCCACCCGGCGCACCGTCACCCCTGCGGGATCGGCCACGCCCACGGGACCGCTGACCAGCGTAACCCGCGCCCCCAACGCCGCCAACGCCGCGGCAATAGCATGCCCCTGCCGCCCGGAGCTGCGGTTGGCGATATACCGCACCGGATCGATCGGCTCATGCGTCGGCCCGCTGGTAACCAGCACATGCCTTCCGGCCAGCGTCTGCGGCCGAGACAGCATCGCCTCAATGGCCGCCAGAATAACGGGAGGCTCCGACAGCCGCCCGGCACCGAACTCGTTGCACGCCATGGCCCCCTCATCGGGACCGATGACCGCCACCCCACGCCCCCGCAGCGTGGCCAAGTTCGCCTGCGTCGCCGGATGGCTCCACATCCGCACATTCATCGCCGGCGCCACCAGCACCGGCTTGTCGGTGGCGAGAAGCACGGTCGAAGCGAGGTCATCGGCCAGCCCCGCCGCCATCTTGGCCAACAGATCGGCACTGGCCGGCACCACCACCAGAAGGTCAGCCGCCCGGGAAAGCTGGATATGCCCCATCTCGTTCTCGTCCGAGAGCGAGAAGATGTCCTGGAACACCTTGTTCTCGCTGATCGCCTGCAACGTCAGCGGCGTAACGAACTGAGCCCCACCCTTGGTCAGCACGCAGGTCACCTCGCCGCCCGCCTTACGGACCAGCCGGATCAGCTCAATCGCCTTGAACGCGGCAATCCCGCCGCTGATGATCAACAGGATGCGCTTGCCGGCAACGCTCACAACCGCCACCCGCCATGGATCGCCGCAATGCCGCCCGCCAGGTTCTGCACCCGCACCCGCTCGAACCCCGCACCGGTCATCATCGCCGCCAGACTCTCCTGGTCCGGATGCATCCGGATGCTCTCGGCCAGGTACCGGTAGCTCTCGCCATCCTGCGCCACCGCCTGTCCCAACCGCGGCAGCACCTTGAACGACCAGGCATCATAGACCGGCACCAGCGCCGCCACCTGGACCGTTGAGAACTCCAGACACAAAAACCGCCCCCCCGGCCGCAACACCCGCCGCGCCTCGGCCAGAACCGCATCCTTGTCCGTACAGTTACGCAGCCCGAACGCCATGCTGACCGTATCCATGCAGCGATCCGGCAACGGCAGGCGCTCGGCATCCGCCACCAGACACGACAGCCCGGCAACCTGCCCCTTCGCCAAAAGCCGCTCGCGCCCCACCGTCAACATGCTTTCGTTGATATCGGACAGGATCGCCGGACCACCGCCCTTCTCGAGCCAGCGCAAGGTGATATCGCCCGTCCCCCCGGCGAGATCGAGCAGCGTCTTGGTCGGCCGGGGATCGAGCTGGGTGACGAAGATCTGCTTCCAGACGCGATGCACGCCCAAGGACATCAGGTCGTTCATCACGTCGTAGCGCCGCGCCACGCTGTCGAACACCGCCCGCACCATCGGCTTCTTCTCGGCCACGGGCACGTCGCGGAAGCCAAAATGGGTCGTGGCATTGTCGGACATGGCCGGAACCATATAGCGTCCCCGCCCATGCCGGAACTCCCCGAAGTCGAAACCGTGATGCGCGGCCTGCGCGCCCAGATCGAGGGCCGGGTGCTCCGCCGCGCCGAGGTCCACCGCGCCGGCATGCGCTTCCCCTTCCCGCCGGACCTCGCCGCCCGGCTGACTGGCGCCCGCGTCGTCTCGTTCCGCCGGCGGGCGAAATACATCCTGATGCGGCTTGACCGCGGCGACAGCGTGCTGATCCATCTCGGCATGTCCGGCCGCATGCTGATCGAGCGAGTGGGGCGCAACGCCATGCCGGCGCACGAGCACATGACGCTGGAAACCGATGACGGCGCGATCATCGGCTTCGTCGATCCCCGCCGCTTCGGCTCCGTCGACCTGGTCGCCACGGACGCCGAGGACCAGCACCGGCTGCTCGCCGAACTCGGGCCGGAGCCGATGGAAGACGACTTCTCGGCCATCACTCTGTCCGCCGCGCTGGCCGGGAGGCGCACGCCCCTCAAGGCGGCGCTGCTGGACCAGAAGACGGTCGCCGGGCTGGGCAACATCTATGTCTGCGAGGCGCTTTTCCGGGCGGGGCTGTCACCCACCCGCCAGGCGCACACGGTCAAGCCCGGCCCGATGCGGCGGCTGGTGGCCGAGATCAAGGCAACACTGGGCGAGGCGATCGCCGCCGGCGGATCGAGCTTGCGCGACTATGTCCAACCGGATGGCGAACTCGGCTATTTCCAGCACGCCTGGAAGGTCTATGGGCGCGAGGGCGAGCCGTGTCCGGGTTGCCCGGGGCTGCCGGGCTGCGCCGGGGTGGCGCGGATCGTGCAATCCGGCCGCAGCACCTTCTATTGCCCCCGCCGGCAGCGCTGAGCTACCAACCCATCCGATAGTGAGGAGCGCTGCGATGCCCGAGATGATTATCGTCGAGACCCACGGCCCCGTCGGCCTGATCCGCCTAAACCGCCCGACGGCCTTGAACGCCCTGTGCGACCAGCTGATGACCGAGCTGGGCAGCCAGTTGCTGGCGTTCGACGCCGACCCCGCGATCGGCGCCATCGTGCTGACCGGCAGCGAGCGCGCCTTCGCCGCCGGGGCCGACATCAAGGAGATGCGCGACCGCAAATACCCCGCCGTCTACCAGGACGATTTCATCGGCCAGCGCTGGGAGACGGTATTGCAGGTGAGAAAGCCGGTGATCGCCGCGGTCGCCGGCTTCGCGCTCGGTGGCGGCTGCGAGCTCGCCATGATGTGCGACATCATCCTGGCCGCCGACACCGCCAAGTTCGGCCAGCCCGAGATCAACCTGGGCGTCATCCCCGGCGCCGGCGGCACCCAGCGCCTGACCCGTGCCGTCGGCAAATCCAAGGCGATGGAGATGATCCTCACCGCCCGCATGATGGACGCCGCCGAGGCCGAGCGCGCCAACCTGGTCAGCCGGGTGGTGCCGGCCGCCGACCTGCTGGCCGAGGCGCTCAAGCTGGGCGAGAAGCTGGCCGCGCTGTCGCCGGTGGCGGTTGCCATGGCCAAGGATTCGGTGAACCGCGCCTTCGAGGTGAACCTGCACGAGGGCGTGCGCTACGAGCGCCGGCTGTTCCTGTCGCTGTTCGGCACGCCGGACCAGCAGGAAGGCATGGCCGCCTTCGCCGAGAAGCGCCGCCCGCAGTTCAGCCGCGGCTAGAAGCCCGGATGGCGCGGGGGTTCCTTGACTCGCGCCCGCCAGCCCCATAGAACGCGCCCCTTGCCATCGAAGCTGAACTGCCTGCAAGCTGTGGGCTTCGCGGCTGTCCTTCGTTTTGTCCCCCGCTTCCTGCCGCTCTAGACCTGGAATTCAGTCACCCCATGGCCAACACCGCCTCAGCCCGCAAGCGCATCCGCCAGAACGAACGCCGCGCCGAGCGCAACAAGTCGCGCGTGTCGCGGATGCGCACCTTCGTCAAGAAGGTCGAGACGGCCGTTGCCAGCGGCAATAAGGACGCTGCCACCGCCGCCCTGCGCGAGGCACAGCCTGAAATGCAGCGCGCCGCCGGCAAGGGCGTGATCCACAAGAACACCGTCTCTCGCAAGATTTCGCGCCTTTCGGCGCGGGTTAAGGCCCTCGCGGCCGCCTGACTTGCCTGCGTCTGCGCCGGTGCCGCACTGCGGTACCGGCGCCGCCACTCCGCATGACGGGTGGCCGCCGACCAAGATCAATCACTTGGCCCGGCTTTCTGAAGCGAGATAGTATCGCTTCAATAAAACTCCCAACGAATACTTAGTGTTGCCAAAAACCGACTTGAAACTGTCGCAACCGGTGCGATTTTACGTTGCCATGAAGCCGGTTTGGGCCTAGTCATTTCTTTACCAGCGGCCGACGAAATTCACCGGTCTGTTGGGGCTGCGGCAGGGCGTTGCTCGTCAAAAACCGAGCTTGGTACCTGTCATGTTTGTGGAAATGGCTGTTTTGTTGAAAAGCCTGGGCCCCACCCGCACGGGATGGACGCAACCGGGATGGCCATGGCGTTGAACGACGATTCCGAGGGGGAGCATTCCGAAGCGATGAATCAGGCTCCTCCCGAACAACTCGCGGCCCAGTGGGCCCGCGTCCGCGGCCGTTTGCAACAGGATGTGGGCGAGGTCGAGTACCGCACCTGGCTGCGCCAGATGACCCTGGTCGGGCTGGACGACGACGAGATCACGGTCCACCTGCCAACCCGTTTCCTGCGCGACTGGGTGCGCGCCCAGTTCGGCGACCGGCTGACCGCGCTGTGGCAGGAGCAGCAGCCGCGCGTGCGCCGCGTCGAGATCGGCGTTGGCCATGGCGGCGGCACGGCCCTGGCCGAAAGTGTCACCCCGCCGCCCCGCTTTTCACCCATCGGGCCTTCACCAATCGGGGCCTCACCAATCGCCCCGGCGATGGCTGCCGCCGGTTTCGCTGCCAACCGGGCGGAATCGCGCGCCAACCCGGCCGCCGAAGATCGCGGCGATGTCGGCCTGGCACCGCTCGACCCGCGCTTCACCTTCGACAATTTCGTCGTCGGCAAGCCGAACGAATTCGCCCATGCCTGCGCCCGGCGCGTGGCCGCCCAGCCGGCCTGCCAGGGCTTCAACCCGCTGTTCCTGTATGGCGGCGTCGGCCTGGGCAAGACCCATCTGATGCACGCCATCGCCTGGGAACTGACCGACCCGGACCGGGCCGGCCCGGCGGTCTCGGTTGCCTACATGTCGGCGGAAAAATTCATGTACCGCTTCATCTCGGCGATCCGCAGCCAGTCGACCATCCAGTTCAAGGAGCAGCTGCGCAGCGTCGACGTGCTGATGATCGACGACCTGCAATTCCTCATCAACAAGGACGCGACCCAGGACGAATTCTTCCACACCTTCAACGCCCTGGTGGAATCCGGCAAGCAAATCGTCATCTCCGCCGACAAGTCGCCATCGGACCTGTCCGGGCTGGAGGAGCGGGTGCGCACCCGGCTGGGCAGCGGCATGGTCGCCGACCTGCACGCCACCACCTTGGAGCTGCGGGTCTCGATCCTGGAGCAGAAGGCCGCCCGCGCCGCCGTGCCGGTGCCGCCCAAGGTGCTGGAATTCCTCTGCCACAAGATCACCTCGAACATCCGCGAGCTGGAAGGCGCGCTGAACCGCCTCATCGCTCACGCCAACCTGTTCGGCCGCGCGATCACCCTGGAGACCACCCAGGAAGTGCTGCACGACATCCTCAAGGCGCATGACCGGCGGGTGACCATCGAGGAGATCCAGAAGCGCGTCGCCGAGCACTGGAACATCCGCCTGACCGACATGTCCTCCGCCCGGCGCGCCCGTGCCGTCGCCCGCCCGCGCCAGGTGGCGATGTACCTGGCCAAGCAGCTCACCAGCCGCTCGCTGCCGGAAATCGGCCGGCGCTTCGGCAACCGCGACCACACCACGGTGATGCACGCCGTCAGCCGCGTCACCGAGCTGATCGAGCGCGATGCCGGGTTTGCCGAGGATGTCGAGTTGTTGCGGCGGATGCTGGAAAGCTGAGCGTTCGGCTGGAAAAGCAAGGCCAGGGCTCTGCCCTGAACCCGCTGGGGCCGGCGGCCCCAGACCCCATTCGTTTAGCGCCTTTGGCTCAGTGGTCCCACTGAGCCAAAAGCGCTTATGGTTGAGGGTCCAGGGACCTCGGGTCCCTGGTGGGGTCCGGGGCAAAGCCCCGGCTTGCTTTCTCGCCAAAGGCGCTGCTTTTTCAGCGCGGCAAAGCGCGGTAGAGTGCCCAACCGATTCGCACGCGTTGCGGATGCCTGCACTCAGAGGATGATGTAATGAAGTTCAAGGTCGACCGCGCGACCCTGCTCAAGGCCCTTGCCCACGTGCAGAGCGTCGTCGAGCGGCGCAACACGATCCCGATCCTGGCGAACGTGATGATTGCCGTGCGCGACGGCAAGCTGACGCTGACCGCGACGGACATGGAGATCGCCATTGTCGAGGATGTCGCCGCCGACAGTTCGCGCAATGGCGCCTGCACCGCGCCGGCCGCGACGCTGTACGAAATTGTCCGCAAGCTACCCGATGGCGCGCTGGTCGAACTGGATTGCCCCGGCGGGGATGCGCCCTTGGCGCTGCGCGCGGGCCGCTATGCCACCAGCCTGGTCGTGCTGCCGACCGACGACTTCCCCTCGATGACCGCCGGCACCCTGCCGCACAAATTCGCTCTCCCGGCGCAGACGCTGCGCAGCCTGATCGACCGGACGCGCTTTGCCATCTCCACCGAGGAGACGCGCTACTATCTGAACGGCATCTACATCCATCAGACCGAGGCCGATGGGGTAAAAGTGCTGCGCGCGGTCGCCACCGACGGGCATCGCCTGGCCCGCGTCGAGGAGCCGCTGCCGGAGGGCGCCGGCTCGATGCCCGGCGTGATCATCCCGCGCAAGACGGTGGGCGAATTCCGCAAGCTGCTGGACGAGGTCACCGGCGATGTCGAGGTCGCCCTGTCCGACACCCGCATCCAGTTCCATGTCGGCACCGTGACGCTGACCAGCAAGCTGATCGACGGCACCTTCCCGGAATACGAGCGGGTGATCCCGCGCGACAACGACAAGATCCTGCGCGTCGGCCGGCAGGATTTCGCCGAAGCCGTCGCCCGGGTGGCCGCCATTTCGTCGGAGCGCTCGCGCCCGGTGAAGATGTCGCTGGCGCGCGACCTCCTCGTGTTGTCGGCTTCCAGCCCGGAACAGGGCACCGCGAGCGAGGAACTGGACGGCGACCGGGTCAAGTACGAAGCCGGCCCGCTGGAGATCGGCTTCCAGGCGCGCTACCTGAACGACATCACCGACCAGATCAGCAATATCGTCGAATTCCGCTTCTCCGACGGTGCCGCCCCCACCGTGGTGCTGGACAGCGCCGACGCCAGCGCGCTGTACGTGCTGATGCCGATGCGGGTCTGATCCCGCACCCACCATGCCGGACATGCCGCGGCTGCTGCTGACCCGGCTGTCGCTGACCGGATTCCGCAGCTACGCCGGCCTGACATGGCGGCCACAGGGCCGGATCTCCGTCCTGTTCGGCCCCAACGGCAGCGGCAAGACCAACCTGTTGGAGGCCATCTCCCTCCTGGTCCCCGGCCGTGGCCTGCGCGGCGCACGGATGGCGGACGTGCAGCGCATCGGCGACACTGCATGGGCGGTCGCCGCCCGGTTCGACACCCCGGACGGCCCGATGGATGTCGGCACCGGCACGCCCCCCGAGGGCCGTGGCGAGCGCCGCGCCTTCCGCCTCGATGGCGCCCCGCCGCGCAACCAGGCCGAAGTTGCCACCCGCCTCGCCGCCGTCTGGCTGACGCCGCAGATGGACCGCCTGTTCCAGGAAGCCGCCAGCGGCCGCCGCCGCTTCCTCGACCGGCTGGTCTATGCGCTGGAACCCGGCCACGCCCGCGAGATCGCCGCCCATGACACCGCGATGGCCGGCCGCAACCGCCTGCTGGGCGAGGGCCGCCGCGACCCCGCCTGGCTTGGCGGGTTGGAAGATGCCATCGCGCGCCATGCCGTGGCGGCCAGCGCCGCGCGCATGGAAGTGCTCGCCCGGCTGAACGCCGCCCCGCCCGCCGGCGCCTTCCCTGCCGCGCGCCTGACCCTCGCCTGCCCGATCGCCGCCCGCCTGGCCGCCGAACCCGCGCTGGCGGTGGAGGACTGGCTGCGCGCCAGTCTCGCCGCCAACCGCGCCAGCGACGCCGCCCAGGGCTCGACATCCCTCGGCGCCCATCGCAGCGACATGGGCCTGGCGGATGCCGCAACCGGCCTGCCGGCGGCGCTGGCCAGCACCGGGCAGCAAAAGGCGCTGCTGATCGGCATCATCCTCGCCCATGCCGGGCTGCTCGCTGCCGCCCGCGCCTTCGCGCCGCTCCTGCTGCTGGACGAACCGACCGTCCACCTCGACCCCGACCGCCGCGCTGCCCTGTTCGACGCCCTGCTCCGGCTACCGGCCCAGGTTTTTCTCACCGGCACCGATAGGGCCAGCTTCGCCCCTTTGGCCGGCCACGCCGAGATGCTGCGCACCACCGGGGACGGGCTGGAGCCCGATCCTTAGGCAAGGTAAGCGGAAGCAAGCGCCTCCGGCGGCAAAGGGCCGAGGGCCCTTTGATCCCCATTTATTTGAGCGGCTGGTAGGGGCGAATCCGGGTGCCAAGTCATGGGGTCAAGGGGCCGCCGGCCCGTCACACGAAGCGTGCTGCGCACGAGGCCGCCGGAGGCTTGCTTGCTGGCCAAACCCAAGGAAATCCATTATGTTGGCGACATTACCATGACACCCTGGAGCACCAAGTCGGCATGAGTGACAACGCCGCGCCGAAGCCCGACGCCGCCGCCCCGGACGGGGACGCCTACAACGCCGAATCCATCTCCGTGCTGCGCGGCCTGGACGCCGTCCGCAAGCGCCCGGGCATGTATATCGGCGACACCGATGACGGCTCCGGCCTGCATCACATGGCCTTCGAGATCATCGACAACGCAGTGGACGAGGCCCAGGCGGGCTTTGCCGACCACGTCTCGCTGACCCTGAACGGCGACGGCAGCGTCACCGTGCGCGACAACGGCCGCGGCATCCCCACCGACATCCATTCCGAGGAAGGCATCTCGGCGGCCGAAGTCGTGCTCACCCGCCTGCACGCCGGCGGCAAGTTCAACCAGAACTCCTACAAAGTCTCCGGCGGCCTGCACGGCGTGGGTGCGGCCGTGGTCAACGCCCTGTCCGAATGGATGGAGGTGCGCATCTGGCGCAACGGCGTCGAGCATCTGATCCGCTTCGGCCATGGCGATGCCGTGGCACCGCTCTCCATCGTCGGCCCGTCCGCCAGCCCCACCGGCACCGAGGTAACCTTCAAGCCCTCCACCGGCACCTTCACCAAGGTCGAATTCGAATATGCCGTGCTGGAACGCCGCCTGCGCGAGCTCGCCTTCCTCAATTCCGGCCTGACCATCGTCCTGCGCGACGAACGCCACCCCGAGCTGGTGGAGAGCAAGTTCTTTTACGAAGGCGGCCTGGTCGCCTTTGTCGAGTGGCTCGACCGCGCCAAGACCCCGGTGTTCACGCCGCCGATCAGCGTGACCGCGCGCGAAGGCGCCCCGGGCGTCAACATGGCCGACATCCGCGTCGAGTTCGCGCTGACCTGGAACGACAGCTTCCACGAAACCATGCTGTGCTTCACCAACAACATCCCCCAGCGCGACGGCGGCGCCCATCTGGCCGGCTTCCGCCAGGCGATGACCCGGGTGGTGACCAAATACGCCGAAGGTATGGGCAAGAAGGACAGCCTCGCCCTGGTCGGCGACGACATGCGCGAGGGCATGACCGCGGTGCTGTCGGTCAAGGTCCCCGATCCGAAATTCTCCAGCCAAACCAAGGACAAGCTGGTCTCCTCCGAGGTCCAGCCGGTGGTCCAGGCCGCCGTCGCCGACGCGGTCAGCCACTGGTTCGAGACCCACCCCAAGGAAGCCAAGAACATCATCCAGAAGGTGATGGACGCCGCCGCCGCCCGCGAGGCCGCCCGCAAGGCGCGCGAACTCACCCGCCGCAAGGGCGTGCTCGACATCTCCACCCTGCCCGGCAAGCTCGCCGACTGCCAGGAACGTGACCCCGCCAAGTGCGAGCTGTTCCTGGTCGAGGGCGACAGCGCCGGCGGCTCCGCCAAACAGGGCCGCGACCGCAAGAACCAGGCGATCCTGCCGCTCAAGGGCAAGATCCTCAACGTCGAGCGCGCCCGCTTCGACCGCATGCTCGGCAGCGCCGAAATCGGCACGCTGATCACCGCGCTGGGCACCGGCATCGGCCGCGGCGAGCCGGAACAGGGCGGCTTCGACATCTCCAAGCTGCGCTACCACCGCATCGTCATCATGACCGATGCCGATGTCGACGGCTCGCACATCCGTACCCTGCTGCTAACGTTCTTCTTCCGCCAGATGCGCGAGCTGATCGATCGCGGTCACCTGTACATCGCCCAACCGCCGCTCTACCGCGCCAAGCGCGGCAACGACGAGCGCTACCTCAAGGACGACGCCGCCCTCGAACGCTTCCTGCTCGACAAGGTCCTCGGCGAGGCCAAGCTCGCCTACGCCAACGGCGACCGCTACGAAGGCGCCGAGTTGGACGCCGAAGCCGTCTGGCTGAAGGAAGCACACCAGCGTCTGCATCGCCTGTCCAGCGGCATCCCCGTCGCCCTGCTGGAACAGGCCGCCATCGCCGGCGCCCTCTCGCCGGACGAAAACCGCGTCACCTCGGTGGCCAGCGACCTCAGCGCCCGCCTCAACGCGGTCTCCCTGCCGGCCGAACGCAGCTGGATCGCCTCGGCCAACACCGGCGGCGGCCTGACCATGGCCCGCACCGTCCGCGGCGTCGCCGAAATCCACAAGCTGGACGCCACCGCCCTGCGCAGCGCCGAAGCCCGCTGGCTGAACGAACGCGCCGCCGACCTGGCCCGCCGCTTCCGCGAGCCCGCCACCCTGCTGCTCGACAAGACCGAAGCCCCGGCCCAAGGCCCCGCCAGCGCGTTTGACCGCATCATCGCCCAAGGCCGCCGCGGCCTGTCGATCCAGCGCTTCAAAGGCCTCGGCGAAATGAACCCCGAGCAGCTCTGGAAAACCACCCTGGACCCCGCCGTGCGCACCCTGCTCCAGGTCGAAGTCGGCGACACCGAAGACGCCGAGGGCGTGTTCTCCACCCTGATGGGCGACGTCGTCGAACCCCGCCGCGACTTCATCGTCGGCAATGCGCTGAAGGTCGCCAACCTCGATGTCTAGGACCGCGCCCCTGCTGGCCATCCTGCTCGCCCTCGCCCCCGCCGTGGCGAGCGCCGACCAGGAACCGGCCGCCATGGCCGGCATGCTCGCCGCCCACGACGCCGCGCGCCGCGAAGCCGGCGTGCCTGCCCTGCAATGGTCCGACACCCTGGCCGCCTCCGCCCAACGCTGGGCCGACACCCTGCGCGCCGGCGGCTGCAACATGCGCCACAGCACCACGCGCAGCTTCGGCGAAAACCTCGCCTGGGCCGGCGGCCAAACCCTCAGCCCGGCCCAGGTGGTCGACATGTGGGTCAGCGAAAAACGCACCTACGACGCCGCCCGTAACACCTGCGCCCCGGGTGCGGTCTGCGGCCACTACACCCAGGTGGTCTGGCGCAGCACCACCCAACTCGGCTGCGCGAAGGCAACCTGCGGCAAAAGCGAAGTCTGGGTCTGCCAGTATACGCCGCCGGGCAACTATGTCGGGCAGCGGCCGTTCTGAAACAGAGAAGCAAGGCTGGGCTCTGCCCAGACCCGCCAGGGGCCAAGCCCCTGGACCTTGTTTCATTATAGAATCGCCTACCAACGGCCGTCAGCCGTTGAAAATTCATTCCACTTTCTTAGTAGAAAGGTCCAGGGGCTTGGCCCCT
>CAMBRC010000067.1 GCA_945869965.1 Asaia bogorensis
GACCAGGTCCTGTCCAAGATCGCGCTCGGCCGGCTGGGCCAGGTCGAGGACATCATGGGTGCCGTGGCCTACCTCGCCAGCGACGCCTCCGCCCTGGTCACCGGCACCTCGCTGGTGGTCGATGGCGGCTGGACGGCACAGTAGCGGGACAAACGAAAAAGGGCGGCACCCGCAGGCACCGCCCCGATCCGTGGCAAAAGCCGAACGCTCAGCGGCGACGGCGGCGCGCAATCCCCAACCCCAGCAGGCCGGTGCCCAACAGTGCCATCGAGACCGGCTCCGGCGTCGTCGTGGTCACCTGGGCCTCGCCGGTCACGGCGAACACCGCGAGGAAGATGTTGTCGTCGTTCGACGGATTGAGCGTGCGGATGGTGATCTGCGTATCGCCGTCATTGAGCAGGGTCTTGAGGTCATACTTCTCATGATCGCCGCCCACCGTCGGCAGCACAATCGAAAACGGGTCGGCATCATCGCCCACGGTGATCAGGTTGCCGTTGTCGCAGCCCGCATCGATCGCGTCATCACAATGGCCGGCGACATTCGTCAACGGGCTGCCATTGACGGTGACCTGCGAGACTTGGCCGGTGCCGGTCGGGTTCTGCGGATCGACGCCGTCGAAGCTATGGTTGATGCCCAGGCGCATTTCCGCCCGAAAACCGGGGGCGGACGGGGCCAGCGGATTGACGAAATTGATGAATGTGCTGTCCCCGGTCGTCGCCGAGAACCCGTCCAGGATGCCGATCGTCGTGGTCGCCAGCGAGGCCGCAGAATACACCACCACCAGCGCACCGCCACTCTGGTTGGCGGAACTCTCAGTGTAGTTGAAGTTGTAGGCACCGCCCGCCCCGCCATTGATCACGCCGGCTACAGCCGCGGTCACGTCCAGTCGGCCGGCCTCCAACGCGGCGCCCCCACCGGTCGACCCAAGATTGGTATACCCGGCTATCGCATTGCCATTGAAGCTGCCGCCAAGGGTGGACGGCAGGACACCGAAATGCGTCGCCGTGTAGAGATATGCCGCCTGCACCACCGCCCCGATCGGCGCATTCACCGTGAGCGTGCAGGCCTCGGTCGTCGAGCCGCACCCATCTGTCGAGACATCGACCTGGCCGGTAAAGCTGTTCAACACCGACAGGCTCGCCGATGCCGGGCCGGCCAATGCCATGCCGAGCAAGGCGCCGGTCGCAACAAGTGAATAACGCATGTTGTGGAACTCCTTGCGACCAAACCGCATCCCGATGGGTGCAGCGTTCATGCCCCGATCAGAAGCAAACACCGTACCGTTCCGCGGGCGCGCCACAACATGATGAATTAATCAGGTAAAATACGAATGTATTCACCGCTAATACCAGGTTCTTTCCGGAACATGTAAAATATCCCGTCATGCCAAGCTAACGACATCGCACACGCTTTACACCGCTCGGGTTCTTCATACTATTGTAGGACGAATGACATCGAAAATATCGCACCGAGTCACGTTAATTGAGCCGTAGCAAGAATGTTTCAAAAAATCGGCACTGATTCGCACGGATTTGGGACCACACCTTGGTGCCGGCAGTCCTGTCGAAAGTGAAAAAGCGTAAACTATCCCGACAGACTCCCGGCGGGAGCCGCGCCTCTGCCATGCGAGCCGTCACGCCGAACCAAAGGACTTGCCATGTCTAAGCCCCCCGATCGCCTCGAAGACACCGAGGAACTTCTGCTCAACGAGCTGCGCAGCGTCCGCCGCGGCCAGCGCGTCAGCGCGACGCCTGTCGTACCGCCGCTCACCCGCGGTCAGCGCTTTTCGGACGCCGTCACCGGCACAGTTGGCTCCTGGCGCTTCATTGGCATCCAGTCTGGCATCCTGCTGCTGTGGATCGCCGCCAACGTCACCGCCTGGATCTCGCACTGGGACCCCTATCCGTTCATCCTGCTCAACCTCGCCCTGTCGTTCCAGGCCGCCTACACCGCGCCGTTCATCCTGATGAGCCAGAACCGCCAACAGGATATCGACCGCCAGGCTGCCCAGGAGGACTACCGCATCAACGTCAAGGCCGAGCTGGAAATCGAACTCCTGCACCAGAAGATCGACGCCCTGCGCGAACAGGAAGTCCTCGCCCTGACCCGCGCCGTCGCCGAGCTGACCGATCTGCTCCGCAAAAAGGGGTGAAAAGTTTTTTGCTTCTTTTTTTCAAAAAAAGAAGTTTTTTCTTGAAAGAAAGAACCAAAGAACTTCCATCCGTTAGTCGAACATCGCCGCCACCGCCGCGGGGTTCACATCTTCCACCCGCGCCGGGTTCCATTGCGGCTTGCGGTCCTTGTCCACCAGCGCCGCGCGCACGCCCTCGTGGAATTCCGGATGGAATGCCACGCGGCGGGTCAGCTTCAGCTCCTCGTGCAGCGCCGCGCGCAGCGACATGCCCGCCCCGCGCCGCAGGATCTCGAAGCTCCAGAACACTGACAGCGGCGAGACCGCGCGCAACTCCTTCAGCGTCGCCGCTGCCCAGTCGGTGCCCTCGGCCGCCAGCGCCGCGAAGATCGCCGGCACCGAGCCCGCGCCGAAGCACCGGTCGATGGTATCGCGCTGCGGCGCAAGGCTGAACGCCGGCAGCGCCTGGGCAAACCCGGCCACGCACGCCGCCCCGTCCCGTACCAGCGCCTCGCGCAGCGCCGGCAGGTCGTCCTTGGCCACAAGATGCGTCGCCAACCCGGCATGCACCGCATCCGCCCCGCCCAGCCGCAGCCCGGTCAGCCCGAGATACAGCCCCAGCTGGCCCGGCATGCGCGGCAGCGCATAGGAGCCGCCGACATCCGGAAACAGCGCGATGATCGTCTCCGGCATCGCGAAAAGGCTGGTCGCCGTGGTGATCACCATCCGCCCATGCACCGAGAGCCCGATGCCGCCGCCCATGCAGAACCCGTCCACCAGCGAGATATACGGCTTGGGATACTCCGCGATCGCCGCGTTCAGCGCGTATTCCTCGGAAAAGAAGCTCTCGATCGGCTCCGGGTCGCCCGCCATCGCCGCGGCGCGCACCGAAATCACGTCGCCGCCGGCCGAATAGGCCCGCCCGCCGGCACCCTCCACCACCACCGCCTGCACAGCTGGATCATCGCGCCAGTTGTCCAGCGCCGCCCGCATCCGCCGGATCATGTCCAGGTCCAGCGCGTTCAACGCCTTCGGGCGATTGAGCAGCAAATGGCCAATCCGGCCCTGGCGAGTGGCAACAACGCTGGCGTCGGACATGCGGACGGCTCCCGGGATGAACCGCCGCTATAGTCGATCGCCGCGCCGCGCGAAATCCCGCCGTCCTATTTGCGCCGCGCCGTCAATTTCGGTGCGTAGTGCCATGTGAGATATCACTGTGTTGCCGGCGAACTGTCGGGACGTGCAAATGGGGACGCGAAACGCCGCACCCAAGGAGAATCATGCAGCCCTACCTCCGCTTCGATCACGTTCGCAGGAGCTTCGACGGCATCGTCGACGTGGTGCGCGACCTCACGCTCGATGTCGCGCGCGGCGAGTTCCTCACGCTGCTCGGCCCCTCCGGCTCCGGCAAGACCACCACGTTGATGATGCTGGCCGGCTTCGAACGCCCGGATGGCGGCGAAATTCTGCTGGACGGCGCGCCCATCACCCGCCTGCCGCCGCACCGCCGCAACATCGGCGTGGTGTTCCAGAGCTATGCCCTGTTCCCGCACATGACCGTGGCCGAGAACGTCGCTTTCCCGCTCCAGGTCCGCGGCGCCACCCCCGCCCAGCAACGCGATCGCATTCGCCGCGCGCTCGACATGGTCCGCCTGTCCGACCTCGCCGACCGCATGCCGGCCCAGCTCTCCGGCGGCCAGCAACAGCGCGTGGCCCTCGCCCGCGCCCTGGTCTTCGAACCCCGCCTGGTCCTGCTCGACGAACCCCTCGGCGCGCTCGACCGCGCCCTGCGCGAGGAGATGCAGGCCGAGATCCGCCACCTCCACGCCGCCCTCGGCGTCACCATGGTCTACGTCACCCATGACCAGGCGGAGGCCCTGCGCCTGTCCGACCGCATCGCCGTGATGGCCGGCGGCACCCTGCGCCAGGTCGGCACCCCCACCGCACTCTACGAAACCCCGCACGACGCCTTCGTCGCCGGCTTCCTCGGCGAGAGCAATTTCCTGCCTGGCACGGTGTCGGCCATCGAAGACGACATCGCGCTGGTCCGCCTCGATTGCGGCGTCCAGGCCGAGGCGCTGGCCGGCGCCCTGCAACTCAACCAACGCTGCCAGATCGCCGTCCGCCCAGAGCGTATTGCCGTCGCCGCGATCACCGCCGAGGAGATGGGCGAGGGCGCGCTGCCCGCCACCCTGCTGGAGGCGATCTACCTCGGCGACCACATCCGTCTGCTGCTGCGCGTCGGCGCGCCGGGCTTCCCAACCACGGAAATCGCGGTCAAGCGCCCCGCCGGCGTGCCGATGGCGGGCCTCGAGCCCGGCCTGCCGGCGGCCCTGGCCTGGCAGCCGCACCATGCCCGCGCCTTCGCCCTCGACCCCGCCGCACCCACCTTGGCATCCCCCCCGGCACCCCCCCTGTCACAGCATCGCGCTTGACCCGCTGCACGCCATGCTGCACGGGTGAGCCACAGGGCACGACCGGGCACGAAACACAGGTGATCCGATACCGCACACCGAAAAGCCTGCCCTCCCCGCTGGCCGGCTGGTCCGTGGCGCTCATGCTTGTACTCGCCGCCCTACTGCCCTCCGGCCCCGCCAACGCCCGTGACCTCACCGTCGCCCTGCATGAGATGCTCGCCCCCGGCGCGCTGCGCGACAGCGTGATCCGCCCCTTCGCCGACCTCGCCGCCATCGCCATCGACATCCAGCCCTGGGAAGGCGGCACCGCCGCCCTGCGCACCCGCCTCGAGGCCCAGCCGGGTTGGGACGTGCTCTCGCTGACCGGCGCCGAAGTGCTCGCCGGCTGCGAGGCCGGGCTGCTGGAAAAACTCGACTGGACGGCCCTCGGCGGCCGCGACCGCCTGCTGCCCGGCGGCGCCAGCGAATGCGGCCTCGGCCTCGCCCTGCGCGCCCTGGTCCTCGCCTGGGACCGCGACAAGCTCCCCGCCGGCGCCACCCCCGGCTGGGCCGAGTTCGGCGACGTCGTCAAGCTGCCCGGCCGCCGCGGCCTGCGCAAGCAACCGCGCGGTACCCTCGAAGTAGCGCTCATGGCGGACGGCGTCCCCCCCGCCGAAGTCTACCGCCAACTCCGCACCGACGCCGGCATCGACCGGGCGTTTCGAAAACTCGAACAGCTCCGCCCCTACATCATCTGGTGGCAGGACGAGATCGAGGCCGCCCGCCTGCTCGCCTCCGGCGAAGTGCTGATGACCACCGGGCCGAGCACCGGCATCGCCGAGGCCATCCGCCAGGACGGCCGCGCCTTCACCCTCCAGTGGACCGGCGCCGTCACCAGTGTCGTCGCCATGGCCATTGTGCGTGGCAGTCCTGGCCAAGCGGGGCCGAACCAGGCCAACGCCATCCGCCTGCTGTCCCACGCCGCGGACCCGCGCACCCAGGCCGCCCTGGCCGCCGCCACCGCCCTCGGCCCGCTCGCCCGCGGCGCGCTCGACACCCTCCCGCCCGAGGCCCAGGCCCTGCTGCCCACCAGCCCCGCCGCGCTGGCCGCCACCTTGCCCGCCGACGAAGCCTTCTGGCGCGACAACCTCGCCCGCCTCGCCCAGCGTTTCGATGCCTGGCTCCCCCGCTGACCCCACGCCCGCCACCCTGACCAGCCGCACCGACGCGGGCAGCACCGTGCTGTCTTTCACCGGTGCGCTCGACTCCACCGCCGCCGGCGCGCTCTGGCAGGACGCCATGAAAGCCGCCGGGGACCAGCCCCATCTCATCCTCGACCTCGCCGCGCTGACCACCTGCGACACCACCGGCGCCGCCCTGCTCGCCAACCTCGCCGACCACGAAGGCGCCGAAATCCGCAACGCCAACGCCCAGGTCCAGGCCCTGCTCGACCGCGTCCAGGCCATCGCCCCGGCCCCGGCGCCGCCCGTCCCGCCGCCAGTCACCTGGCGCGACGTGCTGCGCGCCAGCTCCACCGCCGCCCTCGGCGGCACCGCCTTCCTCGGCGAATCCGTCGTCGCCCTGGTCCGCCTGCCCGCCCGCGCCCGCCAATTCCGCAGTGCCGACCTGCTGCGCACCGCCGACCAGGCCGGCGTCCGCGCCATCCCGCTGACCCTGCTGCTCGGCACCCTGATGGGCCTGATCCTGGCCTTCCAGTCGCTGGTCCCGATGCGCCGCTTCGGCGCCGACCTGTACGTCGCCAACCTCGTCGCCATCAGCCTGATCCGCGAACTCGGGCCGCTGCTTGCTGCTGTCATCCTGGCCGGCCGCACCGGCAGCGCCTTCGCCGCCGAAATCGGCACCATGAAGGTCAACCAGGAGATCGACGCGCTGACCACCATGGATATCGACCCCGTCACCATGCTGGTCCTGCCGCGCATGCTCGCCGCCATGCTGGTGATGCCGGCACTCACCGTCATCCTGGAAGCGGCCGGCCTACTCGGCATGACCCTGGTGATGGTCGGCGCCGGATACCCGCTGGTCACCGTCGCCAACCAGGTCGCCGCATGGGTCACCCCGGGCGACTTCTTCGGCGGCCTGTCCAAGGCCGTGGTCTTCGGCGCCGTCGTCGCCGGCATCGGCTGCCGCGCAGGCCTGGCCACCGGCATCGGCCCGCGTGCGGTCGGCCTGTCCGCAACTGCCGCCGTGGTTGGGGGGATCGTGGCTACCATCGTGCTCGATGGGCTGTTCGCCATCATGTTCTATCGGTTGGGCATCTAGATGAAGGAAGAAAGCAGTTCTTTTTTGAAAAAAAGAACCAAAAAACTTTTATCCATTCGCCGCCCCAGGAAGCACGCACCAAAAGTGAATGACGTTTTTTTGCTTCTTTTTGTTCACAAAAAGAAGGCCTTCCCTTGACCGAACCCGCCATCACCATCACCGCCGTCACCCAGGCCTTCGGCCCCCGGGTCATATTCAAAGACGTCTCCGCCACCATCCAGCGCGGCGAGATCTTCGTCATCCTCGGCGGTTCCGGCTGCGGCAAGTCCACCCTGCTGCGCCAGATCGTCGGCCTGCTGCCCCCCAGTGAGGGCACCATCGAGGTCCTCGGCCACGACATGTACGCCGATCGCGGCGACGTTTTGACCCGCATCGGCGTGATGTTTCAGGCCGGCGCCTTGTTCGGCTCCATGACCCTGCTGGAAAACGTCATGCTGCCGCTCCAGGTCTACACCGACCTGCCCGAGGAGGCCTGCGCCCGCGTCGCCCAGGTCAAGCTCGCCCTCGTCGGCCTCGCCGAGTCCTGCCGCCTGATGCCAGCCGAGATTTCCGGCGGCATGGCCAAGCGCGCCGCCATGGCCCGCGCCCTGGCACTCGACCCCCCGCTGCTGTTCCTCGACGAGCCCTCCGCCGGCCTCGACCCGATCACGTCCGCGGGGCTGGACCAGCTCATCCTTGACCTGCGCCGCGATCTCGGGACTACCTTCGTCGTCGTGACCCACGAACTCGCATCCATCCTCGCGATCGCCGATCGCTGCCTCATGCTCGACCGCACCGCAAAGGGCGTGATCGCCGAGGGCGACCCGCGAGAACTACGCGACCACAGCACTCACCCCACCGTGCGCGCCTTCTTCCGCCGTGAAGCCGAAACATCGGAACCAAAGCAGGCGGAACCCCAGAAGGCGGAAACGAAGGCCTCATGAGCGGCACTTACCTGCGCGTCGGCCTGATGCTGGTGCTCAGCGTCGCGCTGGGCATCGCCCTGGTGATGTTCCTCGGCAAGAACCGCGTTTCCGACGGCCTGGCCTTCGAGACCTATTTCGTGGAAACCGTCCAGGGCCTGGATGTCGGCTCCCCGGTGAAGTTCCGCGGCGTCCAGCTCGGCCAGGTCTCGTCCATCGGCCTCGTCGCCGCCGCCTACGACGAGGCGCGCACCAACGTCCATGAACAGGTCAACCGCCTGGTCGTGGTCCGCTTCGTCGTCGACCCAAAGAAATTCGGCGGCACCCCTATGACCGAGGTCGCCATCACCGCCGGCCTGCGCATCCGCCTCGCCTCCCAGGGGATCACCGGCCTCGCCTATATGGAGCTGGACTTCGTCGATCCGCGCCGCTTCCCGGTCTCTCCCGTGCCGTGGAAGCCCACCCAGACCGTCATTCCCTCGATGCCCAGCACTATCTCGCAGTTCCAGGACGCAGCCCAGGCGCTGGCCGCCAAGCTCCAGAACGTCGATATCGAACGCCTCGCCAGCTCGCTCCAGGGCCTGGTCGACGACACCAGGGGCCAGGTCGCCTCCGGTGACATCCACATCCTCCTGGCCGAAGCCGCTGCCCTGTTGAAGACCCTGCGCGCCGGCGCCGATGCCGCCGACGTCCCCACGCTTGCCACCGAACTGCGCGAAACCGTCGCCGCCCTGCGCAACCTCGCCGGCGGCCAACAAAGCCGCGACCTGCTCGCCGCCACCACCAAGGCCGCTGAACGCCTCGGCGAGGCCGCGACCCGTCTGCCCGCCCTCATTAGCACCCTCGAACTCGCCGTCCGCCGCGTGAACAACTCGACCGCCGACGCCCAGTCCGAACTCCTGCCCGCCCTGCGCGACGCCCGCGCCGCCGCAGCCAGCCTGCGCGACACCAGCGAAACCCTGCGCCGCTACCCCGCCTCGGTGCTCGGCGCGCCTCCCCCCCGCGAACGGCCATGATGGACACCCCCATGAACCGCCGCCTCTTCCTCACCACCCCCCTTATCCTCACCGCCTGCGGCCTGTCCGAACGCCCCTACACCGAGCGCCGGCAATGGCCGCTGATGGCTCGGCGTCCGCAAACAGAACGCGCGCGACCGAACAGCCCCATCCTCCTGGTCCGCGCCCTGCGCGCCGGCCCCGGCCTGGACGTCCGCGGCCTGCAAACCCTGCAAGCCGACGGCTCCATCCGCACCGAGTTTTACGAGGAATGGGCCGCCCCCCCCGCCCAGGGCGCCGAAGAAGCCCTGCGCGCCTGGCTCACCGCCAGCGGCCGCTACAGCGCCGTCATCGCCTCCGGCAGCCGCCTCGAACCCGACCAGATCCTCGAAGGCGAACTCACCGGCCTGTGGACCATCCCCGCCACCGGCCAGGCCCACTGCGCCCTCGGCATCACCATCGTCGCCCAGCGCGCCAGCACCACCCGCGTTATCCTGCAAGACCGCTTCACCGCCGAAGCCCCGCTGGCCGGTACCTCACCGCGCGAGGCCGTCGAAGCCCAGGCCGCCGCGCTGGCCCGCGTGCTGGCACAGGTCGAGGCCGCGCTGCCGCGCTGAGTCCAGGCAAGCGCTTCTTTTTGAAAAAAGAAGCAAAAACTTTTATTCACTGAGACACTATGTAACGTTCGTCCGTACTAGACGGCGCTGGCCTCAGGGGGGGGGTCACACGCATGTCACGCTGGCATGACGCTTGCTTAGCTCCCCATGCCCGACCAATTCCGGCCGGGGCCAAGCCTGAAACCGCATTCGCTGCGAGCCGTATACCCGTCACCACCCGCATTTGAACGCGCCTCTGGCGCCAGGACGTCGATTTCGCACGCCCTGGCGCCATTCCCCGCAACCCATTTCGATCCCCCGGAGCGCCGCATGGCCATAATTCATCGCGATTCCAGCCCCGAAAGCCTCAGCCGCGAGATCGCCGACGCCGCCCAGGACCTGGTCAACCGCATCAACCTGGGCGAATTCGATGACCTCGACGAAGGCCCGATGCTGGATCTGCGCTGCCTGTCCGAGATGATGGAACACTGGGCAGGCGTCGCCCAGGCACTTCAGGAGCGGCTGGCTCTCACCTGCGGCACCATGGCCGACTTCACTGCCACCCGTCCCCCTGCGATCCGCCGTTAACCCGCAACGCGCGACCCCGCGTCAAACTGCATCGCAATTTGCGACACGCTGCGCCTCCCGCCGGGGGTCTTGCTCCCCACCACCACCCGGCCGACACTTCCTCCCACCCACGGAGGAACCCATCATGGCCAGCAACTGGCAGAATCAGGTCGCACTCGTCACCGGCGGCGCCCGCGGCATCGGCCGCGCCACCATCCGCCGCCTCGTCGCATCCGGCTGTGCGGTGGCCATCAACTACACCAGCCGCCCCGATGCCGCCGAGGAACTCGCCCAGGAAGTCGCCACTGCCGGCGGCAGGGCCATCACCGTCCAGGCCGACGTCGCCGACGAAGCCGCCGTCCAGGCCATGGTCGCCCGCACCGAAGCCGAACTCGGCCCGCTCACCATCCTGGTCAACAACGCCGGCATCGGCTGGCCCGCCACCCTCGAATCCTGGGAACCCAAGGGCTTCGCCCGCCTGCGCGCCGTCAACGTCGACGGCATGATCCACGGCGTCCGCGCCGCCATGGCCGGCATGAAGGCGCGCGGCTACGGCCGCATCGTCAGCGTCTCCTCCGTGGCCTCCTTCGGCAACACCGGCTTCGTCGGCAACCACTTCTACGCCTCGACCAAGGCCGAGGTGAACGTCCTGACCCGCCGCTTCGCCTACGAACTCGGCAAGCACGGCATCACCGTCAACGCCGTCGCCCCAGGTCTCACCCGCTCCGACATGACCCAAGGCAAACGCAGCGCCGAGGAATGGGCCGCCACCCAGGAAAGCTTCAGCAAAATCACCATCCTCGGCCGCACCGGCGAAACCGACGAAATCGCCGCCGCGATCGCGTTCCTGGCCTCGCCCGACGCCAGCTTCATCACCGCCCAGGTGCTGACGGCGGATGGCGGGCGAACCGACTACATCGGTCACTAGCAAAGCGAGGGCAGAGCCGAGTCTTGCTTGGCGTCATACCAATCCGTAAAATGAATGACCCATGGAGCAAGGCAAGGCCAGGGCTTTGCCCTGGACCCACCAAAGGCCGACGGCCTTTGGAAACCCTTTTATTTTCAAATGAATAAGGTCCAGGGGCTTGGCCCCTGGCGGGTCTGGGCAGAGCCCAGTCCTTCATATCCCTATGAGTCGGTCATTCCGCGGGTTGGTATCAGATCCGCCGCAACGGAATCGACCACGCCAAAGCCGACGCAATGGCCGACAGCGCGGCAACCGTGAGGAACGCCGCGGAGAAGGCTTCACGGATCTCCGCTTGGGCTTCGGCGGCCCGGGCCGGGGCGAGGCCAGCCAGGGCGGCGCGGCCGTGCTGGATGATCTGACCGAACAGCGCGGCGACCTCGGCGTCCATCGCGGCCAGGGTGGCGAACAGCACGGCGCTGACGATGGCGGTGCCGACCGCGGCCCCGATCGAGCGCGAAAACTGCACGCTGGCCGAGGCGGCGCCAAGCTGCTTCGGCCCGGCCAGCAGTTGCAACGTCACCTGCACCACCGGCATGGCAGTGCCGGAGCATAGCGCGATGGCACCCAGCAGGAACGACAACCCGGTGTTGCTCAGGCTGTGACCGACCAGGGCAAGCACCACGACGAACACCGCGCACAACCCCTGCCCGATCGAGGGCACAATGGCGGTATACCCGGTGCGGGCAATCGTCTGCCCGGTCAGCAGCGAGCCGACGGCGGTCAGCGCGGTCAGCGGCAGCATCAACATCCCGATCTCGCCCGGCTGCACCCCGCGCACCACCGACAGGTAGATCGGCAGGAAAGTGATCAGCGCCACGATTGCCGCCCCGGACGCCCCGGCCAGCGCATCGGTGCGCCACACCGCACTCTGTTTCAGCAACTGGATCGGCAACAGCGGCGAGGTCGCCCGCCGCTCCTGACGCAGCAGCAGCACCAAGGCGAGCAGGGCAAAAGCCAGCAACCCCGCAGCCCACGGCATCGCCTCCCAGGTCAGCCGCCGCGCCTGTTCCAACGCCAGCAGCGCCGGTGCGATGAACAGCGCGAACAGCACGGTCCCCAGGAAATCGAAATGCAGCCGCCCGCCGGGGTTCGGCGTGCCCGGCGCGAGCCGAAACGCCAGGCCCACGGCCAGTAGGCACAGCGGAATATTGACCAGGAACACCGACTGCCAGCCCCAATGCTGGGTCAGCCAGCCCCCGGCCACCGGCCCGAACATCGAGGCGCTGACATAGATCGAGGCGTTATACCCCTGGTAGCGCCCGCGCTCCCGCGGCGGCACGCTCTCGCCAATCAACGCATGCGCCAGCGTCATCAACCCGCCAGCGCCAAACCCATGCAGCACCCGCGCCAGCACCAGCATGGTGACACTGCTCGCCGTCGCACAGACGACATAGGCCACCAGGTTGATCCCCAACGCCACCAGCAGCATCCGCCGCCGCCCGATCACGTCGCCAAGCTTGCCATAGACCGGCGCCGCAATGGTCGCCGCCACCAGGAACGCCACGACCACCCAGGAGACCCGCTCCACCTCGCCCATCTCGGCGGCGATCGACGGCAGCGCGGCGGCCACAATGGTCCCGTCTACCGACGCCAGGAACATCGGCAGCATGATCGACGGGAACACCCGGAAGAACAGCTTCCCCGCCGGCGTCGTCACCATCAGTGCACCCAGAACCAGGCCGCCGCCACCAACGCCGACAGCGTCGCCACCAGCGTCCCCGCCATGCCCACCGCCCGCCCGATTGGCGCAATCAGATACCCGACCCAGAACACCAGCCGCGCGCCCGCGAACACCCCCCCCAGCGCCGTGACCTCGCCCATCCGCGCGCCGGTAACCCCGGCCGACAGCGCCAACAATGCCGGCACAAAGATCACGAACTGCTCGACCGTATTGCTGATCACCCGCTGGTTGACCAACAGCCAGCGCGTCTCCCGCCCGGCCATGGGATCGGCAATCCCCGCCACAAACCGCAGCGCCATTTGCCCCAGCACCATCAGCGCCAGCACCGCCGCCCCCGGCAACAGCGCCACACACCCCTGGCCCAGCCGCACGGCCATGCTCGACCCAGCGGGGTCAGGCGGCAAATACCCCACCAGCACCTGCCACCCCAACAGTGCCGCAACCGCCCCGCAAACCCCAAGCAACAGGGAGAGACCGCGCAACCTCACCCCCTAATGGACAAAAGTTTTTGCTTCTTTTTTCAAAAAGAAGCGCTTTCTTTTTTAAAAAAAAGAAACAAAAAACTTTTATTCATTAGCTCAACGCCTCACGGCCCATTGCCAGGAACTTATCGCGCCGGCGGCTGCGCAGCGTCGCCCCGTCGAGGCGGACCAAGGGCGCCAGCGCCGCCGAAACAGCGCTACGTACCGACGCCATCGCCTCCTCCGGCGCCCGGTGCGCGCCCCCCAGCGGCTCCGCCACCACCACATCGATCAGCGCCAGCCGCTTGAGATCCTCGGCCGTCAGCTTCAGCGCCTCCGCCGCCGCCGGCGCCTGGGCCGCATCCTTCCACAGGATCGCCGCACACCCCTCCGGCGAAATCACCGCATAAACCGAATGCTCCAGCATCAGGATCACATCGCCGGCCGCCAACGCCACCGCCCCCCCCGAGCCGCCCTCGCCGATGATCGTCGCCACCACCGGCACCGGCGCCTCCAGGCACGCCTCGATCGAACGCGCGATCGCCTCCGCCTGCCCGCGCGCCTCGGCCTCGATCCCCGGAAACGCGCCAGACGTATCGACAAAGCTCAGCACCGGCAGCCCGAACCGCCCCGCCAGCTCGAACAGCCGCCGCGCCTTACGATAGCCCTCGGGCCGCGCCATGCCGAAATTATGCGCCACCCGGCTTTCGGTGTCCGACCCCTTCTCGGTGCCCAAGACCACCACCGCCCGCCCCTCGAACCGCCCCAGCCCGCCAATCACCGCGGCATCGTCGCCAAACGCCCGGTCGCCGGCCAGCGGGGTGAAATCGGTGATCAGCGCCCGCACATAGTCGCTCGCCTTCGGCCGCTGCGGATGCCGCGCAACCTGAGTCTTCTGCCAGGCGGTCAGCTTGGCATAGGTCGCCCGCAACTGCCGGTCGGCCTTGTCGGTCAGCCGCGCGATCTCGTCGGCGACGTTGATCGAATCGCCGCCGGCCATCCGCCGCAGCTCCTCGATCTTGCCTTCCAGCTCGGCGATCGGTTTCTCGAAATCCAGAAAATGGCGCATGACCGGCGCGTGTAGCACCTGTGTCACGCCGGGTCAGCCCCTGCCGCCGAGGCTCCGGCCCGGGCGGCGACGTGCCAGCCATGCATGGCCTTGGCCACCGCCACGGCATCGGCGTCGGTGCCCATCAGCGACACGCTGTAGCCCGGCAGCCCGACCGCGCGGTTCAGCCGAGCCAGCGCGCGGGGAAAGCGCCGCACCCGCGCATTCGCCGGCCCCGCCAGGTCGAACATCACCTGCACCCCCTTGGCATAATAGATGTCGACGCGCGAAACTGCTTCCCACGGAATGGTCTGCGGGCACAGCCGGCGGTCGAAATAGCCAGCGGGACCAATCGCCAACACCGTGCCGGCAACGCCAAGCTGGCCCAGGCACCAGACCGACAAACGCAGCCCGACCGCGGCCAGGAACACGGCGAAGAACAGCGCCACCCCCAGCATCCAGCCCGGCATCCCCCGGCCCTCGCTGACCATCACCACCCCGAGCCCGACGCCCAACAGCGCCTCCCCGGCCCAGAACAGCCCAAGGCCCAGCAGCACCCGCGGGCGGTTCGACCACGCACCGACCGGCACCACCTCGCTCATTCGTGCGCCAACGGATGATGCTCGGCCACCAGCCGTTGCAACCGCTCGGCCAGCACATGCGTATAAATCTGCGTCGTCGCGATATCGGCATGGCCCAGCAGCGTCTGTAAACTGCGCAAATCGGCCCCGCGCGCCAGCATGTGGCTGGCAAACGAGTGCCGCAGCACATGCGGGCTGACCCGCGCCGGATCGAGCCCGCCCGCCAGCGCCACCTGCTTCAGCAACAGCGCAAAGCCCTGCCGCGTCATCGCCTGGCCGGGATCCCGCCCGGGAAACAGCCAGCGCGAATCCTTTGGATCGTCCCGCCCCGCCACCAGCGCCGCCGCCGCCCCCCGCGCCGCCTCGGACAATGGCACCACGCGTTCCTTCCCGCCCTTGCCCCGCACCATCAGCATCTGCCGGTCCGCCGACAACGCCCCGCGCGGCAGCCCCAACAACTCGGACACCCGCAGCCCCGTCGCATACAGGATCTCCAACGCCGCCGCCGCCCGCCGTCCCTGCGCCGGTTTCAGCTTCGCGGTCGCCGCCAGCAACGCATCCACCTCGGCCTCGCTGAGAAACTTCGGCAGCCCCGGCGGCAGCCGCGGCGAATCGAGCAGCTGCGTCGGATCGTCCTCGCGCACCCCCTCGCGCAACAGGAAACGATGGAACTGCCGCACCGCCGAAAGCCGCCGCGCCGCCGTCCGCGCCGACATCCCGGCCGTCGATTGCGCCACCAGCCAGGCGCGCAGCACCGCCTCGTCGGCCCCGGCGCTGCCAAACCCGCGCGCCCCGGCGAAACCGGCGAAATCCGCAAGATCGGCGCCATAGGCCAACAGCGTATTGCGCGCCGCCCCGCGCTCGGCGGCCAGCATCTCCAGGAATGCATCTACATGCCGGTCCATCCGACCCTCGTATGTTCCCCCCGGCTCAGCCGGGCCTAATTGCTGCGCTGGAACCGGTCGTTCGGCAGCACCTTCTGAATCGATTGAACTTTCGCCTCGGGCGGAAAGGCGCCCAGCAACAGGAATCCACCGCCGGCAACCAGCAACAGCAGCAGCACAACGGCGAAAACGATGCGGCTCATGGGGCTCCGTCAGAATGCCAACGCAAGGGCAGGGCGCGTGGCCTCGCCCCGCAGCGCTGTGCTAGCTTCCGGCATCATGACACGCAACACCACCCTGACGGAAAGCTTCGCCCCGCCATCCGAATCGGACGGTGCGGCACAAGGTGCCGGCACGCCCGAGGCCCCGCTCCTCGCCGGACGGAGCATCGTCCTGGTCGGCCTGATGGGCGCCGGCAAGACCTCCATCGGCAAGCGCCTGGCCGCCCGCCTCGGCCTGCCCTTCCGCGACGCCGACACAGAAATCGAAGCCGCCGCCGGCTGCTCCATCCCTGAAATTTTTTCCCGCTTCGGCGAGCCCGCCTTCCGCGACGGCGAGCGCCGCGTCATCCGCCGCCTCCTCGCCGGCGATCCCCTCGTCCTGGCCACCGGCGGCGGCGCCTACATGGACCCCGAAACCCGCGCCGCCATCCGCCACGACGCCGTCAGCATCTGGATGCGCGCCTCCCTACCGATCCTCCTGCGCCGCGTCGCCGGCCGCACCCACCGCCCGCTGCTCAACGCCGGCGACCCCGCCGAAATCCTCGCCAAACTGATGGCCCAGCGCTACCCGACCTACGCCGAAGCCGACATCGTCGTCGATTGCAGTGACGACAGCCCCGATCACACCACCTCCCTGGTCCTCGACGCCCTGACCGCCTGGGCCCCACCCCGCCGCCTCTCGCTCGCCCTGTCCCAGGCCAGCTACGACGTCGTCGTCGGCGAAGGCCTGATCGCCCGCGCCGGCGCCCTCCTGGCCCCCGTCCTGCCGCAAAAACGCGCCGTCATCATCACCGACACCGCCGTCGCCGCCCTGCACCTGCCCGCCCTGCAAGCCAGCCTGGACGCCACCGGCTTCACCCACACCACCATCACCATCGCCCCCGGCGAAACCTCCAAATCCCTGCAAACTTTCGGCGACGTGATCAACCAGGTCCTCGACTGGGGCATCGAACGTCGAACCGCCATCATCGCCCTGGGCGGCGGCGTGGTCGGCGACCTCGCCGGCTTCGTCGCCGCCTCCGCCCTGCGCGGCCTGCCCTTCGTGCAAATCCCCACCACCCTGCTGGCCCAGGTCGACAGCTCGGTCGGCGGCAAAACCGGCATCAACACCCGCCACGGCAAGAACCTCCTCGGCGCCTTCCACCAGCCCCGCATGGTCCTGGCCGACACCGAAGCCCTCGCCACCCTCCCCCCGCGCGAACTCCGCGCCGGATACGCCGAAATCGCCAAGGCCGGCCTCATCGGCGACGCGGCGTTCTTCGACTGGTGCGAAACCCACGGTGCGGCCGTCGTCGCCGGCAACCGCGAAGCCCAGGCCGAAGCCGTGCTGCGCGCCTGCGCCTTCAAGGCCATGGTCGTCGGCGATGACGAGCGCGAGGAAAAACCCAATGACGGCCGCGCCCTCCTGAACCTCGGCCACACCTTCGGCCACGCGCTCGAAGCCGAACTCGGCTACGGCACCATCCTGCACGGCGAAGCCGTCGCCACCGGCATCGGCCTGGCCTTCCGCCTCTCCGCCAAACTCGGCCTCTGCCCCCAAGCCGACGCCGACCGCGTGGTGACCCACCTGGACAGCATCGGCCTGCCCGCGGAACTGTCCCACCTCAATCGCCGCCTCTCCGCCTCGCACCTCATCGCCCACATGCGAAAAGACAAGAAAATGCGCGACGGCCAACTCGCCTTCGTCCTGGTGAACGGCATCGGCCAAGCCTTCACCAAGCGCGACGTCCCGCCCGAAGCGGTGGTGGAACTGCTCAGGGAAAACGGCTGCGAAGCATAGGAAGTCTTCTTTTTGTGAACAAAAAGAAGCAAAAAAACCTCATCCACTAAGAATCTCCCCTCGCGCTTGGGCGGGGAGCCGGAGGGGGGGCCACGCGCACCCCCCCCCCCCTTCGTCATGTTGAGCGAAGCGAAACATCCACGCTTCTTACGCGACACCCCGCCCAAAAAATTTCCTCAAAACTTGTATTTTTTCCGTGCACCGCCGCATAACATCAGTTAGTATGCGCCGCATGGAGAGTCAGCCACCCTCCCTGAGCGAACAGCTCGCCGGCCTGCGCATCACTGCGCGGGCCCCGTTGGAGACGTGTGCCTGGATTCCCGGCCCCATCCACACCCTCATCATCGCCGCCCTGGCCCGCATCTTCGCCCGCCTGGAACAGCTCTTCGCCCTCTGGCAGGCCGGATCCCTGCCCGCACCCGCCCCCCACCAACAGCGCCGCGCGCCGCACCACCCCGTCGAATCCCCCCGCCACCGCGCCCAACCGAGCCCGCGCCGCCGCGCCCCATCCCGTATCGCCACCACCCAGCCGATCCGCGCCCAGCCGAACCGCGTCCGGCGCCCGATCAACCAACCTGCTGTCCCCGCCCGATCCCATGCCCTCCGGCCACCCACGCGCCCACCCCGATCCACCGCCCGCGCCCCGCCGACCTGTCGCCCATCCCATCGCCTGAGCCCCGCCACGGGGAACGCCCGCACATGCCAAAATAGTTTCGATATCGTAACTATAATCCCCAAACATTGCCCTCACATCAGGAGCAGCTTCAGGAACAGCACCGCATAGCAAACCGCCTTGACCAACTTCGCCGCACACGGGCCGTGCGCCCGCCACGCCACAATCCCCTCGCGCAGGTCGATGAACGTCAACGCCAGATACGCCACCGGCGCCAGCGCCAGCACCAGCACCAGCACGAAAACAACAACCACGGGCCAAAGCCCGCCAACAGCCGAAAGGAACAAAGACATGACCGGTACTTTCCCGTTGTGGAACCGGCCCGCATTCATTGCCATACTCCCGGAAATGCCCACGCCATCCACCGCAATGACCCGCAATGCCCCGCAAACCCGGCGTTAGCCCCCCCTACGCGGCCTTCGGCGCCCTGCTGGCCGAACACCTGCGCGCCGGGCAGCGGCCCGACGCCAACAACTGCGAACCATGGACCGATACCGCGTTCGCCAAGCTGATGCCGGCCCGCGATTCTGAAAGCACCGGCGGCTCACCACGGACGGTGGCGAATTGGCGGAGGGGAACCTCACTTCCGGAAGAAATCGAGCCGATCCTTCGCGCCTTCTTTGGCCCTGTACGGACCGACGGAGGAGAGGCTCGGGAAGCCCTGCGGGTAGAGTATGCGCGTGCAAAGCACCCTGAACCCTCCGACACGCCCGGGGCGTCAGATGGCATCGGCGGTGAATGGGAAGTGACCGCGCAATACAATCTCGACCCCGGCCTTCTGGCCTTCCGCGTCGCCAAGCCGATCGACAACGAACCTGGCCGCGCGACCCTGATCTCCCCGGCTCGGTTTGGTGCTGTCGAATCAGCGGCGGCGGACCGCTCGATGTTCATCGCTGTCACCAGCGCCACGATCACGATTTCGTCCCGGCAATACCGCCCCAAGCTCGGTTCAACCTTCGTTGATCGCTATCCGGCCAGCGCCCATGTGCAACCCAATGGCGACGAAATGCGGATTGTCGGTCCCGCCGAAGACGGCGTGCTCTTTGGTGACGCACTCGCCGACGCCGCCGCCGACCGCCATCTGGCGGAGATGGAGCGAAACGGCGCCGCCGAAGGCGCGATCACCGTCAGCGTGTCAACCGTTGCTGCCAACTTCCGTGCCTGGGAGCCCGGACGCAGGCCCACGCGCATCAAGGAAGTGATCGTCGCGCGCCTCTTGGCGAAGAAGCTCCGCAAGGACGAATCCGGCCGGGTCCTTCTGGCCGCGACAACGTTGCAGCGCAGCCGATGACCCTGGATCGCACTCTCCTTCGCGGCGTCCGCACGATATTGCGTGCCCGCACCAAGAGTTTCGTGGCCCTGGCAAAGCGCGCTGGCCTTGATCCCGCCACGGATTTCCGCCGCGCCGACCTCCGCGACGTCGATTTCGCCACCGACGACATCGCCGGCTTCGACTTCTCCGGCGCCGACCTGCGCGGCGCCCGCCTCGACCGCGTCCAGAACCGCCATCGCGCCATCTTCACCGGCGCAATCCTCGATGACGCCGGTGAAGCCATCCCCCGCCCCCCCTGGTCCTCCGCCTCCGGCCGCGACCAATACGGCACCTACGCCGACTTCACCCTCCCCGGCACCACCATCACCCAACGCCTGCGCTGGGTCCCCCCCGGCCGCTTCACCATGGGCTCCCCCGCAAGCGAAGCCGGCCGCCGCGACAACGAAGGCCCCCAGCACGAAGTGGTCTTCGTCCAGGGCTACTGGCTGTTCGACACCCCCTGCACCCAGGCCCTGTGGCAGGGCGTGATGGGCAACAACCCCAGCCGCTTCGCCCATCCGCTGCGGCCTGTCGAGAATGTGAATTTCAACCAAGTGCAGTCTTTCATCGCCAAGCTGAACGCGCGGCTTCCAGGGTTGGAGCTGTGCCTCCCCAGCGAGGCGGAGTTCGAGCGCGCCACCCGCGCCGGGACGGCGACCGCCACCTGGGCCGGAGATATGGACATCCAGGGCGAATATAATGCCCCGTTGCTGCACCCGATTGCCTGGTACGGTGGCAATAGCGGCCTCGGCTACGACCTCGACGAAAGAGAGGATAGCGCCGACTGGCCTGAGAAGCAGTTCGAGCACAGCCAGGCCGGCACCCGCCAAGTCAAGACGCGCGAGGCAAACCCCTGGGGCTTCTATGACCTGCTGGGCAATGTCTGGGAGTGGTGCGCCGATACCTGGCACGATAGCTACTACGATGCGCCGGAAGATGGCTCAGCATGGATCGACAACGAAGCGGGTCCCGCGCCCCGGGTGTTCCGCGGCGGGGCGTGGGACTACCCCGCGCGCTTCGTACGGGCGGCTGTCCGCTACTCGTACCCCCCCGACTCCCGCGGGGACTCCCTGGGCTTTCGCTGTGCCCGAGTTCATGTGACCGGCGAAGCGGAGCGCAGGGCCGCCCGGCGCGAGCGACCGGCGCGGAGCGCCCGAGCGGCGCCGGCCAGCCCGGAGCGCAGCGGTGAAGCGAACTCTTCTTCCTCACCCCGACCGAAGGGCGAAAAATTCTGAACCCGCCTCCCGTCCCTCAATAAACCACCACCGACCGAATACTCTCCCCCCGATGCATCAAGTCAAACCCCTCGTTGATCTTCTCAAACGGCAACACATGGGTGATCAGATCGTCGATATTGATCCGCCCATCCATGTACCAGTCCACGATCTTCGGCACATCCGTCCGCCCCCGTGCCCCACCAAACGCCGTGCCCATCCAGGTCCGCCCGGTCACCAGCTGGAACGGCCGTGTATTGATCTCCTGCCCCGCCCCCGCCACCCCGATGATCACCGACTTGCCCCAGCCCCGCTTCGTGCACTCCAACGCCTGCCGCATCAGCGTCGTATTCCCCACGCACTCAAACGAGTAATCCGCCCCCCCCTTGGTCAGGTTCACCAGGTAAGGCACCAGATCGCCCTCCACCTCCTTCGGATTGACGAAATCCGTCATCCCGAACTTCTCCGCCATCGCCTTTCGCCCGGGATTGATATCCACCCCGATAATCTGCTCCGCCCCCACCATCCGCAGCCCCTGGATCACATTCAGCCCGATCCCCCCAAGCCCGAACACCACCGCCCGGCAACCGATCTCCGCCTTCGCCGTATTGATCACCGCCCCAATCCCGGTGGTCACCCCGCAGCCGATGTAGCAAACCTTCTCGAACGGCGCGTCCGACCGGATCTTCGCCAGCGCAATCTCCGGCAACACCGTGAAATTCGAAAACGTCGACGTCCCCATGTAGTGCGAGATCACCTCGCCATCGCAACTGAACCGGCTGGTCCCATCCGGCATCACGCCCTTACCCTGCGTCGCCCGCAGCGTGATGCAAAGATTGGTCTTCCGGCTCAGGCAATACTCGCAGTGCCGGCATTCCGGCGTGTACAGCGGAATGACGTGATCGCCCTTCTTCAGGGAGGTCACGCCACGCCCGACATCCACCACCACCCCGGCCCCCTCATGCCCCAGGATCGCCGGAAAGATCCCCTCGGGATCGGCGCCCGACAGGGTGAACTCGTCGGTATGACAAATCCCCGTCGCCTTGATCTCCACCAGCACTTCGCCTTCGCGCGGCCCCTCAAGGTCCACGATCTCCAGGCTCAACGGGGCTCCGGCCTTGCGGGCCACGGCGGCACGAGTCTTCATCGGCGATTCCTCCGGCTATACGCCCGCCAATCTGCCCCCCCGCCGACCCGCAATCAACCGTGTCGGTGCCAGGCCAATGAATGAAAGTTTTTGCTTCTTTTTTCAAAAAGAAGTGCTCGTTTGCTGACCCGTTCGAAGGACTGCCGCATGAGCCTCGCGCTGACCACGTTCCTGCTGGCCTTCCCCGCCCTGTTTTCCATCGTCAACCCGCCCGGGGCGGCGTTCATCTTCAACGAGGTCACCGCCCATCTCGGCCGCGCCGAGCGCCTGATGCTGTCCAACCGTGTCGCGCTTTACTCGCTCGGCGTGATGCTCGGCGCCCTCTGGGGCGGGGCCTACATCCTGGAGTTCTTCGGCATCTCGCTCGCCGCGCTGCGCATCGCCGGCGGATCGGTGGTCGCGGTGCGCGCCTTCGACCTGCTGAACGCCCCCGAGCGCCAGGAAGCCCGCAAGACCGAACAAGCCGAAAGCGGCGAGGGTGCGGTCGGCGACATGGCGTTCTTCCCGCTGACCCTGCCGTTCACCACCGGGCCCGGCACGATCGCGGTGGCCGTCGCCCTGGGCGCGCAACGGCCACGCGAGATCGCCGATGTGCTGTGGTTCTTCCTCGGCGCCTCGGCTGCCGCGGTCGCGATCACCGCGGTGATCTGGCTGTCCTACCGCTCGGCCGACCGCATCGCCGCCCTGCTGGGCGCCACCGCCCGGCGCACCTTCGCGCGGCTATCGGCCTTCCTGTTGCTGTGCATCGGCGTCCAGATCGTCATCAACGGCATGCTGGACATCTTCGCCGGCGTTGTGTCGAAGTGACGAACCAAGCGGCGCCAACATAAGAGGAAGCAGCGATGCGATACGTCGGCGAGCGCGAGGTTTGCTACGACCCCACCGATCTCGGCTTCCCCAGCATCTCGGCCTGCCACGCCGTGGTCTATGTGGCGCCGGCCGGGCTGTTCGGCTTTCACAACCTGGGAAATGAGCGCGCCACCGACTGGCCCGGGCTGACCGGCGCCTGGGGGCAGTTCGTCACCGGCCATGTCTCCGGCGGCGGTACCGGCAGCGCGCTGTACGGTGTCTGCTACCCCCTGACCAAGCGCGGCTATACCGGTATCCAGAAGGCGCAGTGGCTGGCCGAACTGGTCGCCTTCGCCAAGGGCGTCGGCTTCACCGGCCCGATCTACGGCTACGACCTGGCTGATTCCGGCATTCAGGGCTCGGCCTATGTCAGCTTCAGCCATGTCCAGGGCAAGTGCGTCATCCAGGCCCGGCAATGGGTCCACGGCGAGGACACCGCCGGCCCCAACACTGCGCCCAGCAACCACAAATCCACCCGCCGCGGCGAGCCGTTGTTCAGCATCGTCGCCGCCCCGCGGGCGACCGTCTCGATCGGCCTCACGGCGGCGAAAACCTACTACCCCGAAAAACTGCGCTGAGGCCGATCACGGGCGGCATGTTCCAGGCACTCACCGGCCCGAAGCTCAGCGCGAATATCGGCTTCGCGCTGATCACGGCCAAGACCGAGGCGTGCTGGAATGACGGAGGCTTAGCCCTCGCTTTTTCAGCCGGGCCGGAACACCCGCAACCGGTTGCCGTCGGGATCCAGCGCAGTGAAGGTCCGGCCGAAGTCCATGTCGGCTGGTGCCTGTACGATGGTCACACCCAGCGCCACCCAGGCAGTATGGGTGGCATCGGGATCGGCATCCAGAAACGCCACCTCGCTGCCGCCCGGCGCCACGGGCGCCGGCGGCACCATGCCGTCGCGACGCCATAGGCCGAGCATCACGCCCTCGCGCAGGGGCAGCATGGCAAAGGTCGGCGCGGCCTCGATCGGCTTGCGGCCGAGCAGGCGTTCGTAGAAGGCGGCGCTGGCGATCGGGTCGGTGACTGGCAGGATGATGAAACCGAATTCAGTCATGGGAACCTCCGTTGTTGCGGTGGTCCTTGTGCGTCGAGGGGGTGTCAGATTCTGTCAGCAGGAAGCGCGTTCTTTTTTGAAAAAAAGAACCAAAAAACTTTTGAACCTTTTGGCCGGCTGGTGCGGGAGCCGTGGTGTCAACGGCGGCGACAAATTGTGCCAGATGGCGGCGTAAAAGTGTACCAGTCGGGTTAAGAGAAAAGGGCTGCGCAGCCCTGATTGATCGGGTAGTGGCGCGCGCTGTGAGGCTTGCGGAGCGTAGCGAAGCGGGGCTCACAG
>CAMBRC010000068.1 GCA_945869965.1 Asaia bogorensis
TCAAAAAAGACAGCGCTTTCTTTTTTGAAAAAAAGAAACAAAAAACTTTTATCCAAAAGCACGCGTCCCCAGCCCCGCCGGATCGCCCACCACCTCGCACACCGCATCCAGCCGCATCGTCAGCCGCCGCCCCGCCTCATACCGCGGCCACGCCAGCGCCGGCAGCCCCGCCTCCCCCGTCCGCACAAACTGCGCCCAACACCCGCGCATAACGTCCGACAACCCATCCATCTCCGCCGCATCCCCCCCCTGCAACATCCCGGCATCCGGCCACTGCGCGAAATTCCCAAACACAAACGGCAACTCGATGCAGTGACACGCCCGAAACGCACTCCCCGGCGCCGCCCAATCAAACTGATAAGCCTGCACCGAAACCCCCGCCCCAGACAGCGCCTCCGCCAGCCGCATCGTCGGCCACAAAAACGTATGGTCGCTGGTAATATCCGCCAACCAATCCATCAGCGTCCCCCCCGGCCGCCGCGCCTTGTACCGCTCCATCGCATCCACCCGCCGCCCCAACGCCGCAAACCGCTGCGCCGCCGCCGTCCAGTCCGGCTCCTTCATCGCCGGGTTCGAGGCAAAAAACGCATGCACCTCGTCATGCGTCGCCCCGATCAAAACCTCCAGCCCAACAGCAGCCTTCGCAATCGCCCCAAACAACTCCGCCTGCGTCATCGGCTCCACCACGGTCGGCATGAACACCGGATTGGTCTCGCCAAACCGCGCATTCGCCCGCGCCACCTCCCCCGTCGCCGCCAACAGCACATCCACCGAAACCGCCCGCAACTGCGCGAGGACATCGGACGCCTCCGGATCCACCCCCGCCGCCCGCATCACCTGCGCCCCAATCCGATACCCCTCCTCAACCGTCAGCGGATCGCGCCCAAACCCCCCAGACTGCAAAATCACCCGATGAAACAACCCCCGCGCCCGCGGATCCAAAATCAACCGCCCAATCGAAGCCGCCCCCGCCGACTGCCCCATCACCGTCACACACCCCGCATCCCCCCCAAACGCCCCAATATTCGCCGCCACCCACCGCAAAGCCTCCGCCTGGTCCAGCGTCCCGAAATCATCCACCCCCAAAGCCGGATGCTTCAAATACCCCAACGCCCCCAACCGGTAATTCACCCCCACAACAACCATCCCGCCCTCGCGCGCCAACCGCGCCCCATCATACCAATCCAGCGACCCCGCCCCGCTCACCCAAGCCCCGCCATGCAACCAAACCAAAACCGGCCGCTTCCCCGCATCCGGCGCCGGCGTCCAAACCGTCAGCGTCAAACAATCCTCATCCCCCCGCCGCCGAAAATCCCCCATCGCCGGCGCCAACCGCGAAGGACCCTGCGGCGCAATCCCCCCATGCCACCCCGCATCCCGCTGAAACTGCCAAGCCACCATCGGCACCGGCGCCGCAAACCGAAGCTCGCCGGTCGGCGGCAGCGCATACTCAACCCCCCGAAAAACCGAAACCCCATGGTCCGGCTGCCCAACCAGGGTGCCAAGCGTCGTATGAGCAAATGTCAGCATAACGGCTCCAGGTAACAACAAACCAACCCAAACCCTGCGCCAGCCCGCCTCCCCAGTCAAAGCACAGCCAGCAGTTCTTTTTTGAAAAAAAGAACCAAAAAACTTTCCACACTTTCTTCTCTCCCCCCGCGGTCGGGGGGAGCCGGAGGGGGGCTCTTACCTGCGAACTCACCCCCTCGCCAAAACCTCCCCCACCACCTCCCCAATCCTCTCCAAAACCCCCGCCAAATTCCCCAAAACCTCCGCATTCGAAAACCGCACCACCCGCCACCCCAACCCCGCCAACACCGCATCCCGCCCCGCATCCCCACCAGCATGCGTCTCCCCATCCACCTCCACCCCCAACTGCAACGCCAAACACGCAAAGTCCAAAGTGTATGGCACCACCGGATGCTGCCGCCGAAACCGAACCCCCAACACCCCCTGCCGCAACCCACCCCACAAAACCACCTCCGCCGGCGTCATCCGCCCCCGCAACCCCCGCGCAAACCCAACCGCCTCCCGCCCCACCCGCATCCCAGCTCCCTCGCCCCAAAACCCGCCCCCAACCATACAACGAGACTCCAAGGCCAAAGAATCTTCTCTAGAAGCTGCTTGAGAATCTTCTCTCCCCCCGCGGTCGGGGGGAGCCGGAGGGGGGCTCTTCCTTGCTTGTTCACCAGTTCGCGCCCCACCAACCCGCCCCAACGCAACAAATCTTCTCTCCCCCCGCGGTCGCGCGGAGCCGGAGGGGGGCTCTTCCGTGCCTGTTGACCCGTTCGCACCCCACCAACCTGCCCCAACGCAACAAGTCTTCTCTCCCCCCGCGGTCGGGGGAGCCGGAGGGGGGCTCTTCCTTGCTGGCTCTCCCCCCAACCCCCAGCCCCAAACCCTTGCCACCCCCCTACCATCCCAATACGCTCCCGCAAGGAGCACCCAATGTCCGGCACCAATGGCCCAACTGATCCCGCCCCGCCCCCCGACTTCTCCATCGAGGAGACCAAGCGCCGCATCCTCGCCAGCGAACCAATTCCCCCCGCCTGGCACCCCCACATCCGCGAACTCGACTTCAACATCAACTGGCTCTCGGCGCACAAGCCAGGCGAAAAGCGCCAGCAAACCCTGGACCGCCTATGGGCCAAGAACGGCCTGGCGGTCCTTCGCAGTGCCACGCCGCTCGCTGCCCTGACCCACCTTCAATCTCTCGGCCTCTCGGGCACGCCGATCACCGATCTCACCCCCCTTGCCGGCCTCCACTCCCTACAAATCCTCAACCTGAGTTTCACCCAGGTCACCGACGTCACCCCGCTTTCCCGCCTCCTCGCCCTGCAATCCCTCAGCCTCTGGCTCACGAAGGTCACCGACCTCTCTCCCCTGTCCGGCCTCCCTGCCCTACAATGGCTTAGCCTCGATAGCATTGGTGTCACCGACTTCACCCCCCTCTCCACCCTCCCCGCCCTGCAACACCTCAAGCTTTGGGGCACGGAGGTCATCGACCTGACCCCCCTTTCCCGCCTCACCGCCCTTCAATACCTCGACCTCACGGACACGCGTGTCACCGACCTTGCCCCCCTCTCCGGCCTTTCCGCCCTGCAATCCCTCAGACTCCCGGATACGCGTGTCACCGACCTTACCCCCCTCTCCGGCCTCCCCGCCCTGCATACCCTTGATCTCATGAGCACGCGTGTCGCCAACCTCGCCCCTCTCTCCGGCCTCCAAACCCTGCACACCCTTCGTCTCATGAGCACGCGTGTCACCAACCTGACCCCTCTCTCCGGCCTCCAAGCCCTGCAATCCCTCGACCTATGGGGTACGAAGGTCACCGACCTCGCCCCCCTCGCCAATCTCCCGGCCCTGCAAACCCTCGATCTCACGGGTACGAAGGTCACCAACCTCACCCCTCTGTCCGCCCTCCCCGCCCTGCAAACCCTCAGTCTCTGGGGTACTAAGGTCACCGACCTGTCCCCTCTGTTCTCCCTCCCCGCCCTCAAGGAACTCAACCTCACCTACCCCCCGGCATCGAATCCGCCCTCCCCCGCCTTGCCGAGATAAAAATCATTCGCAAGCGATAAATTTTCTTGCCACCCTATAGTTAGTGATTTATATTACCCATCATGCATTCCCTGGCTACGCTACTAACCCACATCCTAACCGGCCTACGCTCCGCCATCGCCGCTCACGCGGCGAGGCCGGACGCCGAATCCGCGCTCATCCCCTGGCCCCGGCCAGCCGAAGCACGCCCGCCCCGCCCCCAGCCCCCCACCGCCCTCTTCACCCTGGCCTGGGCCTATATCGGCCGCACCGCCCGCCGCCTCGAAAACCTCATCGCCCGCTGGCAAACCAACACCCTCCCCCAACCCCGCGCACCCCGAATCCGCCCGGCCCACCCCCAAGACGCCACCAAACCCGCAAAACTCCGCCTCTCCCCCCGTCTGCCACGAGGCCGCGCCTGGCTCGCCATCACCGCCGGCTACCACACCCGCGGCCGCGCCTCCCAGCTCAACCACCTCATCGAATCCCCCGATTTCAAGGACTTCCTCGCCGCCGCCCCGCAAGCCGCCCGCCTCCTGCGTCCCCTCTGCCACATCCTCGGCATCGCCCCCCACCTCGCCCTCCCAACACGCCCCCGCCCGCCCCGAATCCCCCACCCCAAGCCCCGCCAAGACCCCACCCGTCCACCACCAACCCCCTACCGCCCTCACCGCCGCCCCCGCCTCCCCCCGCCCCTCGTCTCAAAAGCCCGAATCTGACCCCCCACCCCACCCACAACCATTTCATTCCTATATCGTAATAAACACCCCAAGCAAAACCCCCGATGCCCAGGCACCGGGGGCGCCGCCCGCCTCAGGCCTTAAGCCGCCGCGTCCAATCCACCAGCTTGACCAGCATGCTCACCACAAACGCCCGCGTCGCCTCGTCGGTGATATTCGCATCGGCATCAAACCGCTGCGGCGCATTGCCGATCGCCACCACCGGCTGCACCAGCACATAGCTGTTCAGATTGCCCAGAATTTGCCGCAAATGCGCCTGCCCCCGGATCGTCCCGGTCGCCCCCGGACTGGTGCCGAAAATCGCCACCGGCTTGGCGTCCAGCACCTGGTTCGGCGGCCGGCTCGCCCAATCGATCGCGTTCTTCAACACCCCGGAAACCGAAGCATTATATTCCGGTGAAGCAATCAAAACCGCATCCGCCGCCGCCACCTTCGCCCGAAACGCCGCCACGCTGGCCGGCATCCCCGCCGCCTCGACATCCCCGTCATAGAACGGCAGGTCACGGATTTCGCAAATCTCGATCACCATCCCCGCCGGCGCCAGCTTCTGCGCCGCGCGCAATGCAATCGTGTTCCAACTCGCCTGACGCAAGCTGCCGGAAATCCCCAGCACGCGAATGGTATCGGTCATGATCGCCCCTCGTTGTCGTTACAACGAGGATGTGGCCGCCCCACCGGCCAGAGTCAATTCGCCGCGCCGCGACCGCGTTTCAACGCCGGATGCACCGTCTTGCCAATGATCGCCCCCGCGGTGCCGATAACATGCGCCGACGCCCCAACGATCAGCGGATCGGGCCCGGTAACAATGCTGCTGTCGGGACTCGGATAGCCCAAGGCCGCCAGGAAAAACTGCAAGCTGTTAAGCCGTGCCCGCCGCTTGTCGTCGGATTTGATGATCGTCCACGGCGCGTCGGCGGTGTCGGTATAGAAAAACATCGCCTCCTTCGCCTCGGTATAATCGTCCCACTTATCCAGCGACGCCCGGTCGATCGGCGACAGCTTCCACTGCTTCAGCGCATCAACCTCCCGCGCCTCGAACCGCCGGCGCTGTTCATCCCGGCTGACCGAGAACCAGAACTTGAACAGCCGGATGCCCGCCCGGGTAATCATCCGCTCAAACTCCGGGCACTGGCGCATGAATTCCAGGTACTCGTTGGGCGAGCAAAACCCCATCACCCGCTCAACCCCCGCCCGGTTGTACCAGGAACGATCAAACAGCACGATCTCGCCGGCCGCCGGCAGATGCGCGATGTAGCGCTGAAAGAACCACTGGCTGCGCTCCCGATCAGTGGGCTTCTGCAACGCCACCACGCGCGCGGTGCGCGGATTCATATGCTCCATATACCGCTTGATGGTACCGCCCTTCCCGGCGGCATCACGGCCCTCGAACAGGATGATGATCCGCTCGCCGGTCTGTTCCACCCAGCGTTGCGCCTTGAGCAGCTCGCGCTGCAAATCGAGCATATGCGCCTCATAGGCATCGGCGCGCATGCGCGTGGTGTAGGGATACTCGCCGGTTTCAAACAGCCGATGGATCGCCGCCGGATCGTGCTTCATCTGCGCAATACGATGCAGCGCCGCAGCGGCATCAGCGTTCGCGGCGGGCGGCGCATCGATCGCCGGGTCCGGCGACTGCGGAGCGGCCAGCGGGATCGCCGTATCCTCGCCTGTGACGACCGTTTCCCCGGCCGGTTTCAGCCGGATCGTCTTGCCCGCCCGCGCCATGTGCATGCCCAGTACTATTGTATCAGCCCAACAGGGTGCCCTCGGCATATGCGGCCGCCATTGACGTGGATCAAGACTCCAGCAGATCGGCCAACGCCAACGCAACGACGCGAGTGGCGGCGTGCAGGTCGGACGGACGCACGCGCTCGTCGGCGCGATGGGCGTTGGCTTCCTCAATGCTGCGCGGCCCGGCGCCGTAGAGCACGATAGGCACGCCAGCGGCGGCATAGTGCCGGGCATCGGTGTAGAGCGGGACGCCGCCGGCGGTGATGGGTTCGCCGAGTTCGGTGCTGGCGTGCTGGCACAGCAGGGCGGTGAGGCGGGCGGCGGCGGGGGTGGGGGTCAGCGGGGTGGCGAGGAGGATGCGCTTGACGGTCAGGCCGACGCGGGGGAAGGCGGCGGCGGCGCCGGCGATGATGGCGTGGAGTTCGGCTTCGACGTCGGCGGGGGATTCGTCGGGGGTGATGCGGCGGTCGAGGCGGATGACGACGGAATCGGGGACGACGTTGGTGTTGATACCGCCCTGGATCAGGCCGACGGTGAGCTGGGGGGCGCCGATGCCGGGGGTTTTGGAGACGCGGTGCGCGAGGTCGCCGCGCCAGGCGTAGAGGGTGGAGAGGATGTGGGTGGCGGCTTCGAGCGCGTCGATGCCGGTGTACGGCTTGGCGGCGTGGGCGGAGCGGCCGGTGACGGTGATTTCGAGATGCAGGCAGCCGTTGTGGGCTTCGACGACCTGGTAGGAGAAGCCGGCGCCGAGGGCGAGGTCGGGTTTGCTGAGGCCCTGGTCGAGTAGGTATTTTGGGCCGATCTCGCCGCCGGTTTCTTCGTCGTAGGTGACGTGGAGTTCGATTGTGCCGGCGGAGAGGCCGGCGTGTTTGAGCGCGCGCATGGCGAAGGCGTAGGTGGCGATGTCGGATTTGGAGACGGCGGCGCCGCGGCCGTACATCCAACCGTCGCGGATTTCCGCGCCGTAGGGGTCGGTGGTCCAGCCAGTGCCGGGGGGCACGACGTCGCCGTGGGAGTTCAGCGCCACGGTGGGGCCGGGGCCGTAGCGGTGGCGGATGATGAGGTTGGTGGCGGAGATCATGCCGTGCTTGCGGGCGAGTTCGGTGGGGATTTTGTGGCGCTCGACGGTGAAGCCGAGGGCTTCCAGCATTGTAGCGGTGAGCTCGGCGTGTTTGGCGCAGTCGCCGGGCGGGTTGTCCGAGGGTTCGCGCACCAGGGCGGCGAGGAATTGGGTTTCGGCAGTTTCCTGGGCGGCCAGGAAATCGCGCAGGGTGGTGCGGTTGGCGGGCATGGGGGGTCCTTAGGCGAGGGCGCGGGCGGCGCTGTCGAGGGCGGTTGCGAGGTCGTCGATGATGGTGAGGTCGGCGGTGAGAACGGGGAGGAACTTGGCTACGTGCGGGGCCGTGGTGGAGGTGGAGTGCATCAGGACGCCGCGGTCGAATAGGAGTTTTCCCAGACGTGGGGCGTGATCGGGTTGGACGAGGGCGATGGTGGCGATGCCGCCCTGGATCGTGGCCGGCGTGAAGATGCCTTGGTGGCGACGGCAGAGTTCGGCGAAGCGGTCGCGGGTGCGGGCTTCGATTTCGTGGATGTGGGCGAGGGTAGCCGGGCGCTGGGTGATTTCCAGCACCTTGAGTGCGACGGTGGCGGCGATCTCGTTGCCCGCGAGGGAATTGGCCCAGCCGTATTCGTGGCTGTTGATGCAGGCCTCGTGGATGTCGCTTGTCATCAGCAGGGCGCCGACGGGGTAGAGGCCGCCGGAGAGGCCTTTGCCGGAGACCAGCATGTCCGGGGCGACGCCGGAATGCTCGGCCATCCATAGGCGGCCGGAGCGGGCGAGGCCGGTGCGGGTTTCGTCGAGGATGAGTTTGGCGCCGCGTTGGCGGCAGAGGGCGGCGAGGGCGGGGAGGAAGTCGGGCGGGGGCATCTGCCAGGTTTCGTAGTCGAAGGGTTCGAGGATGACCGCGGCCGTCGTGGTGTCGATCAGGGCGGCGATTTCGGTGAGGTTTCCGAAGTTGTGGAAGAAGCGGACGTTGGTGCGGTCGATAGCGTAGTGGCTGGCGATGCCTTCGCTTTCGCTGCCGGTGGCTTCGGCGGCGACGCCGAGATGGCCGTGGTAGCCGTGGCGGGCGGCGACGATGCCGCGGCGGCCGGTGGCGCGGAAGGCGCAGAGCAGGGCTAGGTCGTTGGCCTGGGAGGCGCAGAGGGTGACGGCGCTGCGATTGAGCGATGGGTGCGGGGCGGCGGCGGCGAGGGCGTCGTGCAGGGCGAGGAGGGGGGCGTTGGGCATAGTCCAGATGCCGCCGTCGTAGCCGGCGTCGAGGGCGCCGCGGAGGGTTTCGAGAAGTTCGGGGTTGCGGTGGCCGAGGGAATGGACGCCGCCGGTGGTGGCGCAGTCGAGGAGGCGGTGGGTGTTTTCGAGGTTCCAGATGTAGGGGCCATCGCGGCGGCCGAGGGCGAATTCAGTGCTGGCGTTGATCTGGCGTTGGGCGAGGGGGCGGTTGGCGCGTTCGGCGAAGTTGGCGAGAAGGCGCGACGTGGACATTGCGCCGGCAGGTGACCGGAGATTCGGCGCCCGGGGCATGCAGCTACTCGTTCCCGGCAGGGAAACTTTGTCCCTCTCGCGGCGGTGGGGAACGCAAAACTTCGAAGTCCTGCCGAACGAGGACGCGGTCACCGTAGTAGGTGATGGTGCTGGGCGTGGTCAGGAGCAATTCATACCAGTAGGTGTCCTCAAGAAAGTCGCCAGTTTGACCGCCCCAAGCCATTCCACTCAGTCGGAAAACCCCTTCGCAAACCTCCTTGCTAAAGATTGGCCAAATACGCTCCTCCTCGGAATGGCGGGCCAAGAGAATATCCTGGTCCATATCATCTACTGCTAGTTGGTAGTCCCCTCCTGGGCAGGCGAAAGCTATTGCGCGCTTGCCGAAGTCGGCGAACTCGTCGTCCCAGATCGTGAGCCAATTGTCCATAGATGACCTCCTTGTATTGAGCGCCGCACTCATAGTGGAGGGTGTGAGGCACTTCCAAATCGGCGCCTTCGCCGATGGCGCGTAACGGCTGAGGGTCCAGGGGGCTCGGCCCCCTGGCGGGTCGAGGGCAGAGCCCTCGCGTTGTCCTGAGTCTTCACTCTGCCGCCATTGCCTGTGCGGGTCCGCGCAGCTTGTCGAGCAGGCGAGTGCGTTCGGTGGCGGCGGTGCGGGCGGTGCGTTCCTTGACGTGGCCGTAGCCTTTGATTTGCTCCGGGAGCGAGGCGAGGGCGACGGCGGTGGCGAGGGTGGCGGGGGTGAGGTGGGCGAGGATTTCCTCGATGGTGGCTTCGTACTCGGTGATCAGGTCGCGTTCCATGTGGCGTTCCTCGGTGCGGCCGAAGATGTCCAGGCGGGTGCCGCGGAGGACGCGGAAGTGTTGGAGCAGGCCGAAGGCGGTGAGCATCCAGGGGCCGTAGGTCTTCTTGAGCATGTGGCCGGTGTGCGGGTCGCGCTTGGCCAGGAGGGGCGGGGCGAGGTGGAATTCGATCTTCTTGGGGGTTTCGAATTGGGCGGCGAGGGAGGCTTTGAAGTCCTTGGAGGCGTAGAGGCGGGCGACTTCGTATTCGTCCTTGTAGGCGAGGAGCTTGTGGTAGCCCTTTGCCACCGCTTCGGTCAGGGCCGTTGATCCGGAGAAGATGCGGCCTTCGATTTCGCGGACGTGGGCGACGAGGTCGGTGTAGCGGCGGGCGTAGCGCTTGTTTTGGTATAGCACCAGGTGGGCGGCGCGGGTGGCGATGATGCCGTCCAGCGTGACGGGTTCGGGCTTGGTGGTGGAGAGGCCGGCGGCGGTTTGCACGCGGGGGAGGTCGGCGGCGGCGCAGCGGCCCCAGGTGAAGGCGGCCTTGTTGGCTTCGACGGCGGTGCCGTTGAGTTCGATGGCGCGCAGGAGGGATTCGAGGGTGAGGGGGACGAGGCCTTTCTGCCAGGCGTAGCCGAGGAGGAAGGGGTTGGTGGCGATGCTGTCGCCCATGAGGGCGGTGGCGATGGCGGTGGCGTCGAATTCGTCGACGGCTTGGGCGCCAACTGCTTGGGCAATCGAGCGGCGGAGTTGGAGGGAGGGGAGGCGGGTGGTGGTGTCCAGCACGAAATCGCCGCTGGGGGTTTCGTTTGTGTTGAGGACGGCGTGGGTGACGCCGTGGGCGTAGGTGGCGAGCGAGTCGCGGCTGGCGGCGACGACCATGTCGCAGGCCAGGAGGAGGTCGGCGCCCATGCGGCTGACCTTGAGGCCGTGCAGTTGGGCTTCGTTTTCGGCGAGGCGGATGTGGCTGGTGACGCCGCCGGCTTTTTGCGACAGGCCGGTCTGGTCGAGGACGGTGACGTGCTTGCCGTCCAGGTGGGCGGCCATGCCGATCAGTGCGCCGATGGTGACGATCCCGGTGCCGCCGATGCCGGTGACGAGGATGTTCCAGGGCTGGCGCAGGTCGGGCTGGCGCGGGATTGGCAGGCCGAAGTCTTCAGGGGAGACGCGGGCGCGTTTTTTCGGTTCGGCGCCGTGGACGGTGACGAAGCTGGGGCAGAAGCCGTCCGAGCAGGAAAAATCCTTGTTGCAGCTTGACTGGTCGATGACGCGCTTGGTGCCGAGGAGGGTTTCCAGGGGTTGGACGGAGAGGCAGTTGCTTGCGCGCGAGCAGTCGCCGCAGCCTTCGCAGACCGCCGCGTTGATGAAAGTGCGGCGGGCGGGGTCGGGGAAGGTGCCGCGCTTGCGGCGGCGGCGCTTTTCGCTGGCGCAGGTCTGGTCGTAGACGAGGACGGTGCAGCCGGGGGTGTCGCGCAGGCGGGCGGAGACTTGCTCCATGTCGCGGCGGTGGTGGATTTCGACGCCTGGGGCGAAGTTGGCGTCATCGTCGTATTTGTCGGGTTCGTCGGTGACGACGACGATGGTCTTCACGCCCTCGGCGGCGACCTGGCGGGTCATCTGCGGGACGGAGATGGTGCCGTCGACGGGTTGGCCGCCGGTCATGGCGACGGCGTCGTTGAAGAGGATCTTGTAGGTGATGTTGGCGCCGTTCGCGACGGCGGCGCGGATGGCCATGTAGCCGGAGTGGAAATAGGTGCCGTCGCCCATGTTGGCGAAGACGTGTTTTTCCTCGGTGAAGGGGGCCTGGCCGAGCCAGGCGATGCCTTCGCCGCCCATTTGACTGAAGCTGTCGGTGTTGCGGTCCATCCAGACGGCGAGGGTGTGGCAGCCGATGCCGCCTAGCGCACGGCTGCCGTCGATCACCTTGGTGGAGGTGTTGTGCGGGCAGCCGGAGCAGAAATAGGGTTTTCTCGATGCGGCGACTTCGGCCTTGGCGATGGCGTCCAGGTTGGCGCGCAGGCGGGCCATGTTGGTGCGCAGGGTTTCGGTTTCGGGGAGGCGGGCGCCGATGGCGAGGGCGATTTCGGCGGAGGAGAATTCGCCGTGGGATTTGAGGAAGGGGGCGCCGTCCGGGCCGCGCTTGCCGAGGACGCGCGGGCGGTGCGGGGCGTCGTAGAGGATGTCGCGGACTTGCTGCTCGATGAGGCCGGCCTTTTCCTCGACGACGATGATCTCATCGAGGCCTTGCGCGAAGCGGCGCAGGGTTTCGGGGTCGATCGGCCAGGTTAGGGCGAGCTTCAGGAGGCGGACGTCCGGCGGTTCCGGGGTGCCGAGATCGGCGAAGGCTTGGCGGGTGTCCTGGTAGGATTTGCCGGCGGTGATGACGCCGATGCGGGCGCCGATCGGGTTGAGGATGGTGCGGTCCAGGCCGTTGGCGCGGACGTAGCGCTGGGCCTCGGACAGGCCGGTGGTGAAGGTGCGGGCTTCCTGGTCGAGCGGGAGGATGGGGATGCGGCCGCCGATGTCCGAGGCGCGGATGCCGACATCGGGGTGCGGGCCGTCGGGCAGTTTGATCTGGAAGGTGTCGAGGTCGAAGGCGACGGAGGCGGAGCTGTCCATCACGTCGCCGACCAGCTTGAAGCCGACCCAGCGGCCGCACCAGCGCGACATCGCCCAGCCGTGGAGGCCGAATTCGAGGATGTCGTTGAGGTCGGCGGGGACCAGGATGGGCATGGAGGCGGCGACCAAGGCGAGTTCGCTCTGGTGTGGGACGGTGGAGGATTTGCAGCCGTGGTCGTCGCCGGCCATGACCAGGACGCCGCCGTGGCGGGCGGTGCCGGCGTAATTGGCGTGGCGGAAGACGTCGCCGGAGCGGTCCACGCCTGGACCCTTGCCATACCAGTAGGCGAAGACGCCGTCGTATTTGGCGCCGGGCAGGAGGGGGAGTTGCTGGCTACCCCAGATGGCTGTGGCGGCGAGTTCTTCGTTCACCGCGGGGCGGAAATGGATGTGGCTGGCGTCGAGCTGCTTGCGGGCGGTCCACATCTGGATGTCCACGCCGCCGAGGGGGGAGCCGCGGTAGCCGGAGATGTAGCCGCCGGTGTTGAGGCCGGCGCGTTGGTCGAGCTGGCGTTGGAGCATGGGGAGGCGGACGAGCGCCTGGGAGCCAGTGAGGTAGAACCGGTCGCTGTCGACCTGGTACTTGTCTTCGAGCGTCGCCGTCGCATGTTTCATGACCGCTTTCCGCCACCCAGAGTGTTGCCGTCATAGTAGGTCATTGGTCCTGACCTATTCAAGCAGTCTCGAACTCAACCAGTTCGACACCTTCCTCGACCATCTCGCCGGCGGCGCAGCGCACGCGGGAGACGGTGCCGTCGGCGGCCGCGGTCAGCGGGAGTTCCATCTTCATCGCCTCCAGAATAAGCAGCACCTGGCCGCGTTTTACCGTGTCACCGGGCTGGACCAGCAGGCTGGCGACGCGGCCGGGAATGGGCGCGATCACCCGCCCTGCCCCGCTGGCGGAGGCCTCGGGGGGTGCCAGGGGGTCGATGACCTCGATGATATGGTTCGCGCCATCGAGGACGACAATGAGGCGGGGTGACTGGTCGATGACGGTGACGGGGCCGGCGGCGGCGTCGAGGCGCAGCAGGAGGGTGGCGGCATCGCCGTGGGTGACGACGGTGCGCAGGATGCTGTCCCATTCCAGGCGCCAGCCGTCCGGGTGCGGGGTGGCGGCGATGATGGTGTTGGTATCGCGATGGCGCAGGGTGAGGGTTTGTTGTCCGGGCAGGTTGGGGCGCCAGGAGTCCTGGGCGGCCCAGGGGGAATGGGGGTCGGCGGGAATGACGGCTGCGGCGGCGCGGGCGCGCAGGAGGGTGACGGCGGCGGCGGCCAGCGCGATGTCCGGTGTGCTGGTGACGGGTTCGGTCAGTTCGGGGTGCCGGCCGATGAAGCCAGTGTCGAAGCTGCCACCGGCGAAACCGGGGTGGGCGACGATGGCACGCAGCAGGGGCAGATTGGTGTGCACGCCGACGATCTCGGTTTGCGCCAGGGCGGCGGCAAGGCGGGACAGTGCGGTGCGGCGGTCGGGGCCAGTGCTGATGATCTTGGCGATCATCGGGTCGTAATCCGGGGTGATGCGGTCGCCGGTGCGCACGCCGGCGTCGACGCGCACGGTGTCCGGGAGCTTCAGGTGGGACAGGGTGCCGATGGAGGGGAGGAAGTTGCGGGCGGGGTCTTCGGCGTAGAGCCGGACTTCGATGGCGTGGCCGTTGATGTCGAGCTGGGATTGAGTGAGCGGCAGGGGTTCGCCGGCGGCGACGCGGAGTTGCCATTCGACCAGGTCCTGGCCGGTGATGGCCTCGGTGACCGGGTGTTCGACCTGGAGGCGAGTGTTCATCTCCATGAAGTGGAAGGCGTCGCCTTCGGCGATGAACTCGACGGTGCCGGCACCGCGGTAGTTGACGGCGCGGGCGGCGGCGATGGCGGCTTCGCCCATGGCGCGGCGCATGTCGGTGGTCATGCCGGGGGCGGGGGCTTCCTCGATCACCTTCTGGTGGCGGCGCTGGATGGAGCAGTCGCGCTCGAAGAGGGAGACGACGTTGCCGTGGGAGTCGGCGAAGACCTGGATTTCGATGTGGCGGGGGCGGGTGAGGTAGCGTTCGACCAGGACGCGGTCGTCGCCGAAGCTGCTGCGGGATTCGCGCTGGGCGCCTTCGAGGGCGGCGGGGAAGTCGGCGGGGGAGTCGACCACGCGCATGCCTTTGCCGCCGCCGCCGGCCGAGGCCTTGATCAGGACGGGGTAGCCGATGGCGTCGGCGGCGGATTGCAGGGTGGCGAGGTCCTGGGCTTCGCCGTGGTAGCCGGGGACGAGGGGAACGCCGGCTTCGGCCATCAGGGCCTTGGCCTGCGATTTGCCGCCCATGGCGCGGATGGCGGCGGGCGGCGGGCCGACGAAGATCAGGCCGGCGGCGGCGCAGGCTTCGGCGAATTCGGCGTTCTCGGAGAGGAAGCCGTAGCCGGGATGGATCGCTTCGGCGCCGGTCAGGCGGGCGGCTTCGAGGATGGCGTCGATGCGCAGGTATGATTCGCGCGGGGCGGCGGGGCCGATGCGCATGGCGATGTCGGCCATGGCCACGTGCATCGCGCTGGCATCGGCGTCCGAGTGTACGGCGATGGTGTACAGGCCCATGCGGCGGGCGGTGCGGATGATGCGGCAGGCGATTTCGCCGCGGTTGGCGATGAGGAGCTTGGTGAACATCGCCATCACATCCGGAACAGGCCGAAGCGGGTCGGCTCGATCGGGGCGTTCAGCGCGGCGGAGAGGCCGAGGCCGAGGACACGGCGGGTGTCGGCGGGGTCGATGATGCCGTCGTCCCACAGGCGGGCGGTGGCGTAGGTCGGGTGGCCCTGGGTTTCGTATTGGTCGCGGATCGGTTGCTTGAAGGCGTCCTCGGCCTCGGCGGACCAGGTTTCGCCGCGGGCTTCGAGGCCGTCACGGCGGATGGTGGCCATGACGGAGGCGGCCTGTTCGCCGCCCATGACCGAGATGCGGGCGTTGGGCCACATCCACAGAAAGCGCGGGTCGTAGGCGCGGCCGCACATGCCGTAATTGCCAGCGCCGAAGCTGCCGCCGATCACCACGGTGAACTTGGGGACATTGGCGGTGGCGACGGCGGTGACCATCTTGGCGCCGTCCTTGGCGATGCCGCCGTTTTCGTATTTTCGGCCGACCATGAAGCCGGTGATGTTCTGCAGGAAGACCAGCGGGATGAGGCGCTGGGCGCAGAGTTCGATGAAGTGGGCGGCTTTCTGGGCGGACTCGCTGAACAGGATGCCGTTGTTGGCGACGATGCCGACGGGGTAGCCGTGGATATGGGCGAAGCCGGTGACCAGGGTGGTGCCGTAGAGGCGCTTGAACTCGTCGAATTCGCTGTCGTCGACGATGCGGGCGATGACGTCGCGCACGTCGTACGGGCGGCGGCGGTCGGCGGGGATGATGCCGTAGAGTTCGGCGGGATCGTGGCGCGGGGGTTTGGGCGGGCGCAGGGCGAGGCCGGGGTGTTTGGTGGTGTTCAGCGTGGCGACGATGCGGCGGGCGATGCCCAGTGCGTGGGCGTCGTTCTCGGCGAAGTGGTCGGCGACGCCGGAGATGCGGGTGTGGACGTCGGCACCGCCGAGGTCCTCGGCGGTGACGATCTCGCCAGTGGCGGCCTTCACGAGGGGTGGGCCACCGAGGAAGATGGTGCCCTGGCCTTTCACGATGATGCTTTCGTCGGACATGGCGGGGACATAGGCGCCGCCGGCGGTGCAGGAGCCCATGACAACGGCGATCTGGGCGATGCCTTCGGCCGACATCTGGGCCTGGTTGAAGAAGATGCGGCCGAAATGGTCGCGGTCGGGGAAGACCTCGTCCTGGTTGGGGAGGTTGGCGCCGCCGGAATCGACGAGATAGATGCAGGGGAGGCGGTTGGCGCGGGCGATCTCCTGGGCGCGCAGGTGTTTCTTGACGGTGACGGGGAAGTAGGTGCCGCCTTTCACCGTGGCGTCGTTGCAGACGATGACGCATTCGCGGCCGGAGACGCGGCCAATGCCGGTGATGATGCCGGCGGACGGGACCTCACCGCCATACATGCCGTGCGCAGCGAGTTGGGAAAACTCCAGGAACGGCGTGCCGGGATCGAGCAGAGCCTCGACGCGGGCGCGCGGGAGAAGCTTGCCGCGGGAGAGGTGGCGCTTGCGGGCGACCTCGCCGCCGCCGAGGGCGGCGTGTTCGGCCAGGGCGCGGATTTCGGCGACCTGGGCGCGCATGGCCTCGGCGTTGGTGGCGAACTCGGGGGAGCGGGGGTCGACGGTCATTGCGGGGATCCAAAGGAAGTCTTCTTTTTGTGAACAAAAAGAAGCAAAAAAACTTCATAAATAGGCAGCGGCCTCATGGACCGATGTCCGTCCAGGGCAAATGGATAAAGTTTTTTTGCTTCTTTTTGTTCACAAAAAGAAGACTCTTCCCTCTTCATGCTGTCTCCCTGAACAGCTCACGCCCAATCAGCATCCGGCGGATCTCGGAGGTGCCGGCGCCGATTTCGTAGAGCTTGGCGTCGCGCAAGAGGCGGCCGGTGGGGTAGTCGTTGATGTAGCCGTTGCCGCCGAGGGCCTGGATGGCTTCGAGGGCCATCCAGGTGGCTTTCTCCGCCGAGTAGAGGATCACGCCGGCGGCGTCTTTGCGGGTGGTGCGACCGCGGTCGCAGGCTTTGGCGACGGCGTAGACGTAAGCGCGGGCGGCGTTCATCACGGTGTACATGTCGGCGATCTTGCCTTGCATGAGCTGGAACTCGCCGATCGCCTGGCCGAACTGCTTGCGGTCGTGGATGTAGGGCAGGACGACGTCCATGCATGCCTGCATGATGCCGAGCGGGCCGCCGGAGAGGACGACGCGTTCGTAGTCCAGGCCGCTCATCAACACGCCGACGCCGCCGTCGAGTTTGCCGAGGATGTTCTCGGCGGGGACTTCGACGTTGTCGAAGACGAGCTCGCCGGTGTTGGAGCCGCGCATGCCGAGCTTGTCGAGTTTCTGGGCGCAGGAGAACCCCTTCATGCCCTTCTCGATCAGGAAGGCGGTGATACCGCGCTGGTGGGCGTCCGGGTTGGTCTTGGCGTAGACGACGAGGACATCGGCGTCGGGGCCGTTGGTGATCCAGAATTTGGTGCCGTTGAGGATGTAGCGGTCGCCGTGGCGCTCGGCCTTGAGGCGCATGGAGACGACGTCCGAGCCGGCGCCGGATTCGCTCATGGCCAGCGCGCCGACGTGTTCGCCGGAGATGAGTTTGGGGAGGTAGGTGCGTTTCTGGGCGGGGGTGCCGTTGCGGCGGATCTGGTTGACGCAAAGGTTGCTGTGCGCGCCGTAGGACAGGCCGACCGAGGCCGACGCCCTACTGATCTCCTCCATGGCGATCGAGTGGGCGAGGTAGCCCATGCCGGCGCCGCCGAATTCCTCCTCGACGGTGAGGCCGAGCAGGCCGAGGCTGCCCATCTTCTCCCAGAGGTCGGCGGGGAAATCGTTGTCGCGGTCGATGGCGGCGGCGCGCGGGGCGATCTCGGCTTCGGCGAAGCGGCGGACGCTGTCGCGCAGCATGTCGATCTCTTCGCCGAGGTCGAAGTCCAGGCCGTAATCGGTGTTGCCTGCCATGGTCAGGCTTTCAGCTCGGGAAAGTCGTCTTCGCGGTACTCGCCGGGGGCGCGCTCGGTGCGGGCGTGTTCGGATTGGCGCAGTTCGACGCGGCGGATCTTGCCGGAGATGGTCTTGGGCAGGTCGGAGAATTCGAGGCGGCGGATGCGCTTGTACGGTGCGAGGCGGGCGTTGAGGTGTTTGAAGATCGACAGGGCGGTTTCCGGCGAGCCGTTGGCGCCGGCGGCCAGCGTGATGTAGGCCTTGGGCACCGCGAGACGGATCGGATCGGGGGCGGGCACCACGGCGGCTTCGGCGACGGCGGGGTGCTCGATCAGCACGGATTCCAGTTCGAAGGGCGAGATGCGGTAGTCGCTTGCCTTGAACACGTCATCGGCGCGGCCGACATAGGTGAGGTAGCCGTCGGCGTCGCGGCTGGCGACGTCGCCGGTGCGGTATACCTCGCCGGCGATCGGTTCGATGGTGCCATCGTCGAGCTGGTAGCCGCGCATCAGGCCGGCAGGGCGGTGCGCGAGCGGGATGGCGATTTCGCCCTCGTCTGATTCCTTCCCGTCAGCGTCGAGCAGAAGCAGTTTGTAGCCGGGCATGGCGCGGCCCATCGAGCCCGGCTTGACCTTCTGGCCCGGCGGGTTGGCGGCTTGCAGGGTGGTTTCGGTCTGGCCGTAGCCGTCGCGGATGGTCAGGCCCCAGGCGGCGCGGACCTGGTCGATCACCTCGGGATTGAGCGGTTCGCCGGCGCCGCAGGTTTCGGTGAGTGCCACCTTGTACGACTTGAGATCTTCCTGGATGAACATGCGCCAGACTGTGGGTGGCGCGCAGATCGAGGTGACCTTGTGCTCGACCAGGGTCTCCAGCAGGGACTTCGCGTTGAAGCGCGGCTGGTTGGCGATGAACACGCAGGCGCTGGCCATCCAGGGAGCGAAGAAGCAGGACCAGGCATGCTTGGCCCAGCCGGGCGAGGAGATGTTGAGATGGACGTCGCCGGGCTTCAGGCCGAGCCAATAGACGGTGGTGAGGTGGCCGAGGGCGTAGGAGCGGTGGCTGTGCAGCACCAGCTTCGGCTTGGCTGTGGTGCCGGAGGTGAAATAGAGCAGCAGCGGGTCGTCGGCGTCGGTGGGGCCGTCCGGGGTGAAGGCGGTCGATTCCGCGGCGAACGACGCGAAATCCGTGCAGCCATCGGGGGCGCCGCCAACGGTCACCCGGGGTACGGATGCATCGAGCATGGACAGCTTGGCGGCATCGTCGGCGGCGGTGACCACGAAGCGCACGCGGGCGCGGGCGACGCGCTCGGCGAGGTCGGAGGGGGTCAGCAGGGTGGTGGCCGGCACCACCACGGCGCCGAGCTTCATGGCGGCCAGCATGACTTCCCACAGCGGCACGACATTGCCGAGCATCAGCAGGATGCGGTCGCCGCGCTTGGCACCGAGGCGGCGCAGGCCGTTGGCGACCTGGTTCGAGCGGGCGGAGAGTTCGCCGAAGGAAACGCGGGCGGCGCCGGCGCCGGTGATCCACAAGGCGGGGCGGGATGCGTTGTCGCCCTGGGCCAGCTCGGCGTCGAACCAGTCGAGCGCCCAGTTAAATTTGTCCAGCGCCGGCCAGCGGAAATCGCGGTACGCGGTGTCGTAGTCGCTGCGATGGGCGACGATCCAGTCGCGCGCGGCGCGCAGGATTTTGGTGGTCACGACAGCTCCTCCCGGGTCTTGGCGGCGAGCCAGGGGGCAACGATCGAGAAATCCTTGGCGCCGTTGCCGGCCGCGACCATCGCCTCGAACAGCCTTGTGGCGTGGGCGCCGAGCGGGGTTGGGGCACCGGCGGAGGCAGCGGCGTCCTGCGCCAGGCGGAGGTCCTTGAGCATCAGGGCGGCGGCGAAGCCGGGCGCGTAGTCGCGGTTTGCCGGAGTGGTCGGCACCAGATCGGGCACCGGGCAATAGCCGGTGAGGGCAAAACTCTGGCCGGTGGACGGGCCGACGATGTCGAACAGCTTCTGGCGCGACAGGCCGAGCTTGTCGGCCATGGCGAAGGCTTCGCTGACGCCGATCATCGAGATCGCGAGCATCATGTTGTTGCAGGCCTTGGCGACCTGGCCGGCGCCGGGCGGGCCGGCGTGGATGATGGCGCGGCCCATGCCTTTCAGCACGGGTTCGGCGAGTGCGAAGCCGGCTTCGCTGCCGCCGCACATGAAGGTCAGCGTGCCGGCGACGGCGCCGCCGGTGCCACCAGAGACCGGCGCGTCGAGGAACGCGATGCCTTTGGCCGCGGCATCGGCGCCGACGTCCTTGGCGGTAGCGACGTCGATGGTGGAGCTGTCGATGATCAGCTTGGTGCGGGCGGAGACGCTGGCGAGCACGCCTCCCTGCCCCGTGCAGACATCGGCGACGTGCTTGCCGGTGGGCAGCATGGTGATCACCACATCGGTGTCGGACACGGCCTCGGCGATGGTGGCGGCGGTGGCGCCGCCATTGGCGCGGTGGGCGGCAAGCGCGGCTTCCGAGAGGTCAAAGCCGACCACCTGGTGCCCGGCCTTCAGCAGGTTGGCGGCCATCGGCAGGCCCATGTTGCCGAGCCCGATCAGGGTGATTTTCATGCAGCCTCCAGCAGCTTGCGCGCGATGATGACGCGCATGATCTCGTTGGTGCCCTCAAGGATCCGGTGCACCCTGAGGTCGCGCAGGTAGCGTTCGATCCCGTATTCGCGGATGTAGCCGTAGCCGCCATGCAGTTGCAGCGCCTCGTCGACGATGCGGAAGCAGACATCGGTGGCGAAGCGCTTGGCCATGGCGCAACGCATGGTGGCATCCGCGGCGCGGTTGTCCAGCGCCACGGCGGCGCGGTGGACCATCAGGCGGGCGGCCTCGAGCTCGGTTGCCATGTCGGCCAGCTTGAACTGCAGTGCCTGGAATTCCGATAGCGTTTTGCCGAAGGCGCGGCGCTCCAGCACGTAGGCGCGGGCGGCGTCCAGGCAGGCGCGGGCGCCACCGAGCGAGCAGGCGGCGATGTTGATGCGGCCGCCATCGAGACCCATCATGGCGAAGCGGAAGCCTTCGCCCTCGGCGCCGAGGCGGTTTTCCAGCGGCAAGCGCACGTCGTCGAAGATCACCTGGGCCGTGGGTTGGCTGTTCCAGCCCATCTTGTTCTCGGGCGCCCCGAAGGACAGGCCGGGCATGCCCTTTTCGGCGACGATGCAGGAGATGCCGCGCGCCGTTGCGTCACCGGTGCGCACCATGGCGACGTAGAGGTCGGCGATGCCGGCGCCGGAGATGAAAGCCTTGGTGCCGTTCACCTTGTAGTGGCCATCGCCGGTGGCCTCGGCCCGTGTCTTCAACGCGGCGGCATCGGAGCCGGAGCCGGGTTCGGTGAGGCAGTAGCTGACGAACAACTCGCCAGAGAGCACGCGCGGCAGCCAGCGGTCGCGCTGGGCCTGGTTGCCGAAGCGGGCGATCATGCCGGCGACCATGTTGTGGATGGTCAGGAAGGCGGTGGTGCTGGGGCAGGCCACCGCCAGTTCCTCGAACACCAGGGCGGCGTCCAGGCGCGACAGGCCGGTGCCGCCATGGGCTTCGTCGACATACAGCCCGGCAAAACCCAGCGCCGCGGCCTCGCGCAGTTCGGCGGCGGGAAAATGGCGCTCGGCGTCCCAACGCGCGGCGTTCGGGGCCAGGCGCTCAGCGGCGAAGGCGCGGGCGGTCGCCTGGAAGGCGCGCTGGTCTTCGGTCAGGTCGAAATCCATTCGGCTCCCCGTTTCGTTCTGCCGTCCGTATGCGGCAACGCTGTCGCCTTGTCATTCACGACCCGCGTCGGGGGCAAGTCAGTGACGTCCATCTTCATCATCGGTTGCGCGGGCGCAGGGTGACGAGTTCGGCGGAAAGTATAGCAATCCGCGCTTGCAACTCCGCGATGCGCTGCTCGGTCCGCCGATCGTTGTTGCGGATGAACTGGTCGAACACGTTCGGCGGCACGGCGAAGTGGTCCAGCAGGCCGCGTTGCTCATCGGCGAGGTAGAAGCGGTTCACCCCGTCGAAATAGACGCGACTGTAGCCCTGGGCGAGGATGGCGGGCTCCCAGGCGTGGTGACTGGGAGTCGGCGTGCCAGGCAACACGGCCTCGATCATCATCACCCATGGGCGATGCCGGCGCAGGTCCAGGCCTGCCAGGACCTCGGCCTCCATGCCCTCGACATCGATCGACACCAGATGCAGCGGGCGGTTCGCGCCATGTTCGGCGAGCAGGTCATTGGCGGTGACGCGCGGCACGGTGACCGGTGGCCGGCCTTGCAATCCGAGAAACTGCAAGCGCGCGCGCGCCGCCTCGGACCCCGTCGATGCCTGAAGTGCGAGGGGGTAGACATGGATCGTGCCGGCCCCCGGCGTGGCCCCCGCCATCGCAGCGACGACGATGTCACGCGGGCGTTCCTGGCGCCAATGCTGCGAGTTCAGCAGCGGATCGACCACGATGCCGCTCCAGCCGCGCTCGTACAGCGCATAGGTTGTGCTGTCTTCCACCGGCATCGCGGCGCCGATATCGAGATAATGGCCCTCTCGCGTGCCGGCCAGCGCACGCTGGAGGATGACGTCCTCAAGATTTCCGCTGTAGCTGATCATGGACCGGGCCGGAGCATGTTGATCAGTATCTTGGTGCGCGCCATGTTCCCTCGCTATGGGGACGGGTCTAGCGTATCGGCCCGTTGGGCAGAAGGGCATCCGCAATGCGCGCACGCATCCGCGACACCGAGATCTATTTCGACATCGAGGGCATGGGGCTGGTGCCGGACGGGCGGCGGATGCGCGAGCAGCCGGTGGGGTTTGTGATCCATGGCGGGCCCGGCGGCGACCATAGCGGGTTCAAGCCGGGGATGGCGCCGCTGGCCGAGCGGATGCAGCTGGTCTACTTCGATCATCGCGGCCAGGGCCGGTCGGCGCGCGGCGATGTCGAAAAATACACACTGGATGAGAATGTCGAGGATATGGAGGCGCTGCGCGTCCATCTTGGCCTCGGGCCGATCGTCTCGATCGGCACGTCCTATGGCGGCATGGTGGCGATGGCACATGCGGCGCGCTACCCCGCCAGCGTCAGCCACCTGGTGCTGATCGTCACCGCGGCGCATTACGGGTTCAACGCGCGGGCGCGTCAGATCGTGGCCGAGCGCGGCACGGCGGGGCAGATCGAGGCATGCCGCCAGCTCTGGGCCGGAGAGCTGACCGACGAGGCGAAGCTGCGGCACTATTACGACCAGATGGGGCCGATGTACTCGACCACCTTCGATCCCGCGTCCGGCAGCCGCGCGCGCGATCGCGGCATCCTGGCGCCGGATGCGATCAACATGGCCTTCAAGCCGGGCGGGTTCCTGCAGACCTATGACCTCAGGCCGGAGTTGGCGGCGATCACCGCGCCGACGCTGATTTGTGCTGGGCGGCATGACTGGATCTGCCCGCCGGAATTCTCCGAGGAGATCCACCGGTTGATCCCCGGCAGCGATTTGCGGATTTTCGAGCACGCGAGTCACGCGATCCGGGCGGACGAGCCGCAGGCGCTGCTGGATGCGATTGCCGGGTTCGTTGTCTATAACAATTGCAGCCGCAGCGGGTGAAGCGGGGCCGTTCCGGTATTGTCACGCGTTCGTGAGGCTGGGTTTGGCGTGGGGGCTGCCGGTGCGGTCCGCCTGGCTTGGGTTAAATGGTTGAAGAAACAGTAACTTATCGACACCTTCGGCCGCCAGTTACATTTTGTTGTAAACTGTCTCAGATGTTTACTCACATGAGATCATTGACGTATTCGTGCGCCAATGTGATACGGTCCTCCTTAAGAAATGGATTCCTGCGCCGGACTCGCCGGGCAGTGATCCCGCAAGGAGTTCGCGCGATGAGGCTGCGGAAGGCGATGTTGGGGCATAGCGCGCATGGGACCACGTCCGATGCGGCCGCCCGGCTTTGCCACCGCGCTTCCCGTTCCGCGCTCCGCGCAGCCAATCGATAACCACCTTAGTGTCCGTCCGGAAGGATTATGAGTCATTTGAATCTTCTGTTTGTTGCCCGGAAGATTGGCTTGCCCGGCGCGAACCACCTGTGACTCACTCCCTTGCATCGATCAGCGAGGCCGAGCATGTGGACGACCGAGACCCGCGCCCG
>CAMBRC010000069.1 GCA_945869965.1 Asaia bogorensis
AACAGCTTGGCCAGTTCGGCAAGCGTCTTCTCACCCTTGATCGCCGCCAACGCCACCTTCGCCTTGAAGCCCGGGCTGTGCGTCCGTCGTGTTCGCTTCGTCATGTTCGCTCCTGATCCGCGGCAACATCGCCGCTGTCAGGCAGGAAATCCACCTATCGCCCTGTCCGAATTTCCCGAGCCACCTCTTTCTCCCCTGGTGTGCGGGCGCATGATGGCGCGGGTGGGGAGGTTTGTCGCCGTTGCCTTGGTTAGAAATTTAATTATGATATCGAAACATTTAAGTCGCAGATCTACGACGTATGCGTTGGTGCGATTTTCGACATCGGGGGGAGGCGCGCTCGGTGGTTGCCACGGATTGATGCGGGGAGGACTTGGCGCGAGGCGCGGTTGCCGGGCGGGTCTGCGCGCTCGGTGATGTGACGGCCGGCGACTTTGCCGGCGGGGGGAGTTGAACCTGGCGACGATGGGCGCGGTGGATTGTGGCGCGGGGCGCACGGATGGCGTGGGGCGGCTGGGGTTTGGCGCTTTGAGGCTTGGTGACGGCGCGGGGGGTGGGTTGGGGGAGTTGGCCGGCTTGCCAGAGGGTAAGGAGGGTTTCCAGGCGGGTGAAGAGGCGCAGGAGGCAAGTGTTGATGAGGGCGATCAGCATGGCGCGCGGGCCGGAGCCCGGCGCATTGCTGCGCAGGTCGGCGGCGATGCCGGCGACTTGGTGGGCCAGGTGGTTGGGTTGGGGTGCAATCATTAGGTCTATTATACCCGGATTTTCCACCGGGGAATATATTTTTTCCATTATGAAGGAAATTTAACCTTACTTTGTTTCTTTCCTTATCGAATGAAAGTTTTTTGGTTCTTTTTTTTCAAAAAAGAACACCTTCCTAGCTTCCTGCCACTTCCCTGACGAAGTTTGCGCGGGCCGCGGCCTCGAAGGTGTCATACAGCACTGGGGTGCGGAACAGGCGGGGGGTGGCGGCGATGCTGCGGAGGAAGGCGGCGCGGCCGGCGGTCCAGGCGGCATCGGAGAGGTGGGCGTATTCGCGGCGGAGGGCTTCGGTATTGGCGTCGAAGATGGCGGGGGGTTCGGCCAGGGGGGTGAGGTCGAGGTCGAGCATCCACATACGGGCGGTCCAGGCGGGCTCGGACATGCCGGGGTCGGGGGCGGCGGCGAGGTGGTTGGCGGTGGCCAGGATGGTGCCGGTGACCCAGGCGATGCCTTCGGGCGGCAGGGCGGGGTTGGCGGATTGCCAGAGGGCGGCGGAGGCGGCCTCGTTGTCGTGGCGGGCGGCGTTGTAGATGGCGTCGTGATAGGCGATGGCGCAGGCGAGCCAGGTGTTCCAAGGCTCCTGCTGCACGGACAGGCCGGTGCCGTAGTGGCGGTGGCGCTGCCAGAGCAGGGTGATGTGGGCGGTGCCGTGGTAATGCCGCGCGGGGTCGGCGAGGCGGGCGCACAGGTCGTGTTTGGCGGCTTCGGGGACTGGGACGAGGGCGAGGATGGTGTTCATGGCCGGGTGCTAAATGGGTAAAGGTTTTTGCTTCTTTTTTTTAGAAGAAGCGATTGTTCTTTTTTGAAAAAAAGAACCAAAAAACTTTTATTCATTTGGTTAGGGCCTGGTTGACGTGGGCGACGCCGAGGCGGCGGTTGTGGGCGTTGGAGGGCGCTTCGCTTATCCGACCTCCGCCCCTAATGGATGAAGTTTTTTTGCTTCTTTTTGTTCACAAAAAGAAGACTTTGGCCTTCCCGCTGGCTAGCGTGGGCCTGGACTGTCCTGAGGTGGCGGCGACGCCGTTTCGGTTGGGGCGGTTTGGGTAAGGAGGGCGGGCGATGCGGCCGAACAGGATGCGGGCGGGGATTGCGGCGGGGGAGGTTCAGGTGGGCACCTGGGTCAACATGATCCGCACGCCTTCGGTGCTGACGCTGTTGCAGGCGGCGGGGTTGGATTTTGCGCGGCTGGACATGGAGCACACCGGGGCGTCGATCGAGGCGGTGGCGGATATGGCGGCGTTGGCGCGGGCGTTGGATTTTCCGTTGGTGGTGCGGCCGCCGCGGGCCAATCGGGAGTGGATCACGCGGTTGCTGGATGTGGGGGTTTGGAATTTGCATTGCCCGCAGGTGGAGAATGCGGCGCATGCGGCGGAGATCGTGGCGGCGTCACGGTATTCGCCGCGGGGGTTGCGGGGGAATGCCGGGCATAGTCCGGGGACCGAGTTTGACCTGTCGGTGAGTGCGGAGGAGCGGCGGGCGTTTGCCAACCGGGAGGTTTTTGTCACGGTGATGTTCGAGACGGCGGCGGCGTTTGATGATCTGGAGGCGATTGCGGCGATGGATGGGATTGACGCGCTGACGCTGGGGCCGTCCGACCTGGCGCAGGATTTGGGGATTTCTGGCAGTCGGGATCAGGGGCGTATTCTGGATGAGCGGCGCGACCTGGTGCTGGCGGCGGCGCGGCGGCATGGCAAGGCGTGTGCGATGCTGTGCGCGACGGTGGAGCAGGCGCGGCATTGGAAGGCGGCGGGGGTGGACATCATCGCTTATTCCAGCGACAGCGAGGTGCTGCATCGGGGCTATGCCGGCGCGATGAAGGCGATCAGGGATTGAGGCGATGAACGGGGCTTTGCAGGGGTTTCGGATTCTTGATCTGACCAACGTGCTGTTTGGGCCGTTCGGCACGCAGACGCTGGGCGATTGGGGGGCGGAGGTGATCAAGGTGGAGAGCCTGGCCGGGGATGCCTGGCGGACCTCCGGGCAGTTTCGCAACCGGGGCATGAGCGGGCAGTTCATGGCGGCGAACCGCAACAAGCGCAGCGTGGCGCTGGACCTGAAGAGCGAGGGCGGCAAGGCGGTTTTGCGGCGGTTGATTCCGACGGTTGATGCACTGGTCAGCAATATTCGTCCGGCGGGGCTGGCGCGGCTGGGGTTTGGCTATGAGACGTGCGCGGCACTCAATCCGCGGCTGGTCTATGTGGTGGCGACGGGGTTTGGCCAGGACGGGCCTTGGGCGGCGCGGCCGGCGTTTGACGAGATCATCCAGGCGGCGTCGGGCTTTGCCTCGGCGATGGGGACGGATGACGAGCCGAGCTTTGTGCCCAGCCTGATCGGCGACAAGATCTGCGGGGTGACGTTGACGGCGGCGGTGACGGCGGCGCTGTTGCATCGGGAGCGCACCGGCGAGGGGCAGATGGTGGAGGTGCCGATGCTGGAGACGCTGGCGGCGTTCAACAGCATCGAGATGTTCGGCGGGTATGCGTTTGTGCCGCCGATCGGGCCGGTCGGCTATCAGCGGATGAAGGCGCGCAAGCCTGCCCGGACCAAGGACGGGTGGCTGACGATGCTGCCGTATTCCGGCGACAACTGGTGCGCGTTCTTTACCGCGGTGGGGCAACCCGAGTGCATCGAGGCGTTCGGGGTGCGTGATCCCGTGGAGCGGGCGCGCAACATCGACCGGATTTATGACCGGATGCGCGAGCTGGCGCTGTTGCGCACCACGGCGGAGTGGGAGGCGCTGTTGCTGGAGATCGATGTGCCGCACACCGGGTTTGCCAAATTGGCCGAGGTGGCGGAGCAGCCGCATCTCAAGGCGGTGGAGATGTTTCCGGAGGTGGAGCATCCCTCGGAAGGGCGCATTCGCCAGGCGCGGCCGCCGGCGCGGTTTTCCGGCAGCCCGGCTTCGGTGCGGCGGCTGGCGCCGCGATTGGGCGAGCATACGCGCGAGGTTTTGCGCGAGGTCGGGTATGACGAGGCTGAGATCGACGGGTTGATTGCAGCCAAGTCGGCTGCGGCGGAATAGCGGATGGTGGAGGCGCGTTAAGATGGGGCGATCGCAGAGCAAGTATGACCGCTTCCCGGGCTTTCTGGCCGCGGCAGAGGCGGACACGGCGGCGGGGCGGCTGGCGGCGATTGATCGGGCGCTGGGCGAGGGGATTGGCCACAAGCTGTTCACCGTGCTGGTGGTGAACTGGGGAGCGCAGGAGAACCAGCGCTGCTACAGCAGCCTGGCGGCGGCGTATCCGGTGGGCGGGGCCAAGCCGATTACGCCGGGGAGCCTGGACGCCGTGCTGGCGGGGCGGTGCCGGTTTCTGAACACGTACGACGAGATTGCGGCGGTGTTTCCGGATCACGCGCTGATCCGGTCGCTGGGGTGCGAAAGCTGTGTCAACATCCCGGTGCGGTGGGACGGTCAGACGATCGGCATGCTGAACGTCTTGCACGAGGCGAATTGGTACACCGCAGCGGATGTGCCGACCTTTGGCATTTTCGCCGCGCTGGCGGCACCGGCGTTGCAGCACGTGATTGCCGGGTGGGGCGGCTTGCGGTAGGCGCCTACCGGACGCACCAGGCGGCATCGGCCGGTCCCGCGGCTTTCACGAAGGTGGTGAGGTCGGCGACGGTGTCGTTGTTCACGTTGCTCTCGATCAGCCGGATGGTGCCGTTGTCCTGTCAGCGCAGCTCGCCGGGGGGGGGGCGATGAAGGGCGCGGTGCCGATGAAGGCGAAAGCGTCGTTGGCCAGGGTGCCGGCGATGACGTCGATGGGCGCGAGGTCCAGTCCGGTCTTGCCGAAGATGCTGTCCAGCCCGCCGCCGGCCACGCTGCCGGCCTGGAGCACCAGCTTGCCGCCTTGGGCGACGAAGATGTTGCCGCCGCCGCGTCATCGCCAATGGGGCGCAGGCAGCGGAAGGATAAGGCTGGGCTCTGCCCAGACCCGCCATGGGGCCAAGCCCCCTGGACCCTTATCCATTAAGGTCCAGGGGCTTGGCCCCTGGCGGGTCTGGGCGGAGCCCAGCCTTTACCTATCTTGGCTCGATCGGCATGCGCGCAATGCCGCCCCAGGCAATTGGCGCGCCGGCCTTTTCTGCCGCCTGGGCGGCGGGCAGCGACGTATCCCAGTCAGCCGCCACAAAGCGCCGGCCATTCACCGTGGCCGCGTCGTCCGACAACAGCCACAGTAGCGGCGGAACCATGATGTCCGGTTGCAGCATTGCCGCGGGATCGCCGGCCTGGTTGCCGACCAGCGCGGTATTGGTGGTGCCACCGGGGACCAGCACGTTGGAGGTCACGCCGGTGCCCTCCAGGTCGGCGGCCAGTATCGCCATGCCGGATTCAGCTGCCGCCTTCGCCGAGCCGTAGAGCAGGTGGCCGGCCCGCACCATCGTGCCCAGGCTGGTGGTCACGCTGATGATCCGGCCGCGTCCGGCGGCCAGCATGTGCGGCACCACGGCGCGCGCCATGTTGATCGGCCCGGCACCATTGATGGTCATGAACCGCCACCACTGCTCGGGCGTCGTCTCCCAGAAGCGGATCGGGTTCTGGCGCTGGTCGGCGCGCACCGCGAACTGCCCGATCCCGGCGTTGTTCAGCAGCACATCGATGCGCCCGAATTGCACCAGCGCGGCGGCGGTCACCTGTGCAAAGGCGTCGGGGTGCGCGAGGTCGGCGGTGAGGGTGCTCACCCGGCCGCGCAGCCCGGCAGCCTGCGCCGCCAGTCCGTCCAGCGCCGCGCTGTTGCGGTCTACGGCGACGACGTTGTGGCCTTCGGTCAATAGCGCGATGGCCATGGCGAGGCCGATCCCACTCGCCGCGCCGGTGACGATGACGGCTTTGCTCTCCGAGGCCATGCCCATTCCTCCTGTGCTCCGCTACTGCGCCAGCCACCCGCCGTCGATCACCAGCTCTGACCCGGTGACAAACGACGCCTCGTCCGACGCCAGGTACAGCACCCCGTACGCGACATCCATCGGCACGCCGATCCGCCGCATCGGCGTCTGTGCGGCGGCTATCGCGCGGGCATTGCCATTGGTGCCGTTCAGCATCGGCGGCAAGTAGCCGGGATGCACCGTATTCACCCGCACCCCGTGCGGCCCATAGCGAACCGCGGCGGCCTTGGAATAGATCCGCACAGCGCCCTTGGAGGCGTGATAGCCGGGGTGTCCGCCTTCGCTGCCGACAAAGCCGTTGATCGACGAGATGTTGATGATCGACCCGCCGCCGGTCTTGATCATCTCCGCGGCCGCGAGCTTGGTGCCCAGGAAGACCGAGGTCTGGTTCACCGCGATCAGGCGATTCCAGCCTTCGATGGCATCGGGATCGCCGACCGCGCTGCCGGAGATGCCGGCATTGTTCACCAGCACGTCGATCCTGCCATAGGCGGCCAACGTGGCGGCGATCAGGGCCTGCCACTCCGCCTCCTGCGTGACGTCAATCCGGTGGAACAGCGCCGTGCCACCGTCCGCGCAGATATCGGCGGCCACCGCCGTGCCGAGCTCGGGCAGGATATCGGCCACCACGACCGAGGCGCCCTCGCGCGCAAACAGCCGCGCCTCCGCCTCGCCCATGCCATGGGCACCCCCGGTCACGATCGCCACCTTGCCGTGCAGCCGCATTGCCGTTTCCCCCTCCGGTCGCTGCCGGAATTGTGCGATGAGCGGCCATCTTGGCCGTCACGGAGGCGGGATGTCCACTAGGTCGGCGGCGATGCCAAGACTGGGGTATTCCAATGCCGCGAAATGCCGCAAAATACGTCAACGCTGCCGTGAGGGAAGAACCGGGATGGATAACTTCGACCAGGCGTTCGTCGAGTTTCAGGCACTGGCGCAGGTCAGGCGAGCCGCCGAGGACTGGCTCGCTGGCTTCGAGGCGGCCCTGGCGGCGCGTGACGTGGCGCGGATTGGCAGCTTGTTCCACCCGGACTGCCAGTGGCGGGACATCCTGGCCTTCACCTGGCACATGACGCCCAGCGCAGGCCGCGAGGCGGTTGCCACACGGCTGGCCGGCGAGCAGGCGCGCGTCGCCGCGCATGGCTTTCACCTGCCGCACGACCGCCGGCCGCCGCGAAAGGTCACCCGGCTTGGCATCGAGAGCGTCGAGGCGATTTTTGCGTTCAAGACCGTCGATGGCCGCGGCGCAGGGCTGCTGCGGCTGGCGCCCGACGGCGATGCGATGAGGGCCTGGCACATCTCGACCACGCTTGAGGCGTTGGAGGGATGCGAAGAGAAGGTCGGCGACAACCGGCCAACGGGTGCTGCCTATTCGCGGAATTTCGGCGGCGACAACTGGGCAGATGTCCGTCGCAAAGCAGCGGCGTATGACGACCGGGAGCCCGCGGTGCTGGTGATCGGCGCCGCCCAGTGCGGGCTTGCGATTGCAGCACGGCTCAATCAGCAGGGTGTTGATACCCTGGTTGTCGAGAAATGGCCGCGCATCGGCGACAGCTGGCGCAAGCGGTACCACTCGCTGGCGCTGCACAACTCGATTCACATCAATCACCTGCCCTACATGCAGTTTCCGCCGACATGGCCCAAATACATCCCCAAGGACATGCTGGGGAACTGGTTCGAGTTCTATGCCGATGCGATGGAGATCAATTGCTGGACCGACACCGAGTTCGTCGGCGGGGAATGGGACGCAGGCGCGAAGTGCTGGATCGCGCGGGTGAAGCGCGGGGATGGCAGCGTGCGAGTGGTGCGGCCGCGCCATCTCGTCTTTGCCAACGGGGTCAGCAGCTATCCGATGATCCCCGAGATCGCCGGGCTTGAGGAATTCCAGGGCGATGTCATCCATTCCGAGGGGTTCGACAGTGGCGCGGCATGGACCGGCAAGAACGCTCTGATCATCGGCACGGGCAGCAGCGCCAACGACATAGCACTCGACCTGCATAGCCATGGCGTCAGGACGACGCTGGTTCAGCGCGGCTCGACGACGGTCATTTCGATCAATCCCAGTGCCAGGCTGAACGAGGCGCCCTGGAACGAGCCGGGGACGGTTGAGGACGCGGACATGGTTGTCTCGTCGGGAACCCCGCCCTTGATCATCAAGGCGTACAAAGCGGTGACCAAGCGCATGGTCGAGCTCGATCAGGAGATGATCCAGGGGCTCAAGTCCATCGGCTTCAAGCACGACATCGGCGACGACGAAACCGGCCACCAGATGAAATACTACCGGCGTGGCGGCGGCTACAATCTCGACGCGGGCAGCTCGGCGCTGATGATCCAGGGCGAGTTGGGCCTGTTGCAATTCGACCGCATCGCGCGCTTCACCGCGGACGGCGCGCGGCTTGTGGATGGCTCGACCGTGCCGGCGGACCTGATCGTTCTGGCGACCGGATATTTCCCGCAAGTGGAACTGATCAGGCGGGCACTCGGCGAGGAGATGGTTGAGCGCATCGGTCCAGTCTGGGGTTTCGGGGCGGACGGGGAGCTCAACAACATGTACAAACGGACGATGCAAGAAGGGTTGTGGTTCATCGGCGGTGGCCTGGCGCCGTGCCGGATATATTCCAAGTATCTGGCATTGCAGATCAAGGCGATGGAGTTGGGCAAGCTTGCTCCGCTCTGAGTGCCGCTTCACCGAGGTGCTAGCTCGTCGAGCGCCGCAGTGATTTTTCGTTCGGGGCCCAAGCAATGAGCGGAGCCGTGTGCGACATCGCCATTGTCGGGGCCGGGATCGTCGGGCTGGGGCATGCCCTTGCCGCGGTGCGGCGGGGCCTGTCCGTGACTGTCATCGACCGCGAAGCGCGCGCCGCCGGGGCATCGGTGCGCAATTTCGGCTTCGTCACGGTGACCGGCCAGCAGGCGGGCATCACCTGGCGCCGTGCTCGCCGCGCACGCGACGTTTGGGCGGAGATCGCGCCCCTGGCCGGCATCGCCATCCACCAGCGCGGCTTGCTGATGCTGGCGCGCCGGGCCGAGGCGATGGATGTGCTTGCGGATTTCGCCGCGGGGCCGATGGGCGCTGGCTGCCGGCTGCTGGACGGGACCGCGCTGCGCGATGCCGCACCCATGCTGGCCGCCGGTCTGCGCGGCGCGTTGCATTCGCCGCACGAGCTGCGGGTGGAAAGCCGCGACGCCATTCCGCAACTGACCGCCTGGCTGGCGGCGCGCGGCGTGGCTTTTCTGCGTCGTGGCGCGGTACGGGCGGTGGCGCCGGGCATGGTCGAGATGGCGGATGGCGCCAGGTCTGATAGCGCCAGGTCTGGTGGCACGATCCGCGCGCGGCATGTCGTGGTCTGCCCCGGTCCGGATCTTGTCACGCTGTACCCGCACGTGATGGCCCGGCGCGGCGTTACCCTGTGCAAGCTGCACATGCTGCGCCTGGCCGACCCCGGTCCGCGTTACCCCGCGCCGCTGATGAGCGATCTCGGACTGGTGCGCTATCGCGGCTACCAGGGGCGTCACCTGCCGGCGCTGCATGCGCGTCTTGCCGCCGAACAGCCGGCGCACCTGGCCGACGGCATTCACCTCATCGCGGTACAGCATGCGGACGGCACCATGGTGGTGGGTGACAGCCACCACTATGATCCGACGCCGGATCCGTTCCAGCCGCGCGCCGTGGACGACCGCATGCTGGAGGAATTCACCAGCGTCACCGGCATCGTGCCCGAGGTGATCGAACGCTGGACCGGCATCTATCCTTCGGGTCCCGACACCGCCTTCACCGAGGCGGTGGACGATGGCGTGCGCCTGTCGATGGTCACTTCGGGCACCGGCGCCAGCACCGCCTTCGCCATCGGCGAGGAGACAATCGCCGAATTGCTCGGCGACTCCCCGCCTGCCCACACGCTGGAGGATGCATGATGCTGCGCGGCCTGATCCTGGACTGGGCCGGCACCGTGGTGGACCACGGCAGCCGCGCACCGATGGGCGCCTTCGTGCGCGCCTTCGCGCAGTTCGGCGTGACCGTCGCCATCGCCGATGCGCGCGGCCCGATGGGCATGGCCAAGCGCGATCACATCGCCGCGCTGATGGCGTTGCCGCACGTCGCCGCTGCGTGGCGCGACACGCAAGGCAGCGCCCCCGACGACGCGGCGATCGACCGCCTGCTCGCAGTCTTTGAGCCGATGAACATCGCCGCCATTCGCGACCACGCCGACATCATCCCCGGCGCGCTGGAGGCGATCGCCTGGGCGCGTGCGCGCGGCATGCGGATTGGGTCCACCACCGGCTATACCCGCCCGATCATGGCAGCACTGCTGCCGCTCGCCGCCGCCGCCGGCTATGCGCCGGATCTGGTGGTGTGCGCCGGCGACCTGCCGGAGGGGCGGCCGAGCCCGCTGATGATGTGGCATGCCATGGCAGCGCTCGGATGCTGGCCGGCGCATCTGGTCGTCAAGGTCGACGATACGCCGCCCGGCATCGGCGAGGGCCTGAGCGCCGGCACATGGACCATCGGCCTCGCACTGACCGGCAATATCTGCGGGATGTCGGCCGACGAACTGGCTGTCCTGCCGGAGGCGGCACGCGTTCCGATCCGCGCGCGCGCCGAGGCCGAGTTGACCGCTTCCGGCGCCGATATGGTGATCGACAGCATCGCCGGGCTGCCGGCGGCACTTGCCGGGATCGAAGTGCTGCTGGCGCGGGGCGAGCGGCCGCGCGGCGCCTGATACGGCGGTCGTCAAATTGTCATATGATTTTGCAACCCACCCATGCTTGCTGCTGGCAAGCAGGTCACGCATCTGTGTAAGCTGCGGCCAGAGTGACGGCCCGTGCTTCGGCGCGTGGCTTGGCGTTGACGCGTGTGGCGAAGGAAATGCGAGTGATGACCGACGGATTTCAGACCCGGATCATGCTGTTGGCGGTGGCGGGCCTGTTGGTTGCCGGGCCGGCCTTTGCCCAGGGCGCCTGTCCGGCGGCCACGGTGGCCAAGAGCGGCGGCCTGAAGGGCGCTTTCCCGCAGCAGTTTGATCTCGCCGAGTTCGAGCGCGCCGCCAACTGCAAGCTGGCCTTCAAGGCCAACCCGGACATCGAGCAGCTCAACGCTCGCATCGCCGGCAATCCCGCCCTGCCGCCGCTGGCCTAGCGGCTGCCGGCCGAGCCGCTGGTGGTGATGCCGTATCACGAGATCGGCCGCTACGGCGGCACCTTCATCGGCCTGTCCGAGGCGCCCGAGGCTGGCACCTCCGACCTGCTCTCAGTGCGCCATGTCAGCCTGGTGCGCTACGCCGACGACCTCACCACCATCGTGCCGAACGTCGCCAAGGGCTGGGCGTGGAACGCGGATTTCACCGAGCTCACCGTCACCCTGCGCCGCGGTCATAAATGGTCCGACGGCGCGCCCTTCACCGCCGCGGACATCAAGTTCTGGCACGACGACCTGATGCACGACGAGAACGTCAGCAAGAAGCCGAAGGACTACGTGCTGGTCGCCGGCAAGCCGATGACGGTCGAGGTGATTGACCCCCTGACGGTGAAGTTCAAGCTGCCGGCCCCCAAGCCGGGCCTGCTGACCTTTTTTGCCACCCATTATTCGCAGCCGTTCCAGCCGCTGCACTACCTCGGCCGCTTTCACCCCAAGCACAACAAGGATGCCGACGCGCTGGCCAAGTCGTTCGGCTTCGAGAGCGGCTACGCCGCCCTCGCGGCGCATTATGGCAGCTCGGACTGGAAGGACATTCCCACGCCGATGCTGACGCATCCGGACAAGGTGGCAAAACTGCCGAAGGCCGCCGTGCCGACGCTGGAATCCTTCATCACCGTGACCGAAACAGCGGACGGAAGGCGCTATGTCGCCAACCCGTATTTCCACATGGTCGACACGGCCGGCAACCAGCTCCCCTACATCAGCCGGTTCGCCGAGGACTACGTCAAGGAGAACGAGGTCCGCATCCTCAAGGCGGTGAACGGCGAATACGACTACAAGTCGCAGTCGATCCAGTTGCCCAGTGCGCCGATCCTGCTCGAGCATCGCCAGAAGGGCGACTACGCGATCGACCTGCGCCCCACCATCGCCATGGCGACCTTCGGCTTCAACGTCACCTCGCCCGACCCCGAGAAGCGTCGCGTCTTCGCCGACCTGCGCTTTCGCCAGGCGATGTCCGTGGCGATCAACCGGGCCGAGATCAACGAGGTCGCGTATTTCGGCCTTGGCGAGCCGCGCCAGTACACTGCCTTCAGCCCGGCGCCCGCCTTCGTGCCCAAGGCGCTGACCACCCACATGATCCAGCACGACCCGGCGATGGCCCGCAAGCTGCTGGACGAGATGGGCATGCGCGACCGTGATGGCGACGGCGCGCGCGAGCTTCCGAACGGCGCGAAATTCACACTGAACCTCCAGTTCGCCACCCAAGGTGTGTCGTCCCAGGTCGCCGAGCTGGTGGCGCAACAATGGAGTGCCGTCGGCGTCCGCACCACGATCAAGGAGATCACGCCCGACGAACTGCGCTCCGCCCAGACCGCCAACCAGCTCGACGTGATCCCCTGGGCCAAGGGCCAGTCGCTGGCGATCATCATGGGCAATGCCGAGCTGTTCACGCCACCCTTCGAGAACTATTTCGGCGGGCGGATTGGTATGCTGTGGGCCGAGCACGTGGAATCCAAGGGCGCCAAGGGCGAGAAGCCGCCCGCCTATGTCGAACAGATGATGGCCGACATCAACGCCTTCCAATCCGCCCCGCTCGGCAGCCCGGCATCCAACGAGGTCGGCGCCAGGCTGGCGAAGAACATGACCGAGAACCTGCTCTGGATCGGCACCGTCCAGGCCCCGGCCCCGGTCTATCATCGCAACCGGGTGAAGAACTTCATCGAGTTCCCGATCGCCTCGTACGACTATTACCGCACCTATCCTTACCGGCCGCAGCAGTGGTTCCTGTCGGACGGAAAATAAACGCTTGGCCGTACCCCGCGGCGCGGTGCCAAACCGCGTATGATCCAGTTCCTGCGCTTCGCCGCCATGCGAGCCGCGATGGCGATGGTGACCCTGCTCACCGTGTCGTTCATCGTGTTCTCGCTGATGGCGCTGGTGCCGGCCAACTGCGCCGAGCGTTACCTCGCCTACAAGACCACCCAGGGCGAGCAGATCACCATCGCCGACATCCGCGCCGAGGAGCGCCGGCTTGGGCTTGACCGGCCCTTTGTCGAACGCTGGGTCACATGGGTGAGCAATGTCGCGCTGCGCGGCGATTTCGGCGAGTCCTGCATCCTGCGCGTTCGGGTCGGCCAGTTGGTTGGCGACAAGTTCCTGCTGTCGCTTGGTATCTGCGCCGCGGCGCTGGGCTTCGCCTATGCCATCGCGTTGCCGGTCGGCATCTTCTCGGCCACCTCCTCCCGCCCGGTGCTGAACAACGTACTGCGCTTCGTCTCGTATCTCGGCTTGGCGCTGCCGAACTTCCTGCTGGCACTGATCATCATGCTGATCTCCACAATGTGGTTCGGCGACTCGATGACCGGGCTGTTCTCGCGCGAGTTCCGCGATGCCCCGTGGTCATGGGCCCGGCTGATGGACTTCCTGTCGCGCGCCTGGCTGCCGGTGTTCATCCTCGGCTGGTCAGCCACCGCCTTCGCCATGCAGTCGGTGCGCGCCCTGGTCTCGGACGAGAACGGCAAGCTCTACGTCACCGCCGCCCGCGCCCGCGGCCTGTACGGCGCCCGGCTGCTGTGGCGCTATCCCGCGCGCCACGCGCTCGGCCCGATCATCAACTCGCTGGGCTTCGACCTGAACCGCGTCTTCAACCAGTTGCCGATCGTCGCCGTGATCCTGGTGCTGACCGATTCCGGCGCCCTGCTGCTCGAAGCCCTGGCCCGCTCCAATGACCAACAACTGGCCGGTGCCATTATCTTCCTGCTCACCGCCTCGATCGTGGCGCTGAACTTCCTCACCGACCTTGCCCTGGCGCTGGCCGATCCGCGGGTGCGCAAGAGCGTGATGGGGGGTGAGAGATGAGCAAGGCAGAATCTTCTTTTTCTGTAGAAAAAGAAGCAAAAAGACTTTTATCCATTGGCACGCGTCCCATCAGGGTAAGGCCGAGCCTAAATGGACAAAAGTTTTTTGGTTCTTTTTTTCAAAAAAGAACATGCTTATGACTGTCACATCTGACCGTCGCTCCCGCGAGGCCTATTTCACCGCCAGCCAGGGTGAGCTGATCTGGGCGCGTTTCCGTCGCAACCGTGCCGCCATGGTGGCTGCCGGCGTGTTGCTGGTTCTCGTGCTGATGGGCTTCTTCGCGCCGCTGCTGTCGCCCTATGACCCCACCATCGCCGGGCGCGACCGCGACTACCTCAACGGCGCGCCACAGATCCCGCGCTTCTGTGATCACAACGGCTGTTCCTGGCGCCCCTTCCTTTACACGCTGGAGCGCACGCGTTCGATCCAGACCAATTTCCGCTGGGTCACCACGGAGAACACCGAAAAGCGCCGCTACGTGCAGTTCTTCGTGACCGCCCCGGAATACCGGCTGTTCGCGCTGAGTTTCGACCTGCCGGGCGAGGATTTCGACGTCGCCATCCCCGGCATCCGGATCACCACCCGTCTGTTCGGCGTCGACAGCGGGGGGATCCATCTGTTCGGCACCGATTCCGCTGGCAAGGACATCTTCTCGCGCACCCTGCACGCGATCTGGACCTCGCTGGCGGTTGGCACCATCGGCGTGTTGATCGGCTTCGTGCTGGCGCTGGTGATCGGCGGCATCTCGGGCTATCGCGGCGGCTGGATCGACAGCGCGCTGCAAATGCTGACCGACGCAATTCGAACCATCCCGGCAATCCCGCTGTTCATGGCGCTCGCCGCCTTCATGCCCGCCGAATGGTCAGCCGAGCGGCGCTTCTTCTTCATCGCCACCATCCTCGGCCTGATCAGTTGGCCCACATTGGCCAGACGCGTGCGCACCCATCTGCTGACCGAGCGCAACCAGGAGTACGTTCTGGCGGCCCAGCTCTGCGGTGCAAGCGGCGGGCACGTCATCCGCCGTCACCTGCTGCCCAGCTTCACCAGCTACATCATCGTCGACCTGGTGATCTCGTTCCCGTACATGGTGCTGTCGGAAACCGCGCTGAGCTTCATCGGCCTTGGGCTGAAGGACCCGGTGAACTCGCTCGGCGTGATGCTGCAGAACGTGACCAACACCGACGTGCTGCTGAACTACCAGTGGTATTTCATCCCGGTCATATTCTTCGTCGTGCTGGTGCTGGCCTTCGTCTTCGTCGGCGACGGGCTGCGTGACGCCGCCGACCCGTATTCGGACCACCGCTGATGCCGCCCTTGCTCTCGGTCCGCGACCTGTCGGTTCAATTTCGCACCGACGAGGGGCAGATCACCGCGGTCGAGAATGTCTCCTTCGACATCGCCCCGGGCGAGGTCCTCGGCCTGGTCGGCGAAAGCGGCTCGGGCAAGTCGGTCACCGCCAAGGCGCTGATGCGCCTCAACCCCGGCAATACGACCTACGCCCCCGAAAGCCGCATCGTGCTGCACGACGACGGCCGCGACGTCGACGTGCTCGCCCTGCGCCGTCCCCGCGACCTGATGGTGGTGCGCGGTGGCCGCGTCTCGATGATCTTCCAGGAGCCGATGGCCAGCTTCGCCCCGGCGATCACCGTCGGCGCGCAGATGGTCGAGCAACTCCTGCTGCACACCGACATGACCAAGCGCCAGGCGCGCGCCCATTCCATCGACATGCTCGCCCGCGTCGGCATCGCCGATCCTGCCCGGCGCGTCGATCAGTACGCCTTCGAGTTCTCCGGCGGCATGCGCCAGCGCGCGATGATCGCCATGGCGCTGTCCACCCGCCCGCGCCTGCTGATCGCCGACGAGCCGACCACGGCGCTCGATGTCACCATCCAGGCCCAGGTGCTCGATCTCATGCGCGGCCTGGTCGCCGAATACGGCATGGCGATTCTGTTCATCACCCACGACCTCGGCGTGATCGCGCAGATGGCCGACCGTGTCGCCGTGATGTATCTCGGCCGCGTCGCCGAAACCGGCGCGGTGCGCCAGGTGATCCGCACCCCCGCCCATCCCTACACGCGCGGCCTGTTGAATGCCCTGCCGAAAATCGACGATCCCGACGCACCGCTGACCCCTGTACCCGGCGACATCCCGAGCCCGCTCGAGCGCCCGGCCGGCTGCGTGTTCCACACAAGATGCGCGCAGATGATGCCCGGCATCTGCGATGTGCAGGTGCCGCCGCCGCATGCCGTCGCGCCGGGACACGTCGCCTCCTGTCTCGCGCTGGCCCAGGCATGAGCACCGAGCATCCGATCCATGTCTCGCTCGTCGACCTGTCGGTCCATTACGCGCTTGGCCGGCCGCTATTCGGCAAGCCGCCCATGGTCCGCGCGGTCGATGGCGTCTCGCTCGACATTCCGCGCGCGGCGTTCTTCGGCTTGGTCGGCGAAAGCGGCTCCGGCAAGACCACGCTCGGCCGCGCCATCCTGCGCGCCGCCCCGATCTCCGGCGGGACCGTGACCTACCGCGACGCCGAGGTCGAATACGATGTCGGCCGCATCGACAAGCCGACCCTGCGCGACTACCGCCGCCGCGCCCAGCTGATCTTCCAGGACCCGTACGCCGCCCTCAGCCCGCGCATGACCGTCCGCGACATCATCGCCGAACCCTTGGAGGTGATGAAGCTGACCAAGACGCGCGAGGAAACCGACGAACGCGTCCGCGACATCGCCGCGCGCTGCCGCCTGAACCTGGAGCACCTGCGCCGCTACCCGCACGCCTTCTCCGGCGGCCAGCGCCAGCGCATCTCCATCGCCCGCGCCCTGGTCGCCCGCCCGCGCTTCGTCGTCGCCGACGAAAGCGTCGCGGCACTCGACGTCTCGATCCAGGCCGACATCCTCAACCTGCTGAAGGCCCTGCGCGACGACTTGCGCCTGACCATCCTGTTCATCAGCCACGACCTCGGCGTGGTCGCCCATGTCTGCGATATGGTGGCGGTGATGTATCTCGGCGCCATCGTCGAAGTCGGCCCAACCCGCGCCCTCTTCGCCCAACCGCGCCACCCCTATACCGCCGCCCTGTTCTCCGCCATCCCGTCGCTCGACCCCGATGACCGCGGCCGCGCCCAGCGCCTGGAAGGCGAAATCCCGAGTGCGGCCAACGTGCCCCCCGGCTGCCGCTTCCACACCCGCTGCCCTTTCGTGCGCGACCGCTGCCGCGCCGAGGTGCCGGCATGGCGCGAGGTGGCGCCGCAACAATTCGCCGCCTGCCATTTCAGCGAGGAGCTTACCCCGCAGCTCCACGGCGCCCGCCGCGCGGCGCGGTGACTGCCGCCATCATCACTCACCGCGCCAGCCGCGCGGGCAGCAGCAGCGTGAGCAGCCAGCATAATCCCAACATGACTGCCGATCCGCCCAGGCAGGCGACGATCCCGCCCCATTGCATCAGCACCCCCGACAGCACGATGCCGCCAAGCCGCCCCGCCGCATTGGCAGCATAGTAGAACCCCACGTCCTCGGCCGCTTTCTCCGAACCGGCATAGGCAAGCACGAGATACGAGTGCAACGACGACATCACCGCGAACACCCCGCCGAACAGGCAGAGTCCAACCACCAGCACCAGGTCGGGCCGCGCGCCCGGCGCCAGCCCCATCACCAGCGCCAACCCCAATGGAATGGCAGCCAGCCCTGCGCCCCAGCGCCGCGCCGCCGGCACCTCGCGGCTCAGCCCGTCGGCACTGCGCCGCACCAGGCTGGGTGCGATCGCCTGCACCGCGCCATAGCCGATCGTCCAGAGTGCCAGAAACCCCGCAACCCCCGTGAAGCTCCACCCCGCGCCATACAGGAACACCGGCAGCCCGACGACGAACCACACATCGCGCGCGCCAAACAGGAAAACCCGCGCCGCCGCCAGCAGGTTCACCGCCGGCGACCGCGCGAACCATTCGCGCACGCTACGCGAAGCCTTCGCTTTGCCCAATCCGCGCGGCAAGCGGGTCCAGACCAGCACGAAGACTCCCGCCAGCATCGCCGCCATCAACCACAGCGCCGGCCGGAACCCGACCGCCTGAAGCAGCGCACCACCCACGAAAAACCCAATCCCCTTGGTGGCGTTCTTCGAGCCGGTGAACCAGGCGACCCAGCGGAACAACTGCCCGGCGCTGTCCTGTGCCGTCGCCTTGATCGCGCTCTTGGCAGCCGTCTTGGTCAAATCCTTGGCGATGCCGCACAGCCCCTGCGCGCCGACCACCCAGGCGACCGACAAGGCAGCACCCCAACCGGGATCAAGCCCCGACAGCAGCACCAGCCCGGCAATCTGCAACCCGATGCCACAGGCCAGCATGCGCGGAATGCCGAAGCGCACCGCCAGCCAGCCGCCAATCGCGTTGGTGACAATGCCCGCCGCCTCATACAGCAGGAACAGGCTCGCCAGCATGAACGGCGTGTAGCCAAGCCGGTAGAAATGCAACAGCACCAGCATCCGGATCGCGCCATCGGTCAGCGTGAACAGAAAATACGCCGCCGTGACAATCGCATAGCTGCGCCCGCCCGCACCCAAGCTCACAGGCCGCGCGCCGCCAAATGGCACGCCAGGTCCACCATCCGGCAGGCATAGCCCATCTCGTTGTCGTACCACGCATACACCTTCAACAGCGTGCCATCGGTGACCAGCGTGGCCGGGCCGTCGACGATGCTGCTGCGCGTGTCGCGCGCATAATCCGCCGACACCAGCGCCCGCGCCTCGAACCCCAGTATGCCCGCCAGCTCCCCGGCGGCGGCGGCGCGGAACAGCGCATTCACCTCTTCGGCGGTCGTTGGCCGCCGCACCTCGAACACGCAATCGGTCAGCGACGCATTCAGCACCGGCGCGCGCACCGCATGGCCGTCCAGCTTGCCCTTCAGCTCCGGATAGATCAGCGCGATCGCCGTCGCACTGCCCGTGCTTGTCGGTTGCAGGCTCAGCAGTGCGCTGCGGGCACGGCGCAGATCCTTGTGCGGCGCATCGTGCACCACGTTCGTGTTGGTCGGGTTGTGGATGGTGGTGATCTGGCCATGGCGGATGCCGATTGCTTCATGAACCACCTTCACCACCGGCGCGAGGCAGTTGGTGGTACACGAAGCGGCGGTCACCACCGGATGGCGTGCCGGATCGTACAGGTGCTCGTTCACCCCCATCACCACGTTCAATACGCTGTCCACCTTCACTGGGGCGGCCACAATCACCCGCTTGGCACCGCGGTCCAGATGCCCCTGCACCGTTGCCATCGTCAGGAATTTCCCGGTGCATTCCAGCACCACATCCACCCCCAGCGCCCCCCAGGGAATCTCCGCCGGCGACCCATGCGCCGAAAACGACAGCGCCGCATCGCCGATCCGGATCACCCCATCGCCGGCCTCGATCCGCGCACGCCAGCGCCCCTGGACGCTATCGAACTCCAGCAGATGCGCGCAGGCACCCATGCCGCCCTTGATCTCGTTGAGATGCACCACCTCCAGCCGGTTGCCCGCAAGCGGATCATCCGCCTGCCGCTCGGCCGCCCCCATCGCCGCCCGCAGAGCCAGCCGCCCGATCCGCCCCATCCCGTTGATGCCAACACGCATGTTCAACGCCCCCGCAGATGCGGATCGGCCAATTCGTCGATCCTGGCCTTCAACGCGATGGACCCCAGCGTCTGGATCGGCAGTGCCGCAAACGCCTCCAGGCGCCGCCGCAACCCGGCGTAAAGCTCATTGAGCAGTGCCGCACGCTCGGCCGCACTGCCGTTGAACCTGGCGGGATCCGGCAGCGGCCAGGCAGCGCTCACCGTCGAGGCGCCGAATTCCGGACAGACTTGCCCGGCGGTGACGTCGCACAGCGCGATGACGAAATCCAGGCGCGGCGCCCCCGGCCCGGCAAATTCGTCCCATGACTTGGACCGCAAACCCGTGACGTCGTGCCCCAGCGCCTTCAACTGCGCCAGCACCTCGGGAAATGGCCCCTTGGGCGATGGATCGGAGCCGGCGGACAAGGCGACAAACCGCCCCGGCGCCAGCTTGGACAGGATCGCCTCGGCCATGATCGAGCGCGCCGCGTTGCGGGTGCACAGGAAAAGCACGGTGAAGGGCGGTGGCATCGGCGGACTCCCGTTGTTGCTGCCACGGCTGCCGGCAAGTGCGGCGTCGAAGACCGACAGAACCTCGAACAGGCGCTGGCGCTGGGCGGTGTAGACCTGTTGACGCCCCTGCCGCGTCGCCCCGATCAGCCCGGCCTCCTCCAGCGTCCGCAGGTGAAACGACAAAGTCGATGGCGCAACGCCCAACGCCGCGGCGATATCGCCAGCCGACATGCCGCCCGGTCCGGCCGCCAGCAGCCGGAGCACCAGGTCCAGCCGGGTCGCCTGTCCAATCGCGGCGAACCCCGCCGCCGCATCATCAATTTCCATCATTCGAAGATAATCGAAATCTAACCGCGCCACACAGAGAAGCTTTGATGACAGCCGCCGTATGCCCCGCCGCGTTCACACCCTGGCGCATGAAAACCCGATGCAGTATCAAACTCAGGAAATGCCCAGGGCTACACCCCCCATGTCGCTGTTCGATCGTGCGATCCAGAAGGGCGCCGTGCCATGAACATCTGGTGCGCCTCGCGCGCCGCATTCGAGGAACTGGCGCCAACCCTGGCCCATGTGCGTGGTCTCGTTGAACCAGACCTTCTTACCCGGCGCACCGCGCAGGCTTGGTGCAGCGGGTGTGGCAAGGCAACCGAGATGCGGGTCAGCGTCGGCGACGGCACGGAGCCCTGGCGCAACCTTCTGGAAGGGATGATTTGCCCTTGCGGCCTCAATGGTCGGATGCGGCTGATGCTGGACCTGATCCAGGAGGTCAGCCGGCGCCACCAAGTCCAGCGATGTGCAACGTTCGAACGGCTCACGCCGATGTTCCGTTTCATGCAGCAGCGACTGCCGGGGCTGATTGGATCGGAGTATCTCGGCGACGACGTGCCATGCGGCACGAGCCGTCCAGTGCGGGGGATCGAGGTTCGGCACGAGAACATGCTGGCGACCTCGTTCGATGCCGATAGCCTGGATTTGCTCATCCATTGTGACGTGCTCGAGCACGTGCCGGATGCCCAGGCAGCTTTGCGCGAATGCGCCCGCATTCTCGCACCGTCAGGGACCATGCTGTTCAGCTTGCCCTTCTTTCACACGCTGGACCGGCACCTGGTGCGGGCGAGGTTGGGCGTCAGCGGGATCGAACGAGTGCTGCCGGATATCTTCCATGGCAACCCCGTGACCCAAGGCGGAGCGCTGGTTTTCATCCACCCCGGATGGGAGTTGTTCGACCAACTCCGCGCGGCCGGATTCGCGCATAGTTGGTTGATCGTGCGCTATGACCCGATACACGGGATCGTCTCAAACGCCTGCCCCTATCGGGATGGCCATATGTGGCCAGTCGCGATCGTGGCTCGCCGCGAGCCATTTGCTGAGATTGCGTAGGTCGATCAGGCCACCAGGAGCAATGATCGGAGCGGCTCGGGAGCATACCTGCCGGATTGACCCCTGATGGAGTCGCAATACCAGGTGCCGGAAAGGGGGGATCAAACAGCCATCTTGGAATTATGTTCCTTGACAGGCACTTATCAGCGCCATAACCGAACATCGCAGGTCGCTGGCGTTTGCCATGGGTGCTAGGAAATACCAATGCCAATTTCGACAGAAGAGATCACCTGGTCCTACCGCCTCATCTTGGGACGTGAACCCACCGAGAAAGATCTCGACGTCTGGCGTAACGTTCCATCACGCGACGAAATGCGCCGCCTCTGCCTGACGTCCAGCGAGTTTCGCAACAGCCTGGAACGGAGTCTGGCGGACACCGTCCGGATTGCTGCCCTCAAGGCCCAGCCGCGGTTGTCGATCGAAGTGCCACCACAGCATGTCCAATGGCAGACCGACGCCGCAACCGAGATGCAGCTCGTCGACCATGTCATGCGTACATGGACAAGATTGGGTCATGAAAAGCCCCATTGGTCTGTCCTGTCGTCAGAGAACTTCCTGCCGGACCGGATCGAGGAAACCAGGAGCAGCTTCTACGCCTCCGGCGCCAACGACGTAGGACGCATTGTCTCCGCCCTGGAGCGGCACGGCCGGACGCCGTCCGAATTCGCGCGTGTGTTGGAGTTCGGCTGCGGCGTCGGGCGCGTAACGCCGCATCTGGCAACGCGTTTTGACAATGTCGTCGGCGTGGATATCTCGACCACGCACCTGGACATGGCACGCGAGGCGGCGCGTGACGCAGGCGTCGGCAATGCCCGGTTCGTCCTCGCACGCGCGCCCGATTTTGGCATGACCGGGCCGTTCGATCTGTGGTTCAGCCATATCGTGTTGCAGCACAACCCGCCGCCGGTGATTGCGATGATCCTGCGGCGTGCACTCACTCTGCTGGCACGCGGCGGCGTGGCAATGTTCCAGGTACCTACCTACGCGATGAACTATCGCTACGAAGTGGCCACATATTTAGCGAAACCCAGCGAAACCGGCACGATCGAGATGCATTGCCTACCACAGAATGTGGTTTTTGAAATCGCCGCTGCCTGCGGCTGCGCAGCGTTGGAAGTCCGCGAAGACACCGCTGCTGGCGCCCCCGCCTACTGGTTGTCAAACACCTTCATTCTTACCAAACGCTAGGCGGCAGGCCGCCTAGCGCCATCGCATCACGAAGCCGCGCCCGTCAGACTTGCGCCAGCGCCGCCACGGTCGAGATCTTCTGCCGCGGCACCTGCGTCAACCCCGTCAGGTCAAGCTGTTCCACCGGGAAAGCCTTGTGCGCGGGATGGCCCAGCGCGATCCCCTGCGCATGATGGACCACCGCTCGCCCGTCGATCATCTCCTGTTCCCACTGCGCCATCTCGGGAAACGGCTTGGACGGGTTGAAGAAGACATACTGATGGTAGACCCTGGCGCCCACCGGGGCGGTATGGAAGACGAAGCTGTGCCGCGTGCGCGACGTGTCCTTGATCGGTGAGCCGCCATGCGGCAACTGAGGATGCCAAATCAGCGAGTCGCCCGGCGAGACATGCAGCTTCTTGATCTTCAGTCCGCGCTCCAGGCAGCGATCGACCACCCGTTTCTGGTAGGCGTTCCAGATTTCGTCGTCGAGCTGCGGCAGCGCGTCCAGCGAGCCGTACCGCGTCCGCGCCATCGCCTCGCGGTCCAGCTCGCCCACCAGATGCCCGCCCGGCACCACCTCCAGGCAGCCATTCTCGTCGCCGGCGCCCTCCAGATAGAGCGTGTTGCCGAAATAATTGTATTCCGGCCGGGTGCAGAACACCGGCGTATCACGATGCAAGGGCTGCTCCGAACCGCGCTCATAATACAGCGAGGTATATAGTGAAGTGGGGCGGCCGAAGAAGAAATCCTGCACCTCCAGCATCAGCGGATTGCGCGTGAACAGCTGGGTCAGGATCGGCAGCGCCTGGTGCAAATTCGTGAACCGCGGCAGAATCCCGCGATTTGAGCGATAGGCGTCGAATGTCGGCGCGTTCTGCGCGTAGAACTGGCCGAACTCGGCAATCACGGTGCGGCAATGTTCGGGGCTGACCACGCCGGGGATCACGGTGTAGCCAAGCGCCACCAGCTCGGCGGCATGGCGCATCGCGGGTTCGGAAAGTTCGGAGTGCAAAATCCGATCCAACGCATCCGCCTGCATGTGCAACGGGGGATTCACCCAGCCTGTGAACTCACCATCCATTGAACCGCTCCCCATCGCATCTGTCCGTTGCCTGTAGCAGGAAAGCCCCAGGGATCGCAATCAATGCACCCGCGGCATTTACCAATCGTAAAGTATTCCCCGGTTGTCTCGCCGGACCAAAGAGATGGCTCGGTTGTTCGCTACAGCGTTTCGGTTCCGTTAGGTGGACCGCCTGCCGGTTGATACGCACGTTTTGCTGCTGCCGTGGTGGCGCGCAGGGCGGGCGTAGCCCAACCGGAGCGGCACCACGGCAGCGGCAGTTCTCTCAT
>CAMBRC010000070.1 GCA_945869965.1 Asaia bogorensis
CGCGCGTCCCGTGGCGGGAAGCACGACGTGCCCGCGCGCCCGCGATGGCGGGGCGGCGCAGGCCGGGTTTGAGACAACGCGCGGATACGCGAACGGGCGGAGAGAAGCGCCAGGGAGGGGATGGAGTCAAGATGGAAGGCAAGCAAGCCTCCGGCGGCAAGGGGCCGAGGGCCCCTTGACCCCCATTCATAAGACGGTTCTTGGCGTGGAATCCGGGTGCAAAGTCGTGGGATCAAAGGGCCGCCGGCCCTTTGCCGCCGGAGGCCTGCTTGCTGAGTTTTCTTTCGATCAGATCCAACGCCGTGTTGAACGCCGCATCGGCATCCAATGCGGTGGTGTCGAGCAGCAGCGCGTCGTCGGCCGGTTTCATCGGGGCGGCGGCGCGCGCCCGGTCGGCGGCGTCGCGGGCGTGGACTTCGGCGGTGATGGCGGCCTGGTCGGCGGCGACGCCGCGGGCGCGCAGTTCGGCCCAGCGGCGGCGGCCGCGTTCCTCGACGCTGGCGGTGACGTAGAGCTTGGCGGGGGCGTCGGGGAAGATGACGGTGCCGATGTCACGGCCGTCCAGGACGGCGCCGTGGGCGTGGCCGAAGCTGCGCTGGAAGTCGAGCAGGGCGGCGCGGACGGCGGGGACGGAGGCGACAAGGCTGGCGGCCTCGTCGACTGGGGGGCCGCGCAGGTCGGTGCGGGCGGTGTCGTCGGGCTTGAGCGTGCGGGCGGCGGCGATGGCGGCATCGGCGTCGGCGGGGTTGTGGCCGGCCTCGATCACCCGGCGGGCGACGGCGCGGTAGAGCAGGCCGGTGTCGAGGTACGGCAGGTTGAAGTGCTGGGCGAGGCGGCGGGCCAGGGTGCCTTTGCCGGCGGCGGCGGGGCCGTCGATTGCGATGATGATTGGCTCGAAGCGGGGGGGGGTCATGCCGCGACCAGCGCCGGTGCTCCGCCATTGCCGATGACGCTGTTGAGCAGGTCGACGAAGCCCGGGAAACTGGTGTCGATGAAGCTGGCATCGTCGACGGCCACGCCGTCGCGGCTGGCGAGGCCCATCATCAGCGCGCTCATCGCCAGGCGATGGTCCATGTGGGTTTCCACCACGCCGCCGCCCTTGATGCCGCCGCCCCCCTCTCCTGCTCCGACCACGATCAGGTCGTCGCCGTCGATGGTGACGCGCACGCCGTTGGCGGCCAGCATGGCGGCGGTGGCGGAGAGACGGTCGCTTTCCTTCACGCGCAGTTCCTTGAGGCCGCGCATCCTTGTCGTGCCCGAGGCGGCGGCGGCGAGGACGGCGAGGATCGGATACTCGTCGATCATGCTCGGCGCGCGCTCGGGCGGCACCTCGATGCCGCGCAGGGCGGAGTATTCGACGATGATATCGCCGACGGGCTCGCCGCCCTCGGTGCGGGCGCGGTCGATGCGCAGCACGGCGCCCATCTCGCGCAGGGTGGCGAACAGGCCGGTGCGCAGCGGGTTCAGGCCGACGCCCTCGATGCGTAAGCTTGAGCCGGGAACCAGCAATGCAGCGGCGAGCGGGAAGGACGCGGAGGACGGGTCGCCGGGCACGACGACATCGGCGGCCCGCAGCTCGGGCTGGCCCTGGAGCTCGATGATGCGGCCGTGGCCGGCGGTCTCGACGCGTACGGTGGCGCCGAAATGGCGCAGCATGTTCTCGCTGTGGTCGCGGGTGGCCTCGCGCTCCTCGATGCGGGTGATCCCCGGCGCGTTGAGGCCGCACAGCAGCAGGGCGGATTTCACCTGGGCCGAGGGCACCGGCACCACATACTCGATCGGCAGCGCCTCGCGCGCGCCCTCGATCGCCAGCGGCAGGCGGCCGCCCTCGCGGCTGGCGAAGCGGGCGCCGCATTGGGCCAGCGGGTCGGTCACCCGGCGCATCGGGCGGCGGCGCAGGCTGGCGTCGCCGGTCATCACCGAGAAGAACGGATGGCTGGCCAGGATGCCGGCCAGGAGGCGGGCGGCAGTGCCGGAATTGCCCATGTCGAGCACGTCCGCCGGCTCGATCAGGCCACCGATACCGCGCCCGGCGACGCGCCAGGCGCCGGGTCCGTCCTGGATCACCTCGGCACCCAGCGCGCGCATGGCGGCGGCGGTGCGCAGCACGTCTTCGCCTTCGAGCAGGCCGGAAATATGGGTTTCGCCGACCGCGAGCGCCCCGAACATCAGCGCGCGATGGCTGATCGATTTGTCGCCGGGCACGCGGATGGTGCCCGACAGCGGGGCCGCCGGCCTTCTGGAGACGATGGGGCGGCGGGAGATGAGCGGGCGAACCGAGGCAATTTGCATGCCCGCGCCTTAGCACGGCGGAAATCGGTTTGACAGGCGCGCAGAGGAATGGCATGGGCCGCCCCCTCGCGAGACGCCACCTCCCGGCGCCGCTCTCTTTGTGTGAGGCGATCGATGGCCAAGCCCGAACTCGGCACCAAGCGCGTCTGCGTTTCCTGCGGCGCCCGCTTCTACGACCTGGCCCGCCAGCCGGCGGTCTGCCCCAAGTGCAACACCGAGCAGCCGCCCGAACAGCCGCGGGTGCGCCGGGCGGGCGGCAACGTGATGGAAGAAAAGCGCCGCGCCAAGGTGGTCGCCGTGCCTGGGCTGGATACCGCGGATGTCGAGGTGGAAGTGTCGGACGACGATGCGGAGGAGGATGTGCTCGAAGACACCTCCGACCTCGAGGACGACACCGATGCCATCGTCGAGGTCGAGCAGGAGAATGGTGAGGAAGAGCGGTAAGAAAGCGCGTTCTTTTTTGAAAAAAAGAACCAAAAAACTTTTATCCATTGGCTGGGGTGCTGATCGCCAAGTCCCAGCCTAAGTGAATAAAGTCTTTTTGCTTCTTTTTCTTCAGAAAAAGAAGATTCTTCCCTAAATCCTTCCTGTCACCCGCAGCCAAACCACAAACGCCGCATCCCACGGCAGCGCCGGCACTTCGCGCAACCGCCACCACCAGCGTTTGCGCCACGCCGCCGCGGCCAGGGCGGGCGGCGGCGGACAGGCGTGCGCGGGCAACCCCGCCAGACGCAGCAAGACCACGCAGCGCGGCAGGTGATAGGCGCTGGTCGCGGCATAGACCGGGCCATAGTGGTCTGCGAGCATCCTTCGCACTGCGCGCACCGACGACACGGTGTCGTGCGCGGTCGATTCCCGCCGGATATCGGACTCGGCCACGCCGGCCGCGCGCAGTAGCCCTGCCATGACAGCGGCCTCGGCGTCGCCGAAGCGGCCGATGCCGCCGGTGGGCAGGTAGAGCGGGCTTTCCAGGCGGGCGCCAAGGGCGAGTGCGGCTTCGACGCGGACGCGCAGGGTGCGGCTCGGCGCGCCATCCGGGCGGACGGCGGCGCCGAAAATGACGATAGCCGGCCGGGACATTGCGCTGGTCATGGCCGCCGGCATAGACCATGGCGATGCAACCAACCAGAACGCGGGGCTATTTCGGCATCGGCGCCGAGGGCGTGTCGAAATCGGCCAATGTCGGCGCGCTGTTGCGCACCGCGCATGCGTTTGGCGCCAGCTTCTGCTTCACCCTGGGCACCGGGTTCGACGCGCGGGCCGGGCGCAGCGCCGATACCGCGGGCACGCCGGCGCATGTGCCGCTGTGGCGGTTCGATGATCCGGCGGGGATGAACCTGCCCGATGGCTGCAAGCTGGTCGGCATCGAGATCCACCCCGACGCGGCGGAGTTGCCGAGCTTCCGGCATCCGCTGAGCGCGGCCTATGTGCTAGGGCCGGAGCGGTCGTCGCTGTCGCCGGCGTTGCTGGCGCGGTGCGATCACCTGGTGCGGATTCCGACGCGGTTTTCGCTGAACCTGGCGGTGGCCGGGGCGTTGGTGTTGTACGACCGGCTGTTGCAGCACGGGCGCTTCGCCGACCGGCCGGTGATGAGCGGTGGCGCCGCCGAGGCACTGCCCGCCGCATCCGGCCACGGCCACCCGGTATTCCGCCGCAACCGCCCGGCCTGGCTGGACGCGGACCCATCGGACACGGGCCCATCGGACGCGGGCCCATTGGACGCGGGCCCATCGGACGCGGGGGAACAGGAGGCATGAGCAGGCAACGCTTGTTCACGCGGCGGCGGCTTCGTATCTCTGCGCCCATGCACATCCTTCCCGTTCTTGCCGCCGCCCTGTTCGCCGCCCCCCTGGTCGCCGTCGCCGTATCGCCCGCCGTTCAGGCCCAGCCGCGCCCGGCGACCGCGCCCGCCACCCCTGCTGCCAAGCCCGACGGGCCGAAATCGATCGGCACTTTCCAGGATTGGCAGGCCGCGACCCATACCGAGGGCGGTCAAACGGTGTGCTACGCGCTGGTCCGCGCCAAGCCCGCCGGGGCCGTGGCCGGGCGCGGCGAAGTCGTGTTGACGGTGACCCAGCGCCCAGCGCTGCGCGATGCCGTGGCGATCAGCGCCGGCTTCACCTATGCCGCCAATGCCGAGGTGAAGGTGGCGCTCGGTGCCACCACGCTCGATTTCTACACCGCCCAGCGCTCGGCTTTCGCGCGCAGCGGGGCCGCCGCCGTGGCCGCGTTCGCCAAGGCGCCCCAGGCCATCGCCAAGTCACCCGGCCCGCGCGGCGAGGTTGCGGACACCTTCAGCATGAAGGGGTTTGCCGCCGCCTATGCCGCCATCAACAAGGCGTGCCCCCCTAAATGAACGCCATCCCCGACCTCACCGAAATCGAGCGCGCCCGCATCCTGGCCAAGACCGCGCGCTTTGCCCCGCCGCCGGCGCGCACGGCCGATGGCCGGGTCGAGCTGGTCGGGCTGTCGCGCGCGGAACTCGCGGCCGAGCTGGCGGCGATCGGCGAGAAGCCGTTCCGCGCCAAGCAGGTCTGGCACTGGATCTACCACCAGGGCGCGACCGATTTCGCCGCGATGTCCACCATCGCCAAGCCGATGCAGGCCAAGCTGGCCGAGCATTTCGTCGTCGGCCGGCCGGAAGCCGCGGTGGTGCAGACCAGCACCGACGAGACCCGCAAGTGGCTGTTCCGTTTCCGCGACGGCCAGGAGGCGGAGACCGTCTATATCCCCGACCCCTATCAGGATCGCGGCGCCGTCTGCATCTCGTCCCAGGTCGGCTGCACCTTGTCGTGCAAGTTCTGCCACACCGGCACCCAGGGCCTGGCGCGCAACCTCGGGGCGGCCGAGATCGTCGGCCAGTTCATGGCGGCGCGCGACTCCTATGCCGAATGGCCGAGCCCGCATGGCGAAACCCCGCGCCTGCTCTCCACCATCGTGCTGATGGGCATGGGCGAGCCGCTCTACAACTATGAAAACGTGGCGAAAGCCATGACCATCGTGATGGACAACGAAGGCATCGCGCTGTCGCGCCGCCGCATCACCCTGTCCACCTCCGGCGTGGTGCCGATGATGGACCGGGCCGGCGCCGAACTGGGCGTCAACCTCGCGGTCTCGCTGCACGCGGTTCGCGACGAACTGCGCGACGAGATCGTGCCGCTGAACCGCAAATACCCGATCGCCGAGCTGATGGCCGCCTGTCGCCGCTACCCCGCCGCCAGCAACGCCAGGCGCATCACCTTCGAATACGTTATGCTCAAGGACGTCAACGACAGCCCGGCTGATGCCCGCGAACTCATCCGCCTGATCGCCGGAATGCCGGCCAAGGTGAACCTGATCCCGTTCAACCCCTGGCCCGGTAGCCCGTACGAGACCAGCACGCCGGGCGCGATCGACCGGTTTTCCAAGATCGTCATGGAAGCCGGGTTCTCCTCGCCGGTGCGTGCGCCGCGCGGACGCGATATCCTGGCGGCGTGCGGGCAGCTCAAGACCGAGAGCAAGCGGGCAGGAAGGTAGAATCTTCTTTTTGTGAACAAAAAGAAGCAAAAAAACTTCTTCCAATTAGCTGTGGGCGGCACCCGGCCCGCCGTCGGATCGCCCGGTTCCTGGACGAACGAATAAAGTTTTTTTGCTTCTTTTTGTTCACAAAAAGAAGACCTTGCCTTCCCTGCCCCGGCTATGGCCCGATGAGCGTCGGGGGACCATGCGATGGACGAAATGCCGACGACGCAGGTGCGGACGATGATCGCCGACACCGACATCCATCACTCGCCGCGCGATTTCAAGATGCTCTACCGCTATCTGCCGCAGCGCTGGCAGGAGCATCTGTCCGAGTTCGGCCAGCGCAACCGCCAGGGCAACGCCAGCGGCCCGCAATATCCCAAGGGCCAGCCGGACGCCTCGCGGCGCGATGCCTGGCCAACCGAAGGCGGCCGGCCGGGTAGCAGCCTGGGCTTCATGCAGACGCATCATTTGGACGCCAACGGCATCGAGATGGGGGTGCTCAACATGATCCGCCCGCATCCCGGCGGGTTTGCCAATATCGACCTGTCGGTGGCCGTGGCACGCGCCATCAATGACTGGCAGGTGGCGGAATGGACGCAGCCGGAGCCACGGCTGAAGGCCTCGCTGGTGGTGCCTTACGAGGACCCGGCGGCCTCGGTGGCCGAGATCCAGCGCTGGGCCGGACATCCCGACATCGTCCAGGTGCTGCTGCTGAGCCGCACCCGGGCGCCGCTGGGCAATCCACGCTACTGGCCGATCTTTCGCGCGGCCAGCGAGGCGGGCTGGCCGGTGGGGATCCACGCTTTCGGCAATGGCGGCCATCCCGTCACCAGCCATGGCTGGCCGAGTCACTATATCGAGGACATGATCGGGCACGCCCAGTCATGCCAGTCGATGCTGACATCCATGGTTGTCGAGGGGCTGTTCGAGGCGATTCCTGAGTTGCGGGTGGTGCTGATCGAGGCCGGATTCGGCTGGCTGCCGGCGCTGGCGTGGCGGCTGGACCGGGCCTGGCGGGTGTTGCGGGCGGAGACCCCGCAGCTTGTCCGCAGCCCCAGCGAGGTGCTGCGCAGCCAGGTTTGGTTGACGACGCAACCAATGGAAGAGCCTGAGAATGCCTCGCATCTGCGCGACTGCATTGGCTGGATCGGCTGGGACCGGCTGTTGTTCGCGACCGACTATCCGCACTGGGATTACGACGATCCCGCGCGCTGCCTGCCCTTCGTCCCCGGGCCGGCGGAGCGGCGGCAGTTCTTTCGCGGCAATGCGCGGGGTTTGTATGGCGCGTGAAATGCGCCGGGGCGATGTTAACGCTTGACAGCCGTACAACGCCGATTCGACGCGAAGAAGCGCCCTCAAAGTCCTTGAATCATGGCGGATGAAAATTCGCGCGTTAACCCTTTCTTAGGAACTGTCGAGATATCTTCCTTAAGGGTTGGTAAAGCGCCGCGAGTTGCCGACCGCACTTTGGGAAATCCATAAGGGATTCATCGACATGCTTAAGACCGCGCCCGACCATGCTGTCTGCCGCCCGCATGCCGCCACCCTGCCGACCGCGCCGACCCGGCATCCGCTTGAGCTGCTCGCCGATCGCGCCGCGACTCGACTGGCCGGCTGCACCGCCACCCTGATTGCCGGGTGCTACGCGCCGGCGATGCTGATGGTGGAGAATTGCGCGGCCGGTGAGGCGCACGCGACCGCCACCTGGCTGGTCACCATCGCGTCACCCACCACGATGCGCCTGGAAGCGATGGTGGACGAGGCGCGGCTGGAGCTGTTGGCCGAGGGGCCGCCGGATCGCATTCTCGTCCAACTCGATCGGCTTCACCGGCGCGCGCCGATGCCGACCCTGGCCGGGCCCTGAGCCATGGCAATGCGGTGGATGAACGACACCGCGCCAGTACAGCAGGAGCCGCAGGGACACGAGCCGCGCCTCGCCGGCCTGGCCGCATGCATCGCCCTGCTGGAACTGGAGGCGCGCGCGCTGGGCCACCCGATGGCGGCCATGCTGCTCGCGGCTGCTGGCGAGGACCTGCGCGAGCACATGATCGAGCGCCGGCTCAGCGCGGCGGGATATCCTCCGCCCGGCTGACCAGGTCTTCCTCGGCCGCCAGATGCAGGGCGATCACCGCCTCCATCACATGCAGCAGGCGGCGCAGCTCGCGGGTTTCGGCGTCGCTGGCGGCATCTGCGTCCAAACCGGCCACCAGTGCCGCATAGCGCCGCGCCAGCTCGGCAATCGCCTCGTGCATGCGCGTCATCGACGCCAGCGGGTCGGCACCGCCCAGGCGGCGGGCCAGCTCGGGAAAGGTCGCTGCCTCCTCGGCCCGCTGATGCGGCAGCAACAATGTGGACAGGGCGGCGTCGATGTCACGCAGCGCCGCAACATCGGGCGCTGCCAGGGCATGCAAGCCGTCCGCGGTGCGGCGCATCCGCGCCAACAGGCCGCGCAGACGGACATGATCGTCCAGCACCTTCGCCACCCCCGCCCGCGCCGGCAACGCCGCCACCTGCCGGCCGCCGAGCGCGCGCAGGGCATTCAGGATCACCGCCACGTCGATGCCCTCCTGCAGCACCGCGCCCGCCACTGGCGGCAGGTACCCCGCCGCCGCCACCGCCATGGCGGCCAGCGACAACCCCATGCCAACGGCGATCGACTGCCGGGCGATGCGGTGTGTGTCGCGCGCCACGCCAACCACATCCGCCACCCGGTCGATGCGATCAACCAGCAGCACGACATCCGCCGCCTCGGCCGCCGCCGCCGCCCCGCGCGCCCCCATGGCCACGCCGATATCGGCCATCGCCAGCGCCGGCGCATCGTTGATCCCGTCACCGATCATCATCACCGGCGGTGCCGCCGCCCGCTCGGCCCGCACCACCGCGATCTTGCCCTCCGGCGTGCATTCGGCATGCACCGCGTCCAGCCCCAGCGCCTCGCCCGCCGCCATCGCCGGCCCCGCCCGGTCGCCGGTCACCATCACCACCCGCCGCACGCCCAGCCCCCGCAAGGCCTGCAACGCACGCGGCGCCTCCGGCCTGATGCGGTCGGCCAGCAGCAGCACGCCGGCCAGCCGCCCGTCGATCGCCACCCAGGCCACCGCCGGCGCCGCGGCGGCAAGACGCGCCGCGATCCCAACAGTGGGCGGCGCCAGGCCAAGACCGGTCAGCATCGCAACCCCGCCCACGGCCACATTATGCCCCGCCACCACCCCCGACACCCCGCCGCCCGGCACCTCCGTCACCCGCTCCGGCAAGCTCAACGCCAACCCCGCCGCCCGCGCCGCCGCCACCACCGCCCCGGCCACCGCATGCTGCGAAGCCTGGTCAAGCGAGGCGGCCAACCCCAGCACTTCATCCCGCTCGAACCCGTCCAGCGCCTCCACCGCCTCGACCTCCGGCAGCCCGGAGGTCAGTGTGCCGGTCTTGTCGAACAGCACCGTGACCACCCGCGCCAGCCGCTCCAGCGCCCCGCCGCCCTTGACGATCACCCCCAGCCGGGCCGCCCGCGACACGCCGCAAACCAGCGCCACCGGGGCCGCCAGGATCAACGGACACGGCGTCGCCACCACCAGCACCGCGAGCGCGAACTCGGCGCTGCCGTGCCAAATCCAGGCTAACCCCGCCACCGCCAGCGTCGCCGGCAAGAAAAACAGCGCCCAGCGATCCGCCAGCCGCACCATCGGCGCCCGCTGCCCCTCGGCCGCCCGCACCAGCCGGACGATGGCGGAATAGGTGCTGTCCCTCGCGTTAGCAGTCGCCAACATGCGAAACGGCCCGCCGGCATTGACCACGCCGCTGCGCGCCACCGCGCCGGCCTCCCGGCTGACGGCCAGCGGCTCCCCCGTCAACGCCGACTCATCCAGCACCGCCGCCTCGCCCACCACCGTGCCATCCACCGGCACCAGCTCGCCCGGCTTGACCAGCAACAACTGGCCCGGCACCACCGCCCCGGCCGCCACCTCCACCAGCGCCTCGCCCTCGACCAGGTGGGCAACCATGGGCACCCGCGCCAGCAGCGCCGACAACTCGCCGCGCGCCCGCCCCTCGGCGAACTCCTCCAGCGCCCCGCCACCGGCCACCATCAGCCCCACCAATGCGGCGGTGAAGCTCTCGCCCAACGCAATCGCCCCGGCAATCGCCAGCAGCGCGATGATATCCACCCCCGCCGACCCGCCGCGCAACGCCCGCCAACTGTCGCGCGCAACCAGCAACGCCACCGGCAACGCCGCCAGCACCCACAGCACCCGCGCGCCGGACGCGAAAGACGCCAGCCAGGCACCGCCGCCCGCCAAAATCAGAACCAGGACGACAAACAACAGGACGCGGCGCGGAGACGTGGTCATGCCGCCAGCGTATCAGGCCTGAACCGCTGCCGGCATTGATCTGGCGCAGAGGAAGGGAAGGTCTTCTTTTTCTGAAGAAAAAGAAGCAAAAAGACTTTTATCCATTGGCATCGCGGCTCCCCAGGGAAAGCCCGCAGCAAACGAATGAAAGCTTTTTGGTTCTTTTTTCCAAAAAAGAACTGCTTCCCTCAACTCCGCCCGTACGTATCCTCGATCCGCACGATATCATCCTCGCCGGTATAGCTCCCCGACTGCACCTCGATCAGCGTCAGCGGAATGCGTCCGGGATTCTCCATCCGGTGCACGCAGCCCAACGGCAGGTAGATGCTCTCGTTCTCCCGCACCATCAGCACCTCGGCATCCCGGGTCACCAGCGCGGTGCCGTTCACCACCACCCAATGCTCCGCCCGATGAAAATGCTTCTGCAGCGACAGCTTGTGCCCGGGATTGACCACGATCCGCTTGACCTGGAACCGCTCGCCCTGGATCAGGCTCTCGTAGAACCCCCACGGCCGATAAACACGGTTATGCGCCGTCGCCTCCGGCCGCTTCATCGCGCGCAGCCGGTCGACCACCTTCTTCACATCCTGCGCATGGTCACGATGCATCGCCAGCACCGCATCCACCGTGGACACCACCACCACATCCTCCAGCCCCAGCACCGCCACCACCGCGCCGTCAGACCGCGCATAGGAGTTGCTGGCCCCCTCGAACACCACCGCGCCACGCCCGCTGGCCGACGCCACATTGCCCGCGCCGTCCTTGGCGCCCAGCTCCCACAACGCCCCCCAACTGCCAACATCCGACCAGCCGATATCGGCCGGCACAACGGCGGCCAGCTTGGTCCGCTCCGCCACCGCATAGTCCAGGCTGATCGAGGGGCACCCCGCAAATGCCACGGGATCGAGCCGCACGAAATCCAGATCCGCCACACTGGCCGCCAGCGCCGCGCGCACCGCGGTGACAACCTCCGGCACAAACCGCTCCATCTCGGCAATCAACGTCGCCGCGGTGAACACGAACATCCCGGAATTCCAAAGATGCCGGCCCGAGGCGACAAACGCCACCGCCCGCGCCGCATCCGGCTTTTCCAGGAACTGCGCCACCGCATAGGCGCCCGCAATTCCCGGCAACGCATCCCCGCGCTCGATATAGCCGAACCCGGTCTCCGGCGCCGTCGGCTTCATTCCAAACGTCGCGACATGCCCGGCCCGCGCCGCCGCCACCGCCGCCGCCAGCGCCACATGCAGCGCCTCGCCATCAGCAATCGCCGCATCCGCCGCCATCATCCACAGCACCGCGTCCGGGTCCGTCTCCGCCACCAGCAACGCCGCCGCCAGAATCGCCGGCGCCGAATTCCGCCCCACCGGCTCCAACAGAATGCGCGCCCCCTGGATCCCCAGCCCGCGCAGCTGCTCCGCCACCACAAACCGATGCTCCTGGTTGCACACCACGATCGGCGCGGCAAAGCCCGGCCGCTGCGCCCGCGCGGCGGTCTCCTGGATCATGCTCAGCTCGGACACCAGCGGCCAGAACTGCTTGGGGAAACTCTCGCGCGACACCGGCCAAAGCCGGGTGCCGGAGCCGCCGGACAGGATCACGGGAACAATTGCGCTCATATCGGCGACCTTACGAACCACATGCGGCGTTCTAGGGGCGGCGGGGCAACAGTGTCCAGTTGGCGGGGCTTGATCCCCGCGCCGGACAAGCTCACATCCGTATCAGCTTCCCGTCACCCAAGGATGAACACATGAACATCGAAATCGAATTCTGCGGCATGTGAGGCTACGAGGCGCGCGCCCGTGCGGCCCGCACCCTGATGGCCACCCGCCTGCCCGAAGCCACAATCACCCTGCGCAAATCCGGCGGCGGCGTGTTCGAAGTCACCGTCGATGGCGCGCTGCGATGGTCCAAACGCCAAAGCGGCGCATTCCCGAACGACAGCGAACTGCTGGCGGCCATAAAGTAAGCAAGGCTGGGCTCTGCCCAGACCCGCCAGGGGCCAAGCCCCTGGACCTTATACATTAAGGGTCCAGGGGGCTTGGCCCCTTGGCGGGTCTGGGCGGAGCCCAGCCCTTGCTTACCCTCCGCCCAGCGTCCGCCGCGCCTCTGTTGCCAGCACGTCGGCGCGTTCGTTCATCGGGTTGCCCGAGTGCCCGCGCACCCATTTCCAGTCGATCTCGTGTGGCTTCGCCGCGTCCAGGATACGCCGCCACAAATCCATGTTCGCCACCGGATCGCCGGCCGCGTTGCGCCAGCCTTTGCGCACCCAGCCGGTGTGCCAGCGGGTGATGCCGTTGCGCAGGTATTCGCTGTCGGTATGCACCACCACGCGGCACGGGCGCTTCAGAGTTTCCAGCGCCACGGCGGCGGCGGTCAGTTCCATGCGGTTGTTGGTGGTCACGGCCTCGGCGCCGGAGAGTTCGCGCTCGGTGGTGCCAAAGCGCATGATCACCGCCCAGCCGCCGGGGCCCGGGTTGGGCTTGCAGCCGCCATCGGTCCAGATCTCCACGGCCGTGGCCAGTTCAGAGTCCGAGGGCATGTTCATCGCGCGCGGTGAGAAAAAAGCGCAGGCGGCGGATGTATTCCATCGGGTCCTTGCGGGTGACCATCGCACCCGGCGGGGTGTTGATCCAGTCGAACAGCCGGGTCAGCGCGAAGCGGATCGCCGCCCCCCGGCACAGCACCGGCAGGGCGGCGCGCTCGGCGTCGGCCAGCGGACGCACGGCGGCATAGGCGCCGAGCAGGCTGCGCGCCTTGGTGACGTTGAACTGATAGTCCGGCTCGAAGCACCAGGCGTTGAGACAGACGGCGAGGTCGTAGGCCAGCAGGTCCGTCGCGGCGAAATAGAAGTCGATCAACCCGGACAGCCGGCCGTCGAGGAAAAACACGTTGTCCGGAAACAGGTCCGCATGGATATGCCCGACCGGCAAATCACGCGGCCAATGCGCCAGCGTGCCGGCCAACGCCATCTCCAGCTCGTCGCACAGCGCGGCGGTGGCCACATCGGCCCCGGTCGCCTCCAACGATTCACGGGCACGGCCCAGCAGCGGCGCCCAGCCCTCGGGCCCCAGCGCGTTGGCGCGGGTGCCGGCATAGCCCTCGCCGGCCAGATGCAACCGCGCCAGTGCGGCGCCAAGCGGGCCGCAATGCTCCGGCCGCACCCGGCGCGGCCAGACCCCCGGCAGAAAGGTGGTCACCGCCGCATGCCGCCCGGACAGCCGCCGCAGCGCATTGCCATCGCGCCCGCGCACCGGCTGCGGACAGGTGATGCCGCGCCCCGCGAGGTGCTCCATCAACCCGAGGAACCACGGCAGCTCCGCCGGCTCAACGCGCTTTTCGTACAACGTCAGGATAAAGTCGCCCTGGGTGGTGCGCAGCGAGAAATTGCTGTTCTCCACCCCCTCGGCAATACCGCGAAACGCCACCGCCGCGCCAATCTCGTACTCATTAAGAAACGCCGCCAGCGCCTCATCAGTCACCTCGGTATAAACCGCCATAGGTGACTAGCCGAACGCCAAACGAATAAAAGTTTTTTGGTTCTTTTTTTCAAAAAAGAACAAGCCCTTCTTTCGCATCATTTCGCCAGCTCGGCCGGGAGCTTGAAGACCACGTCCTCGGTGGTGACCACACGCTCCTCGATCGACAGCGTGTAGCGCTGCCGCAGCCGGTCGAGCAGGGCTTCGACCAGGATCTCGGGGGCCGAGGCGCCGGCGGTGATGCCCAGCGTGCGGACCCCGTCCAGCATCGCCCAGTCCAGCGCATCCGCGGTCGGCAGCAGCACCGCGCGGGTGGCACCAGCGCGCTCGGCCACTTCGCGCAGGCGCTGTGAATTGGACGAATTGGCGCTGCCGATCACCACCACCAGGTCGGCATCGGCGGCGATCGCCTTCACCGCGGCCTGCCGGTTGGTGGTGGCGTAGCAGATATCCTCGCGCTTCGGCCCCTGGATGGCGGGAAAGCGGGTGCGCAGGATCTCGACGATCTCCGCCGTGTCATCGACCGACAGCGTGGTCTGGGTGACGAAGGCCAGGAGGGCGGGGTCGGCGGGCGCGATGGCGCGCGCCTCGTCGGCGTTCTGGATCAGGGTCATGGCGCCGGGCGGCAATTGGCCCATGGTGCCGATCACCTCGGGATGCCCGGCATGGCCGATCATCAGGATGTGGCGGCTTTTCGCCGCGCCGTTGCCGAAATGCCGCTCGACCTCGCGGTGCACCTTGGAAACCAGCGGGCAGGTGGCGTCCAGGTAGGTAAGGTTGCGGCGCTCGGCCTCGGCGGGGATCGCCTTGGGCACGCCATGGGCGGAGAACACCACCGGGGCGTCCGGCGGCACCTCGGAGAGTTCCTCGACGAAGACGGCACCCTGCGCCTCCAGCGCCTCGACCACGGTGCGGTTGTGGACGATCTCATGGCGCACATAGACCGGCCGACCGTGGCGGCGCAGCGTCTCCTCGACAATGCGGATGGCGCGGTCGACCCCGGCGCAGAAGCCGCGCGGGCCGGCCAGCAGCACGTTGAGCGGGGCCAGGGAGGTGGCGCCGGAGGTGGCGCGGGGCGGCGAAACGAATTCTTGCATGTTGTCCATCGGGCTGGTCGGCGCCAGTATGCCCGCGCCGGCGCCCGCAAACAATCCGCGCGCTGGCCTTCGCCTGCCCTAACCGGAGTTGCCGATGCCCCGCCTTGCCGTCCCCGCAGCCGTCCTGGCCGCCGCCCTGCTGTCCGGCTGCGGCGAGATGACCGACGCGAAATTCGCCCCGGCCTGCCCGCAGCTCGCGCTGTTGGCGGAGGGTTCGGACCTCGTGCGCTTCAACGGCCCCGGCCGCGACGTCACCGACCGGGTGCTGGAAGCGCGCATCACCGGCGTCGAGGCCGCCTGCAAGCCTGGCCGCAACGCTGCCGTGGTGGCCACCCTGAAGCTACAGGCCGACGTCGCCCGCGGCCCGGCGGCGCGCGGACGCGCGGCGCAGGTGCCGTATTTCGTCGCGGTGATGGACGGCGAGCGGGTGCTGGAGCGCCGCGCCTTCGTGCTGGACGTCGCCTTCGCGCCCAATGTCGACGCGCTGCGGGTCAGCGGCGGCGAATTGGAACTGCGCTTTCCCGGCGCCGGCGACCGTGGTGCTGCGCAGTACAAGGTCGTCGTCAGCCTGCAACTCACCGAGGAGGAACTGGCCCATAACCGCCGCACCCCCCGGCGCTGAGCCTGCCGAACCGAGGGGTGTTTCGGAAACGAGACTTCGTGACCATTTTTTCGACAATTTGACAGTTTTTTAAACGTCGTCGCGCGATATGAGCACAGATCAGATCGCGGGATTCAACGACGTGCCTATTACCTTCACCAACACCATCTACAATGCCGGCAAATGGGGCGTGATCTACATCTTCCATAATCTTGGAACGGTGGATTACGTCAGCCCCGACCGCATCGTGCTGAACGGCACGATCAGCCAGATCGGCCACCAGGTCAGCGTCATCTACAACGACGCGACCTACGTCTTCACCGTCACCGCCTACGACAATTCCGGCGCCCTGGTGCTGCAATACGGCAGCAACCTGTATGTGGTCGCGAATTCCACGTTGACCAAGGGCCAGGTCCTGACCCTGACCACCGACGGTCCCGGCGAATACGCCCCGCCGCCCTGTTTCGCCGAGGGCACCCGCATCCTGACCCGCACCGGCGAAGTCCCCGTCGAGCAGCTCGCCCCCGGCGACGATGTGGTCGCCGTGCTGGCCGGCCAGTTGCTGCCGGTCATCTGGGTCGGCCGCCGCACCGTCGACTGCACAAGCGAAGACCGCCCGGCCGAGATGTGGCCCTTCCTGGTCCGCGCCCACGCCTTCGGCCCCGGCCGCCCGCACCGCGACCTCTATCTCTCGCCCGACCACGCCATCCATGTCGACGGCATGCTGGTCCCCGTCCGCTACCTGGAAAACGGCACCACCATCCGCCGCGAACGCCGCGACAGCGTGACCTACTACCACGTCGAACTCGCCCGCCACGACATCCTGCTCAGCGAGGGCCTCGGCAGCGAAAGCTACCTGGACACCGGCAACCGCGACGATTTCGTCCGCCTGCGCCGCGCCCCCGGCCAGTCCGTCGCCGAAGCCGAGGCCGCCGCGCGCCAGATCTGGGCCGATCGCGGCTGCATGGCCCTGGTCACCGAGGGCGTCCGCCTGCGCACCACCCGCACCAAGCTCGCCGCCCTCGGCCACGCCGCCAGCGACGACCCCGCCCTGCTGCTGCGCGCCGGCAACACCGAACACCGCGGCCGCTTCGACGGCGAGGCCTGGCACTTCGCGCTCGACTCCGAACAGCACGGCGCCCGCCTGGTCTCTACCGGCTTCGTGCCCGCCATGGTGGCGCAAACTGCCCACGACCGCCGCTGCCTCGGCGTGCCCGTCACCCGCCTGATGGCCGACGGCCGCATCGTCCCGCTGCACCATCCCGCCCTGTCCCACGGCTGGCACCAGCCCGAGGCCGACCTGCGCTGGACCGCCGGCGAAGCCACCCTGCCGCCGCTGCAACGCCTGTCGGTCGTCCTCGCCCCGATCGGCCGCACCGCCGCCCACCCCCGCTTGGCCAACCCCGCCCCACGCATCGCCCCGCCCCCGCCCGCAACCACACCGCTTGAACGCGCACGCAGCTTCAGCCATACAGGCGGGGTTCGGATCACACCGGGCGGAAGAGAGCGGCCATGGGGCGCAGCAATGCCCTTCATCCCGCCGCCGAAGGCGCAACCGGCCCCCGGAAACGCTCAGGCACCCAAGACCGCTCGGCCACACGAACCTCTGGAAAGCCGGCCAGCTGAGCAGGCCGCACCGACGGAGTAAGGCGCCCCGCTTCACAGCCAGGGCTCGCCGAATCTCTCAGGTTCCGCAGACAGAGGGGGGTCGCATTTCCGCCGGCATTCCCGCCGGCGGGCGACCTGTGCGCGGAGCCGAGCCATGACGGACGACGTCCTCAAAACCACCCCACTGGACGCCCTGCATCGCGCCCTCGGCGGCAAGATGGTCCCCTTCGCCGGCTACGCGATGCCGGTCCAATACCAAGCCGGCGTTCTCACCGAACACCTCCACTGCCGCCAGCACGCCGCCCTGTTCGACGTCTCGCACATGGGCCAGGCCAGCATCCACGGCGCCGCCGCCGCCGCCGCCCTGGAAACCCTCGTCCCCGGCGACATCCAGGGCCTCGCCCCAGGCCGCCAGAAATACACCCTCCTGACCCTGCCCTCCGGCGGCATCATGGACGACCTCATGGTCGCCAACCTCGGAGAAGACCGCCTGTTCCTGGTGGTCAACGCCAGCCGCAAACACATCGACCTCCCCCACATCGCCGCCCACCTCCCCCCCGGCCTGCGCCTCGAACCCCACGAAGACCGCGCCCTCCTCGCCCTCCAAGGCCCCGCCGCCGCCGCCATCATGGCCACCCTCGCCCCCGAGACCGCCGCCCTCCCCTTCATGGGCGTCGCCCAAATCACCCTCGCCAACACCCCCTGCCTCGCCAGCCGCTCCGGCTACACCGGTGAGGACGGCTTCGAAATCTCCATCCCCGCCGCCCACGCCGAAGCCGTCGCCCAACTCCTCCTGTCCCAACCAAACGTCATGCCCGCCGGCCTCGGCGCCCGCGACTCCCTGCGCCTCGAAGCCGGCCTCTGCCTCTACGGCAACGACATAGACGAAACCACCAACCCCGCCGAAGCCGCGCTGCTCTGGACCATCCCCAAACGCCGCCGCGCCGAAGCCAACTTCCCCGGCGCCGCCCCCATCCTCGCCGCCATCGCCGCCGGCCCCGCCCGCAAGCGCGTCGGCATCCTCCCCGAAGGCCGCGCCCCCGCCCGCGCCCACACCGAAATCACCGACGCCCAAGGCACCCCGATCGGCGAAATCACCTCCGGCGGCTTCGGCCCCAGCCTCGGCGCCCCCTGCGCCATGGGCTACGTCCGCGCCGACCACGCCACCCCCGGCACCCCCCTCACCCTCATGGTCCGCGGCAAGCCCCTCCCGGCCCGCGTCGCCCCCACCCCCTTCTTCCCGCACCGCTACGTGCGCTGAGGGTCCGATGCACAATCCACAAGAAAGACCTTCTTTTTGTGAACAAAAAGAAGCAAAAAAACTTCATCCATTTGCGCCCGGCTTCCTGGTTGAACCAGGCCGCTCCAGCCCCACCGCCTGAAGTCTCGCCCTCTTAATGAATAAAGTTTTTTTGCTTCTTTTTGTTCACAAAAAGAAGACTCTTCCTCCCCCTCTTCGCTGAAGGAACCCCCCCAATGACCGTCCGCTACACCAAAGAACACGAATGGGTCCGCCTCGAAGACGGCATCGCCACCGTGGGCATCACCGACCACGCCCAGGACGCCCTCGGCGACGTCGTCTTCGTCGAACTCCCCGACCCCGGCCGCGAAGTCGAAGACGGCGAGGCCATCTCCGTCGTCGAATCCGTGAAAGCCGCCTCGGACGTTTACGCCCCGCTGGCCGGCCGCATCACCGAGATCAACCAGGCCATCATCGACGACCCCGCCCTCGTCAACCGCGACTCCGCCGGCGAAGGCTGGTTCTTCAAGCTCGCCCTGGCCGACACCGCCGCCTTCGACGCCCTGCTCGACGAAGACGCCTACAACGCCTTCCTGGAGACCCTGTAAACATGACCGACGCCCTTCAGGAACTCGCCGCCCTTGAAGCCGCCGACAGCTTCGTCGCCCGCCACATCGCCCCGACCGAAGCCGAAATCGCCGCCATGCTGAAGGCCGTCGGCGTCGCCAGCCTGTCCGAAATGGCCGCCCGCACCGTGCCGGCCACCATCCGCATCCAACAGGCGATGGATCTCCCGCCGGCACTGGACGAAGCCGGCACCATCGCCGAGTTGCGTGGCATCGCCGCCCGCAACACCGGCGAGAAATCCCTCATCGGCACCGGCTACCACGGCACCATCACCCCCCCGGTGATCCTGCGCAACGTGCTGGAAAACCCCGGCTGGTACACCGCCTACACCCCATACCAGGCCGAAATCGCCCAAGGCCGCCTCGAAGCCCTGGTCAATTTCCAGACCATGATCACCGACCTCACCGGCATGGAAATCGCCAACGCCTCCCTGCTCGACGAAGCGACCGCGGCGGCCGAAGCCATGGCCATGGCCCACGCCCTGTCAAAGGCCAAATCCGACACCATCGCGCTGGCCGCCGACCTGCACCCGCAAACCCGCGCCGTGCTGAAAACCCGCGCCTGGCCGCTTGGCATCACCCTGGTCGACATCGCACCGGGCGACACCGCCGCCATTGCCGCCGCCAAACCCTTCGCCATCGTCCTGCAATACCCCGGCACCTCCGGCCAAATCCGCGACCTCAGCGCCGAAATCGCCGCCGCCCACGCCATGGGCGCCCTGGCCATCGTCGCCGCCGACCCACTCGCCCTCACCCTGCTCACCCCGCCCGGCGAAATGGGTGCCGACATCGTCGTCGGCTCGGCCCAGCGCTTCGGCGTCCCCATGGGCTTCGGCGGCCCGCACGCCGGCTACATGGCCACCAAGGACAGCTACAAGCGCGCCATGCCCGGCCGCCTCGTCGGCGTCTCGCTCGACGCCGCTGGCGCCCCCGCCATGCGCCTCGCCCTGCAAACCCGCGAGCAACACATCCGCCGCGAAAAGGCCACTTCGAACATCTGCACCGCGCAAGTGCTCCTGGCCGTCATGGCCGGCATGTACGCCGTCTGGCACGGCCCCGAAGGCCTGAAACGCATCGCCAAGCGGGTCAACCTGCAAGCCCGCCTGCTCGCCGCCGCCGCCGCCAAGGCCGGCCTCAAACTCCGCCACAGCGCCTATTTCGACAGCATCGCGCTGGAAGCCGGCCCCCGCGCCGACGACCTGATGGCCCATGCCGTCAAAGCCGGCTTCAACCTGCGCCGCCTCGACGCCACCGGCGTGTCCATAGCACTCGACGAAACCGTCACCCGCGAAGAACTCGCCCGCCTCGCCCTCCTCCTCGGCGGCGACCTCTCCACCGCCCCCGCCTCCATCCCCGAAACCCTGGCCCGCCGGGGAAAAATCCTCCCGCAAGCCGTCTTCAACACCCACCACGCCGAACACGAAATGCTGCGCTATCTCAAACGCCTCGAAGACAAGGACGTGGCGCTAAACCGCTCCATGATCCCGCTCGGCTCCTGCACCATGAAGCTGAACGCCACCGCCGAGATGATCCCGGTCACCTGGCCCGGCTTCGCCGACATCCACCCCTTCGCCCCCGCCGAGCAAACCCGCGGCTACAAGGAACTGATCGACCGCCTCTGCGACTGGCTGAAAGTCGCCACCGGTTTCGCCGGCGTCTCGATCCAGCCCAACGCCGGCAGCCAAGGCGAATACGCCGGCCTCCTGGCCATCCGCGCCTGGCACGAAAGCCGCAACGACCACGCCCGGGACATCTGCCTGATCCCCTCCTCCGCCCACGGCACCAACCCCGCCTCCGCCGCCATGGCCGGCTACCGCGTCGTCGTCACCGCCTGCGACAAGGACGGCAACATCGACATGGCCGACCTAGCGGCGAAAGCCGCCCAGCATCAGGACAAACTCGCCGCCCTGATGATCACCTACCCCTCCACCCACGGCGTCTTCGAAACCACCATCTCCGACATCTGCCAGCTCATCCACGCCCATGGCGGCCAAGTCTACATGGACGGCGCCAACATGAACGCGCAAACAGGCCTCACCTCCCCCGGCCGCATCGGCGCCGATGTCTGCCACCTCAACCTGCACAAGACCTTCTGCATCCCGCACGGCGGCGGCGGCCCCGGCGTCGGCCCGGTCTGCGTCGCCGAGCACCTTGTCCCCTTCCTGCCCAACCACCCCATGCGCGCAGACGCCGGCCCCGCCACCTCCTACGGCCCGGTCTCCGCCGCCCCCTACGGCAGCGCCCTGATCTTGCCCATCTCCTACGCCTATATCCGCATGATGGGCGGCGCCGGCCTCACCCGCGCCACCGAAGTCGCCATCCTCAACGCCAACTACATGGCCACCCGCCTGCGCCCGTACTACCCCATCCTCTACGTCGGCGCCTCCGGCATGGTCGCCCACGAATGCATCATCGACTGCCGCGGCTTCGCAACCGTCTCCGGCATCCAGGTCGAAGACATCGCCAAACGCCTCCAGGATTACGGCTTCCACGCCCCCACCATGTCCTGGCCCGTCGCCGGCACCCTGATGATCGAACCCACCGAAAGCGAAAGCAAAGCGGAAATGGACCGCTTCTGCGACGCCATGATCGCCATCCACGGCGAAATCACCGACATCGAAAACGGCACCCTGGACAAAACCGACAACCCGCTGAAAAACGCCCCCCACACCGCCCGCGAAGTCAGCGCGGAAGTCTGGTCCCACCCCTACCCCCGCGAACGCGCCGCCTTCCCGCTGCCCTTCGTCGCCGCCTCAAAATACTGGCCGCCGGTGAAACGGGTGGACAACGTCTACGGCGATCGTAACCTGATCTGCACATGTGCACCTTTGGAGGCGTACGCCCAAGCAGCGGAGTAAGGGGGCACCTTGTCGGAAGGGTATCGACCAGAATACCGCAACGCGCTCGAACTGATCGGCCGAGCCTGCGCCGCCATGGAGCGACAGGGACATTCCCTGCCGGTCCTGGTCGGCGGAGCGGTGGTCGAATGGTATTCCACCGGCGCCTACATGTCGGGCGATTTCGACCTGCACGTGCTGGCCCCGGAACCGTTCACCGACGCCCTGCTGGCGCTCGGCTTTCGCGCCGAAGACCGGCCAGGACGCCTTCTGCGCGGCTTCTACCACCCCGATTTCGACCTCGGCGTGGAGTTCATCAGCGGCAGGCTTCTGGATGGCTACGCCGAGCGCGCCCGAGTGCGGATCATCGATATCGCCGACGGCTCGTTCGTCCCGATGCTGCCGCCCGAGGACATCATCGCGGACCGGATGGGCCAGTATTCCGCCAACCCCCGCCACGGCCAGGATCTTCTGGCCCAGGCCCGTATGGTATTTTTTCTGCTTGCACCGCAGGTAGACCGCGACTATCTCGAAAAACGACTACGTCACGAGACCGCCGGTGAGATAGGCATGGCGGAGTTCGAAAGGCTGATCGCCGATGATCCGTGTTGACGCGAAGGAATTCGAAGCCTGGCTGATCGCCCGCAAGCGCGAGCTCGGCCTGACCGGCCGCGACCTGCTGCCGCGCAACGACGGCACGCGGCGCACCGAAAGCAAGCGCGCCCTGCTCCAGGCGATCGAGGACAATGCCCACGCCCAAGGCCGCGAGCCGGCCTTCAAGGCCAATTTTCAGCGCAAGTGACAGTGTAGCGGAAGACAGGAAGTCTTCTTTTTCTGTAGAAAAAGAAGCAAAAAGACTTTCATCCCTTCAGACCGAAGCCATCCCAGGACAGGCCCGTCGCAAAGCGGATAAAAGTTTTTTGGTTCTTTTTTTCAAAAAAGAACACGCTTTCTTCTCGCCGCCCCCCGCTTCTTCTCGCCACCCCCGGCTCCCGCACCGCATTAAACTTTCGTCACCTAACTTGACATTCTAACAAAATTAGTCTATATATACATCATGACCTTAACCGCCACCACCGCCCTGGGCCAGGCCTTCGCCGCCATCATCAACGGCATTTGCGTCGTTGTCGGTGCGCGCGCGGCGGCGGCCCCGTCGCTCGCCGTGGTGCTCAGCCAGGTTTACTGGCGCATTGCCCGCCGCCTCGGCCGGCTCGATCGCCTGATCCTGCAATGGCATGCCGGCACCTTGCCCAAGCCGCGCGGCGCCCGTTCGCGGCCTGCCACGGTGAATCCGCCCACCTCGCGGCTGCACATCCCGGACAGCCACGCCATGCTGATTCATCTGGCCCAGCGCACGGCGCAGTACCGCGTTGACATCGAGATTTTCCTGGACCGGCCGGACACCCGCGCCTTGCTCCGCGCCGCCCCACAGGCCGGCCGGATTTTGCGCCCGCTCTGCCGCATCCTGGCCATCGACCTGCCGGAGCACCTGCGCGCCCCACCGCGCCCAAAACCCGCGCCGCGCCCCTCCGCCCACATTCCCGCCAGCCATCCACCGGGCACCCCGGATCGCCCGCTGCCCGCGAACATCCGCGCCGCCGCCCGCGCCTGGAAAAGATATGACCGCTAGTGGATATAATCTGACAGTTACATCCGATTCAGGATTCACTTGGATGACTGCGCATGCGAGTCTCTCGGATGCGCAAGATCACCACGATCGACCTCACCGAAGCTGACCGTCAGGTCCTGACCGCCATCGTGGCGGATCGCAAC
>CAMBRC010000071.1 GCA_945869965.1 Asaia bogorensis
CGCTGGCCTGGCTGAACCGCTGTCGCCGTTTGGCAAAGGACTTCGAGAATCTGACACGAATGGCGGTGGCGTTCATCCGAGTGGCATCAATCCGCCTCATGCTGCGAAGACTATGCAATCAGGTATGAACCTTCCGGACGGACACTCAGTGATTCGGATGACCCAGACTTTGTGCGGATCATCACCCCGTTCGCACACATCATTCGGCCGCAGCTGCGCGATCTCGCCAATGCGGGCCCCAGTGAAACAGGCAATCAAGCAGGCCCAAAACTGCCAGTTGTCGACCAAATGCTTGCCATAACTATATGGCAAGCTCGCTGACTCGGCACCTTGGAACAGCGAGCTACCGAAAATCTGATTGATCTCACTGTCAGTAAAGCCTAGCTCGTCAACTGGCCCATGCTTTCGAGGAGTCCTGATCACGATTCCTGCCACAGGGTTCGGCACCGCACCCTCATCTTCAAACAGCGTCCGCCATTGCGTCATGTGTCCCCTGACGGTCTTCTTGTCGAGCCGCGGCATGTCCAGCGTTGAAGCCTTTGTCGCACGTTCGAATACGCCTCCCGTGCCGAGCGCCTCAATCCGCCGCCAGTGTGGAGGTAGATTCTGCAACGCAGTGCAGAGACGTCGCATCTTCTGGGCGGTGATTGCGCTAACTTGCGTCTCGCTGCCGAACGCCGAAGCCAGCAGCTCCAGCTCCGATGTGACTTGACGGAGGAGCCGATCGTAGGGGTCAGAATCCCGTTTGTAATTTGCAAGCCGCGTTTCGATCGCCTCTCGTAGAGTTCGGCCAGAGGCGCTTGTGACCAAGCCAATAGGGACCACTGCCTCTATGGCTTCGGCCACGACCTGTTCAGACTGCGGAGGTTTACAGCCCGGTGGTCGATAGCCCTCGTCTCCCCCCGCCCATCGGAACCGAGTATCTTCGATCTCTCCCAGTAGCCCCGTAATCTGTCGACACAAAGCGATGAAGTCTGGCGTCGTTTCGGGTATGATCGGCGTCACTCGCCCTGCGATCCTCCGCGCGATCTGGCGACCCGAGGTGTAGGTGCCAGCTTCAAACTCCGCCCTTAGCCGTTCCAGCTGAATCTGCGCGTCGGCACTCGTCGTGGACCGATCGAAGTTCCGCGCGTCATTCTCATCCAGGCCGTCAGGACGGATCGCTGATGCATAGTCCATGCCCACATAAAGCGCGTGGGCGCGCTTAAGTTGGTGCTCGAACCATGCCGCTAGCACCGTCTCGATATTTAGCTTTGCCAGTTTGATTGCCGCCCACAGTCCGTCGAGCTGCGAAGCCAAATGCGACGCATACAGACGTGCAAGACATAAGTCAGAGCTGAGAGATCGCCAAATCTCCTGATGGCCTGCAACACCCTCCAGAGCCCGCGGAACGCGCACCCGAAAGTGCCATGTTACCCCCCGAAGCACGAGGTGCCGCGGATGGCGCCGCCGCAATCGCGACGAGGGCTCGTGTAGCAACTTGTGTAGCACGACGCTTCGCCCTTTCCGGGCCGGCAATGCGTCGAACAATCAACGCCTTACGGCCCAATGCTGGCCTGTCAGCGTCACGCTAAGCCTTTGAAATCCCTTGGGCGGGAATGGTGGAGCTGAGCGGGATCGAACCGCTGACCTCGTCATTGCGAACGACGCGCTCTCCCAACTGAGCTACAGCCCCATTCCCACCGTCGCATCGCCAAGCCGGCCACGTTTGCACAACCGCCCCTCGGCGAAGCGGCCGGACAATGCTGATGGCGCGGAGCCAAGTCAACCCGCTCGCCGCGCCACCCAGGGTTTACCGCACGACCCCGCCGTGGCAGACGGTTGCGCACCAGCGCCGTTGCGGAGGACCACGTGATCACGATCCTGTTCCAGATCGCCCAGGAAGTGCTGAACCTGTACAAATGGGCGGTGATCATCGCCGCCGTGATGAGCATGCTGGTCTCGTTCAACGTGCTGGACACCCGCAACCGCCTGGTCTGGACCATCGGCGACTTCCTGTACCGCATCACCGAACCGGCGCTGCGGCCGATCCGCCGGATCATCCCGACCATGGGCAGCATCGACCTCAGCCCGATTGCCCTGATTTTCCTGATCTATGTCGCCCAGATGCTGCTGGCGCGGATCTATTCCGCCATCATGTTCGGTAACATCTCCGGGCTGTTCCTGTAGCATCATGCCGTTCTGGCGCCCCGTCGAAGGCGGCGTGCGCGTGGCGGTCAAGGTCCAGCCGAAGTCGCGCCGGCCCGGCATCGGCGGCCGCGCGCCAGACATCGAAGGCACCCGGCTGCGCATCGGCGTCACGCAGGCCGCCGAGGACGGCCGCGCCAACCGCGCCGCCTGCGCCGCCCTGGCCCAGGCCCTCGACATCAAGCCCGCGACGATCAGCGTGACCCAGGGCGCGACGAGCCGCGACAAGACCTTGCTAGTAATGGGCGACGCGACATTGCTCGCCGCCCGGTTGGAGGCGCTGTGACCCAAGACACCACCCGGGCCCGCATCATCGACGGCCGCGCCGTCGCCGCCACCCTGCGGGCCGAAACCGCCGCCCGCGTCGCCCAACTATCGTACCAGCCAACCCTCGTCGTGGTCCTGGTCGGCGACGATCCCGCCAGCCACGTCTACGTCCGCAGCAAGGACCGCGCCGCAACCCAGGCCGGCATCGCCGCCCGCACCATCCGCCTGCCGGCCACAACCAGCCAGGCCGACCTGCTCGCCGTCGTGCACGGCCTGAACAACGACCCCGCCGTGGACGGCATCCTGGTCCAGTTGCCGCTGCCCCCGCACATCGCCACCGAAGCCATCCTCGATTCAATCGACCCGGCCCGCGACGTCGACGGCCTGACCCCCACCAACGCCGGGCTGCTGGCCGCCGGCCGCCGCGGCCTGGTTCCCTGCACCCCGCTCGGGGTGATGAAACTGCTGTCGGCGGCCGATGTAAAACTATCCGGCGCCCGCGCACTCGTCCTCGGCCGCTCGGTCCTGGTCGGCCGCCCGATGGCCGCCTTGTTAACCGCGGCCGACGCCACGGTAACCCTGGCCCATTCCCGCACCCACGACCTCGCCGTCGAATGCCGCTGCGCCGAAGTGCTGATCGCCGCCGTCGGCCGCGCCGGCATGGTGCGCGGCGACTGGGTGGCGCGCGCCGCCGTTGTGATCGATGTCGGCGTCAACCGCACCGAAGCCGGAACCCTGACCGGCGATGTCGCCTTCGACGAAGTGGTCGGCCATGCCGGCGCCATCACCCCGGTACCCGGCGGCGTCGGCCCAATGACCATCGCCTGCCTGCTGGAAAACACCGTCACCGCCGCCCAGGCCCGGCGCGGCCGCTGACCGCGATCGCATGTCCCCGACCTCGACCAAGCCAGCCCTGGCCATCCCGCTTCACCGACCACAAAGCGTATCCGCGCCGGCCCAAACTCTTCCTGAACGCAAGCAAATGGCGTCCAGAACCGACGGCATGATCGTCGTCGGCGGCACCATCCGCCGATCCCACACCGCGTTCAGAACCGCTTAACCCGCCATCGTCATTGTGCCGAGCCGATGGCGGGAGATGGGCGGATGTCTGAAACTGCGGCGATGATCGAAACCCAGGACACGCCCGATCTAGGCGCCAAGCTCGACGAACTCCGCCGCTTCGTCGACCGCCGCTTCGCCGAGCTGAGCATGGAAATCCACGCCTCGGTCCAACTCATCGACTTCAGCGAATCCAACATCACCGAACAGCTCGGCGCGGTAAAATCCCAGCTCGCCGAAGTCCTCGCAGTCCCCCAGGCCGGCGCGCGCAACTCCGGCACCGAGCTCGAAGCCGTCGTCCAAACCACCGAAGCCGCCGCCAACCGCATCATGGAAGCCGCCGAGGCCATCGGCGACTGGCTCCAGGAAATCAGCGCCGACCCCGCCCTGCGCGATCGCATCTCCGGCAAGGTCAACGCCATCTTCGAGGCCTGCTCGTTCCAGGACCTCACCAGCCAGCGCATCCGCCGCGCCATCGACCACCTGCATCACGTCGAATCGATGCTGACCACCATCGGCGGCCAACCCGCCACCGCCGCCCCCGCGCGCCCAAACCTGCCCACCGCCATGCCCGCCATGCAAGTCAGCGGCGCCGACCTCGCCCAGGCCGAGATCGACCGCCTGATGGCCTTCTAACCCACCCCAAGCGCCCGCCACCCGATATCCCGCCGGCAAAACCCCTCCGGCCACACCACCGCATCCACCCCCGCATACGCCGCATCCCGCGCCGCCCGCAGGTCCGCCGCCATCCCCACTACCGTCAAAACCCGCCCCCCGCTGCTCACCAAAACCCCGTCGCGCAAATCCGTGCCGGCATGAAACACCCGAACGCCCTCCACCGCCGCTGCCGCCGCCACCCCGCCAATCGCCGTATGCCGCGCGTACGCCCCGGGATACCCCCGCGCCGCCATCACCACCCCCAGCGCCGCCTCCGCCCGGAACCGCAGCGACACCCGCGCCAGCCCGCCGTCACACGCCGCCGCCAACGCCGGCAACAAATCATCCGCCAACCGGCTCAAAATCACCTGGCACTCGGGATCGCCAAACCGCACATTGAACTCGATCAGCTTCGGCCCCTCCGCCGTCAGCATCACCCCGGCAAACAAAATCCCGCGAAACGGCGCCCCCCGCCGCGCCATCTCCGCCAGCACCGGCCGGATCATCCGCGCCATCACCGCCTCCTCCAATCCGGGCGACAACGCCGGCGGCGGCGAATACGCCCCCATCCCCCCGGTATTGGGCCCCGTATCCCCCTCGCCCACCCGCTTGTGATCCTGCGCACTGCCCAGCGAAATCGCCTCCACCCCATCGCACAGCGCGAAAACACTCACCTCCTCGCCGACCAGGCACTCCTCGATCACCACGCTGCGCCCGGACTCGCCCAGACTCCCCGCCTCCATGAAATCGCCAATCGCCGCCTCCGCCTCCGCCTCGCTGGCCGCCACCACAACCCCCTTGCCCGCCGCCAGCCCATCCGCCTTCACCACAATCGGCGCCCCCCGCCGCCGCACAAATTCCCGCGCCGCATCAGCATCGTCAAACCGCTCCCACAGCGCCGCCGGCACCCCCGCCGCCTCGCAAACCTCATGGGTGAAACTCTTGCTGCCCTCCAGCCGCGCCGCCGCCGCCGATGGCCCGCAACACGCAATCCCCGCCGCCGCCATCGCATCGCTCACCCCCGCCACCAACGGCGCCTCCGGCCCCGGCACCACCAAATCCACCCGATGCACCACGGCGAAATCCACCAACGCCGCAATATCCATCACCCCAATCGCCACATTCTCCGCCAACCCCGCAATCCCCGGATTCCCCGGCGCGCACCACAACTTGGTCAAAACCGGCGACGCCGCCAGCTTCCAACACAACGCATGCTCCCGCCCGCCCGACCCGATCACCAAAACCCGCATCGCCCGCTCCTCATCCGATGGACACCCTCTGCGCGCCGAGGCACGAAAAGCCAAGGGGCAGGAAGAATCTTCTTTTTGTGAACAAAAAGAAGCAAAAAAACTTCATCCATTCGCCCCTCTCTCGATGCGCCGAACGAAATGAAAGGGCCTTTACTTCTCTTTTCAAACGGCGGCGCCGTTCTGCTACGATGCCGCCATGAGCGACGCTGGAGGCCGTGATGGCTGAGCCCGACCTGCAATTGCTACAAACGATGGTTCAGCGCGTCCTGGACAATCAGGCGGATGCAAAAGCAGACCTCGGCGAAATCAAGGAGCGGCTTGGGCTGCTGGAGGGTACGTACGCCTCGATTTCACGCAGGGTCGATCGCCTGGGCGGGGAGGTCGAACAGATCAAACGACGGCTCGACATCGTCGATGCGCCGGCCGGCTGAAGCACGGCAGATTCCGTAGGGCGTCAATGCCCTGCGCCCGCCCCACTCCCCCCAAACGAATAAAGTTTTTTTGCTTCTTTTTGTTCACAAAAAGAAGACTCCCTTCCCCTCCCTCCCCGTTCCCCTAATCTCCAAGCCATGGACGAACACCCCACCTCTCCCCCCCTTGGCAACGTGCCCGAATACTCCGTCTCCGAAATCTCCGGCGCTGTAAAACGCACCCTCGAGGGCGCCTTCGGCCGCATCCGCGTCCGCGGCGAGATCACCGAGCTGAAACGCTACCCCTCCGGCCACATCTATTTCTCCCTCAAGGACGAAGGCGGCAAAATCTCCGGCGTCGTCTGGAAATTCGCCGTCCCCAAACTCGGCCTCGCCCCCGAAAATGGCGTCGAGGTCATCGCCCAGGGCAAAATCTCCTCCTACGGCGAACGCTCCTCGTACCAACTGATCGTCGAGCGCATGGAATACGCCGGTGCCGGCGCCCTGCTGGCCCGCATCGAGGCCCTGCGCCTGCGCCTGGCCGAAGAAGGCCTATTCGACCAGGACCGCAAGCGCCCCCTCCCCCTGCTGCCCGAGGTCATCGGCGTCGTCACCTCGGCCCAAGGTGCGGTGATCCAGGACATCAAGACCACCCTGGCCCGCCGCTTCCCGCGCCGCCTGATCCTCTGGGCCGTCCCGGTCCAGGGCGAAGGTGCGGCCGCCCGCATCGCCGACGCCATCAACGGCTTCTCCGCCCTCCAACCCGGCGGCCCCGTCCCCCGCCCGGACGTCATCATCGTCGCCCGCGGCGGCGGCAGCCTCGAAGACCTGATGGCCTTCAATGACGAGGCCGTGGTCCGCGCCGCCGCCGCCTGCACCATCCCGCTGATCTCCGCCGTCGGCCACGAAACCGACACCACCCTGATCGACTTCGCCTCCGACCGCCGCGCCCCCACCCCCACGGCCGCCGCCGAACTCGCCGTCCCCAGCCGCGTCGAAATCGCCGCCGACCTCGAACAGAAACGCGCCCGCCTCTCCGGCGCCCTCAACCGCCTGATGCAGGAACGCCGCATCGCCCTCCAACGCGCCGAACGCGGCCTGCCCGACCTGCCCAGCCTCCTCGGCACCGCCCGCCAACGCCTCGACGACCGCGCCCAACGCCTCGCCCTCGCTTTGCCCAACCTGCTGGCCACCCGCCGCGCCGCCCTCGATCGCGCCACCTCGGCCATGCCCGACCTGCCCAACCTCCTCGCCCGCGCCCGCCAAACCCTGAACGACCGCGCCGCCCGCCTGCGCCAGGCCCTCCCCGGCCTGCTCGCCGTGCGAACCGCCGCCCTGGCCCTCGGCCGCGAAAAACTCCGCGCCGCCATCCGCCATGCCCTCTCGGCCCGCGCCGCCACCGCCGGCCGAATCACCCCCCGCCTCTCCGACGCCCCCATCCGCGCCCGCCTCCGCGAAGCCCACGCCCGCCTCACCGGCGCCGCCTCCGGCCTCGAAGCCCTCTCCTACACCCGAGTCCTCGAACGCGGCTTCGCCCTGGTCTCCGACCCCGCCGGACACCCCCTCACCTCCGCCGCCGCCATCGCCCCCGGCGCCCGCGTGCGCATCCGCCTCGCCGACGGCGAAGTCAAAGCCACCGCCGATGGCGGCAAACCCGGCACGCGCCAGGGTCTCCTGGCACTCTAAGACAAGCGGAAGAATCTTCTTTTTGTGAACAAAAAGAAGCAAAAAAACTTCATCCGCTAAGAATCTTCTCTCCCCTCGCGCTTGGGCGGGGGGAGTCGGAGGGGGGCTCTTTCCTGCTCTGCCGCAGCCAAAAAATCTCCATATACAAAAATTTTCCTTGTTATCCGGTTCTACGTCGGATAATATGCCAACCAATGTCACTTAACCCACCCCCGCTGGCCGACCAGATCGCCAGCCTGCGCGCCGCCACCGCAGCCGTCCCCCAAGGGGGCTGGCTGCTATCGTCTCTGCACGCCCTGATTCTGGCGCTCTTCGACCGCATCTTCGGCCGCCTGGAGCACGTCCTCCTGCTCTGGCAATCCGGCCAACTCCCCCTCCCTGCACCCCCGGCAGCCGCCCGCATCTCAAACGCACGGCGTTCGCCCTCCGCCAACGCCCATACCGCCGCATCGCCTCGTGGGGTGGAATGCCGCTCGGCATTCCACCACTTCGGCCCGGAACCAACCGCAACCACCCCCTCGCACAAAACCAGCAATCCGCGCCCGGCATCTTCCCAACGCGCGTCCATCGCGCCAGCGCTCCCCCCACGCATCCGCCCGGCCCGCGCCCCTCCCGAAGAGCCTCAAAACCCATGATTCGCCAATCGCGGACTCACGCCCATTTTATTACGATAACGTTATGACAAATCCCACCTAATCGAATAAAAAGTTTTTGCTTCTTTTTCCAAAAAGAAGCCCTTCCCCTTGCCTTCCCCCACCACCCTGCTCAACTGCCCGCCGCATAAACGGAGGACCCCATGGACCTACAGCTTTCGGGCAAGCGCGCCCTCATCACCGGCGGTTCCAAGGGCATTGGCGCCGCCACCGCCCAGGTCCTCGCCGAGGAGGGCATGGACCTCGTCCTCGTCGCCCGCTCGGCGGACGTCCTCGAAGCCACCGCCCAATCGATCCGCGCCTCCCGCCAGGTCCAGGTGCAAACGATCGCCGCCGACCTCTCCCAGGAATCCGAAGTCCTGCGCGTGGCCAAGGCTGCCGGCGAAGTGGACCTCCTCGTCAACAACGCCGGCGCCATCCCCCCCGGCACGCTGCTCAGCGTCGACAACGACACCTGGCGGAAAGCCTGGGACCTCAAGGTCTTCGGCTTCATCTCGCTCTGCCGCCAGATCTACCCCCAGATGGCCGCCCGCAAATCCGGCGTCATCGTCAACGTCATCGGCGCCGCCGGCGAGAAATTCCCCCCCGCCTACATAGCCGGCGCCGCCGGCAACGCCAGCCTGATGGCCTTCACCCGCGCCCTCGGCCACGCCAGCCAGAAAGACGGCATCCGCGTCGTCGGCATCAACCCCGGCGCCACCGAAACCGAACGCCAAACCATGCTCCTCAAACACCGCGCCCAAACCGAACTCGGCGATGCCGAACGCTTCCGCGAACTCCTCGCCAACAACCCCTTCGGCCGAATCGCCACCGCCGCCGAAATCGGATACGCCGTCGCCTTCCTCGCCAGCCCCCGCAGCGGTTACACCACCGGAACCATCCTGACGATCGACGGGGGCGCATAGGGTAAGCAAGGCCAGGGCTCTGCCCTGGACCCGCTGGGGCCTGAGGCCCCAGACCCCCATTCTTTAAGCGCCTTCGGCAAAGGGGGGCATCGAGGCCTGCATGAGGGCCTCGACGCCCCCCTTTGCCGAAGGCGCTTATGGTTGAGGTCCAGGGTCTCGGACCCTGGTGGGGTCTGGGGCAAAGCCCCAGCCTTGCCTACCTATTCGCCCCGGGGATCCACAGGACGTCTCCGCTGCCGTTTCCGTTGAGGTGGCGGCTGAGGACGAACAGGTGGTCGGAGAGTCGGTTGAGGTATCGGATCACCGCCGGGTTGACGGTTTCGCTATGCGACAGGGCGACCACGCGGCGTTCGGCGCGCCGGGTGATGGTGCGGGCCAGGTGGGCCTGGGCGGCGCCGGGGCTACCGCCGGGCAGGACGAAGCTGGTGAGGGCCGGCATGGCGTCGTTCATCGCAGCGACTTCGGCTTCCAGTCGCAGCGATGGGGCATCGGTCAGCCGCAGCCGGTCGCCGGCTTCGCCGGGCACGCACAGGTCGGCGCCGACGTCGAACAGGTCGTTCTGGATACGGGCGAGCATGGCGTCGGCTTCGGGTGGCGCATGCAGACGGATCAGCCCGATGGCGGCGTTGGCCTCGTCGACATCGCCGTAGGCATCGACGCGGACGGCGTCTTTCGGCACCCGGCTGCCATCACCGAGCGAGGTCTGCCCGTTGTCGCCACCGCGGGTGATCACCCGGTCGATCCGTACCATGTCGTGCCTCCTACATCAGCCGGAATTCGATTTCGATCTCTACAATATCCGCCACCGGCTTGCCGTCTCGTTTGGCCGGGGTGAAGCGCCAGGTCAACGCCTGGTCGCGGGCGGCGCGATCTAGGCTGGCAGAGCCGGAGGAGCGGGTAACGAGCGCGCTGGCGACGTTTCCGCTGGTATCGACAAAGAGTTGCAGCTTCACCGTGCCGGCCTCGAAGCGCAGGGCGGCCTCACGCGGATAAACTGGCATACGGTTGCCGGTGTCCTGGGTGGCGGCGCGAAAGCGATTGTTGTCGGGATCAAGCAGGTCGGCATGCGGCGGCCCGCCGACCTCGCCCAGCTGCACCATGGCCGGCCTCCCGGAACGCGCCGGAGGAGGAGGTGGTGGCGGAGCCAGCGACGGCGCCGTTGCATCGAGTGGCATCGGCTCGGGTGGCTCCGGCGCCGGTTCCTGTACCGGCTGCGGTTCCGCTGTCCGTTCAGTCCGACCGCCGTCGCCGATCACCACCTCAATCGCCGCCGGCTCCAGCGGTGCCTGGATCGGCCGGCCAACCAAATGCGGCCAGAACAGCAGCGCCAGCCAGATCGCGGCATGCGCCACCAGCGACGACGCGCCCCAGCGCGTCATGGTGCGGGCGGCAGCAACCGTGGCCGCGGGTCCCGGCCAAAGGGCAGACCGAACGCGGCGGCGGCGGCGGGCAGGGCTGCGTCCGGCGTTGCATCGGCGGTAATCCGTCCCTCGGCCAACACCACCATCCTGGTGGCGTGGTGCAAGGCAAGGGCGAGGTCGTGCAGCACCACCACCACGCAGGCGCCATGCTTGGCGCGAACGCGCAGCAGTGCCATCACCTCATGCGCGGCGGCGGGGTCGAGATCGGCGGTCGGCTCGTCGAGCAGCAGCACAGCGGGCTCACCGGCCAGCACCCGCGCCAGCATCGCGCGGCGTGCTTGCCCGCCGGACAGTCGATCGATCCTGTGGTCACGCAGCGCCATCAGGCCACAGGCGGCGAGCGCCCGTTCCACCGGCGCGGGATCGGCATCGCCATGCGGAATGCGCCCCAGTGCCGTGACCTCGGCGACGGTGAGCCCCCAGGCACAGCGCGCCCCCTGCGGCAGCCAGGCGACACGGCACGGGTCCTGCTTCGGCGTGCCCGGCAACAATCCCGCCAAGGCACGCAACAGCGTCGACTTGCCAGCGCCGTTCGGCCCGACCAGGGCGACCAGTTCGCCGGCCTTGGCGCGGAATCCCGCCCGGTGCAGAATAGTGCGGTCGCCAAGCACGACCGGCGCGTCGTCCCACCCGATCACGGCGCCATCCGCCGCGCGATGCGCACCAGGAACGGTGCCCCCAACAGCGCGGTCAGCACCCCCAGCGGCGGCTCCTGCGACAGCGGCAACAACAGCGGTGCCGCGCGCGCGACGAGATCGGCGGCCAACAACAAGGCGGCGCCGCCAAGTGCCGAGCCCGCCAGCAACGCCGAGGGCCGCTCGCCCAGCCACGGCCGCAGCAGATGCGGCACCACCAGTCCGACAAAGCCGATCCCGCCGCCCACCGCCGTGCCGGCGCCAACCACCAACGCCACCCCGCCGGCCGCCAGCGCCAGGGTGCGCCCGACCGGCACGCCCAAGCTCGCCGCCGTCTCCTCGCCCAGCGCCAACGCATCGAGCCCGCGCCCAAGCCGCAACATGATCGCCCCACCCAACAGGATCGGCGGGGCGGCCAACGCAACATGCAGCGGCGCACGGTCGGCCAGGCCGCCCATCAGCCAGAACGTCACCTCGGCCAGGGCATAGGGATTGGGCGCGAAAGCCAGCGCCAGCACCTGCAACGCCGAGGCCAGCGCCGACAGCCCGACCCCAGCCAGGATCAGCGAAGGCGCCGAGGGCGCACGCCCGGCAAAGGCGAACAGCACGCAACACCCCAGCGCCGCGCCTGCCAGCCCGGCCAGTGGCAAGGCCGGCGCGAAGGCCAGCCCAAGCCCCCAGTAAAACGCCAGCACCACCCCCAGCCCGGCGGCACCACCAATGCCGAGCAGGGCGGGGTCGGCCAGCGGGTTGCGCACCGCCCCCTGGAGCACCGCGCCGGACAGGCCGAGGCCGCCGCCGATCAGCATGGCCAGCAGGGCGCGCGGCAGCCGCAATTCCCACAAGATGGCCGCTTCCGGCACGCCGAACCCGGTGGCGCCGACCAGCAGCGCCAAACCCAGCAGGGCGAGCACAAGGACCGTGAGCACCGCCTTCATCGCGCCAGCAGCGCCACGGCACCGGCGGTCCACGGGCCACCGCAGATGGTCAGGCGCGGCGGAATTTCCTGACGTGGATGGTGGGCGAGCACGGGATGCGCCAGGAACTCGGTCGCCCGCGCGGGATAGGATGGCGGGGGGGCGAGCACCAGCAGCGTGGCGGGCGTTCGTGCCAGGGCCTCGAGGCTCAATTGCCGGCCATCCCCGGCATTGGCCAGCCCGGCGGCGCGCAGCACGGCGTCGCGCAGGCTGCCTGGCCCGGCGGTCAAGCCGCGTGGCTCCAGGGCGATGGCGGCGCCCTGCGCGGCCCGGGGCGCGTCATCCATCTGCGCCAGCAACGCCTCTGCCCGGTCCGACGCGCCGAGCCGGGCGCCGAGGTGGCGGAAGGTCGCGCGGATGCCGGCGAAATCGGTCGGGGGCGTGATCCGCTCCACAGCCACGCCGCGGCGGACCAGCGCGTCCAACGTGGCGCGGGCGCCCCAGGGGGCGGCGAGGACCAGGGCGGGGTGCAAGGCCAGGACCGCCTCGGCGTCGGCGCGCACGGTGGGTACCGTGGCGGCGGCGGCGGCCATCACGGACAGCTCGGGGTCACGCGCCAGGAAGGTCACGGCGGCGGCACGCTCGGGCGCCAGGGCGAGGAGATACTGGTCGGTGCAGAGGTTCAGCGAGACGATGTCGGGGGCGGCTTGGGCGGGGAAGGCGAGGAGGAAGAAAGCACTTCTTTTTGTGAACAAAAAGAAGCAAAAAAACTTCTTCCACTGGGCCGGGCCAGATACCCGATGTCCGTCGCGTGGCAATGGATAAAGTTTTTTTGCTTCTTTTTGTTCACAAAAAGAAGACTCTTCCTGTCTCCTCACAACACCAGCACACCGCGATGCTTGGCCTTGCCCTCGGGCTCGACATGGATGGTGATGACCAGGCCATCCATCTCGGCCTTCAGCGCGGCCTCGATGCGGTCGCAGATTTCGTGCGCATCGGCGACCGTCATCAGCGCGGGGACGACCAGGTGGAATTCCAGGAAGGTCAGCCGTCCGGCGTGGCGGGTGCGCATGTCGTGCGCCTCGATCGCGCCCTCGGCATGGGCGCCGACCAGGGTGCGGATGCGGGCCATGATGTCCGCTGCCGGGGCCTCGTCCATGAGCCCGCCGACCGACGAGCGGATCACCATTGTGCCGGAGACCAGGATGTAGAGCGCGGTGGCGGCGGCCAGCAGCGGGTCGATCCACCAGATCCCGGTGGCGACCGCGAGGCCGAAGCCGGCCAGCACGCCGACCGAGGTCACGACATCGGACAGCAGATGACGGCCGTCGGCGGCGAGCGCGGGCGAGCGCAGGCGGCGGGCGGCGCGCACCAGCAGAAGGCCCCAGGCCAGGTTTAGCGCCCCGGCGGCGGCGTTCAGGGCGATGCCGAGCAGCGGGGCATCGATCGGGCTGGGCGCCTGGATGGTGTGCCAGGTGTGTTGCAGGATCACCAGGGCGGCAACCACGATCAGCACGCCCTCGATGACGGCGGCGAAGAACTCGGCCTTGTCGTGGCCGTACGGGTGGTCGGCGTCGGCGGGGCGGGCGGCGAGGCGCAGGGCGATGAAGGCGGCGGCAGAGGCGGCGACGTTGACCACCGATTCCGCCGCATCCGAGAACAGCGCCGCACTGCCGGTGACCCACCAGGCCGTCAGCTTCAGCGCCAGCACCGCCAGGCCGAGGGCGATGCTGCCGGCGGCGATGCGTTCAGCTTGTCTCATCGGGATCGCATTCTCATATGCCTCACGGCCGCGGCGCGACCATGATGAAGACCTGTTTGCGGGCATAGGAGAACCAGAGCCGGCGGCCGCCCAGGTAGTCCATGCCGAGGATCATGTCGACCGTGCCGAGGCCGGAATCGGTGACCAGCAGGCGCGAGTTGGCGAAACGCTCCGGCCCGATCTGCAATTCGGCGAAGCGGTGCTGGCGCACGGTGACCGGGGCCGGCCCGATGCCGCGCATGATCGAGGTGGGCGAGGCCGCCAGTTCCTCGGGCGTGACGCCGCTGGCCAGGGCGGCGCGGGTGGTGATGACCGAGCCGGTGGCGCCGGTGTCCAGCAGCGCCATCAGCGTGGTGGCGCCGACCCGGACCTGGAGGTTCATGCGGCCGCGCGGAGAGACTTCGGCCGGGGCGGTGATCCAGGGCTCGCGCCAGGGCGGGATGGCGGTGTCGCCACAGACCAGGCCGCCGTACAGCGTCATGCGTTGCTTCGGCAGATCCATGTCGATGTCGAAGGCGCTTAGCACGGTGACCCCCAGCAGCCCGTCGACCGGTTCGCGCGCGTTGGCCGGCAGGGCATAGGGCAGGGCAGAGACCGGGTGGTCGGGGATGGCCAGGCCAGCGAATTCGAAATCGCGCACCAAGGCGGCGAAGCTGCTGAACGCGCCGCCGGCGCCGGATTCGGTGAAGCTGCGGCTGGTGTCGATGGTCAAGCCGAGGCGCTTCACGGCGTCCTGGGTCAGCAGCACGCGCTCGGCGCCGGTGTCCAGCAACAGGGTTACCGGATTGCCGTTGATCCGCGCCTGGACCAAGGGGGTGTTCTGCGCGACAGCGACCGGCACCTCGGCGAAGGGGCGGATGCCGCAGGTCCTGGGCGGGGTCCCGGGGCCGCTGCCGGGCGCGGCGCAGGCGGCGAACATCAGCACGCCGAGCAGTACAACCAACCTGATCGGCATTCCCAACTCCGCTTCTGGCGCGCGGGCGCGCCGGCTAGCGAATGTATACGGTATCCGAGCCGCTCGATATCCAGATACGCAGCCGGGCCAGGATATCCAGCCCGACGATCATGTCGCCGACCATGCCGAGGTCGAGGATCCAGATCTGCGGATTGCTGAAGCGACGGCCGGCGATCTCCGCCGTTTCGAAGCGATGCAGCCACATCGGCATCGTCGTTTCGGACATGGTGCGCGCCGTGCCCAGCCTGGCGCCATCGGGCGGGGCGGCCGGCGCGCCCAGCGTCTGGGCGAAGCTGCGGTCGACCACCGAGGAGGTAGCGCCGGTATCCAACAGGGCATGGGCCTGGCGCCCGTCCAGCCGCACCGCCACCATCGGCAGGTTCCAGCGCGAATGCTGGGCGGAGCGCGAGCGCGGGAAGGTAGCGAATTGGCCGGACCAGGGCGGCGCGCCGGACGGGCAGAAGCGCGCGCGATACAGCCGCAGGGTGCGGGCCGGGAAGTCGATCTCGATGTCGTTCTGATCGAACGGCCGCATGCCGACGATGCCGTCGAAGCCGCGGCCGGCCGCCTGGGCGTCGGTCATCTCGACCGCCAGGGCAGCCTTGGTCTCGGTCTGGCTGCCGATAGTGACCGAGCCGACCTCGAACACCCGGCGATATACCATGCCGCCCAGGCCGGAGGAACTGGCCTGCATGTCTGGCCGGTGACGCAGGCCGAGCCGGGCGGCGGCCTCGCTGCTGATCACCAGGCCGGTGGCCCCGCTGTCCAGCATCATGGTCACCGGCTTGCCGTCCAGCGCCATCGCAATGGCCCAGCGCGTTGTCGCCGGCGGGTTGGGCGGGATCAGCGGAACCTCGGTGACCGGCTGAACCGCGCAAGCCTCGGGGCTGTTGGGCACCACCGGGGGGGCACAGGCGGCGAGCAAAGCCAGGACGGCCAGGATGGTTGCGGTGCGCACTTGTGTTCCCCCGGTGGCGGCGAGAGCGAGGGTAGCGGAAGGCGATTGGAAAGGGCAACGAGGAGGGGAGGAATCTTCTTTTTGTGAACAAAAAGAAGCAAAAAAACTTTATTCGATTGGGTTGCGGCTTGTTGGGTGGTCATTCGGCGCAGGGCCACCCCTCACCCCAGCCCTCTCCCCCAAGGAGAGAGAGAGTTTTTCTGAACGGGAAAAGTTTTTTTGCTTCTTTTTGTTCACAAAAAGAAGACTTACTTGTTCCTAGACCGAGAAGTACTTCGCCCGGCTGTTGAGCACCACGATCGCGCTGGTCGATTGTTCCGGGTGCAGCTGCCATTCGTCGGACAGCGAGACGCCGATGCGCTCGGCCTGGAGCATTTGCATCAGCGGCGCCTGGTCTTCCAGTTTGGGGCAGGCGGGATAGCCGAAGGAGTAGCGGCTGCCGCGGTAGGATTGGGCGAGCATTTTCTCCATGTCGCGGTCGTCTTCGGCGGCGAAGCCGAGTTCGGCGCGGATACGCTTGTGCGAGTATTCGGCCATCGCCTCGGCCATTTCGACCGAGAGACCGTGCAAATAGAGGTAGTCCTGGTAGCGGTTTTCCTCGAACCAGACGCGGGCGGTGTCGGAGGCTTTCTGGCCGACGGTGACGACTTGCAAGCCGATGACGTCGCGCTGTGCGTCGTCGACGTCGCGGAAGAAGTCGGCGATGCATTCGCCGTCGTCTTTCGGCTGGCGCGGCAGGGTGAAGCGGCAGATTTCGGTGGTGCCGTCCTGTTCGAAGATGATGAGGTCGTTGCCTTGGCCGGCGGCTTTCCAGTAGCCGTAGAGGGCTTGCGGGCGGAGGATGTCTTGTTCCTCGCAAATGCCGAGCATGCGGCGCATCACCGGGCGGAGTTCCTGCTTGGCCCAGCCGAGGAAGTCTTCCAGGGTGCGGCCCTGTTTGCGGAAGCCCCACTGGAATTGGTACAGGCTGCGCTCGTTGAGGAAGGGCACGATCGCCTTGGGGGCGGCCTCGATCATGCGCGGGCCCCAGAAGGGTGGTTCGATCGGGGTTTGGTCGGCGGTGAGGCGGCGGCGGCGCTGTTGCACGGCTGCGACGTCGACCGGGCGGAAGGCGGCGGGATCGGCCTGGCCCAGGGTGCGCGTGGTGTTGCGCGATTTTCCGGCGCGCTTGGACTGGACCACGGCGAGGTAGTCGTCGAAGGCGTTGCCGGTGATGCGGTCCATCAAATGCAGGCCGTCGAAGGCGTCCCGCGCATAGGCGACACGGCCGGAGGCGTAGGCGCGCACGCAGTCGTCCTCGACATAGTTGCGGGTGAGGGCGGCGCCGCCGAGCATGACGGGAATGTCGAGGTTCTGCCTGGACATTTCTTCCAGGTTCTCGCGCATCACCACGGTGGATTTGACCAGCAGGCCGGACATGCCGATGGCGTGCGCCTTGTGCTCGCGCACGGCGGCCATCATGTCGGCGAGCGGGACCTTGATGCCGAGGTTGATCACCCGGTAGCCGTTGTTGGTCAGGATGATGTCGACCAGGTTCTTGCCGATGTCGTGCACGTCGCCGCGGACGGTGGCGAGGATGACGGTGCCTTTTTCCTGGCCGGCGATCTTTTCCATGTGCGGTTCGAGGTGGGCGACGGCGGCCTTCATGGTTTCGGCCGATTGCAGCACGAAGGGGAGCTGCATCTTGCCGGCGCCGAAGAGTTCGCCGACCACCTTCATGCCGTCGAGCAGGATGTTGTTGATGATGTCGAGCGGGGCGTTGGTTTTCAGCGCCTCGTCCAGTTCGTCGCCGAGGCCTTTGCGGTCGCCGTCGACGATGCGGTCCTTGAGGCGGCCTTCGACGGTTTCGGCGCGGGTTTTCTTGACGGCGTCGGCGAGCTTGCGGTCGGCGAACATGGCCAATAGCGCGTGCAGCGGGTCATAGCCTTCTTCGCGGCGGTCGAAGATCAGGTCTTCGCAGACTTTCACCTCCTCGGCGGCGATGAGGTGCAGCGGGCGGATTTTCGACACGTGGACGATGGCGCCGGTCATGCCGGCCTTTACCGCATGGTCGAGGAACACCGAGTTGAGCACGGCGCGGGAGGCGGGGTTGAGGCCGAAGCTGATGTTCGAGAGCCCGAGGATGATCTGGATCTCGGGGAACTTGTCACGGATCATGCGAATGCCTTGCAGGGTCCACAGGCCGAGCTTGCGGTCATCTTCGTTGCCGGTGCTGATGGTGAAGGTCAGTGGGTCGATCATCAGGTCGCTTTGCGCCAGGCCGTACTGGCCGCAGGCGAATTCGACCAGCCGGGTGGCGATTTTCAGCTTGTCCTCGGCGGTTTTGGCCATGCCGACCTCGTCGATGGTCAGCGCGATCACCGCGGCACCGAATTTCTTGGCGAGCTTCATGCGGTCATGCGCCGCATCCTCGCCTTCCTCGAAGTTGATCGAGTTGATGATCGGTTTTCCCCCGTGCAGCTTCAGCGCCGCCTCGATGATCGGGGTTTCGGTGCTGTCGATCACCAGCGGTGAATTGACGCTGGAGGTGAAGCGGCGGATCACCTCGCTCATCTCGAACATCTCGTCGCGGCCGACGAAGGCGGTGCAGATATCCAGGCTGTTCGAGCCTTCGGCGATCTGGTCGCGGCCCATGGCGACGCAGCCGTCCCAGTCGCCCTTTTCCTGGAGCTGGCGCCAGGCGCGCGAGCCGTTGGCGTTGCAGCGCTCGCCGATGGAGAAGTAGCTGTTCTCTTGGAACAGCGGCACTTGCTGGTAGAGCGAGGCCACGGAAGGCATCCAGACGGCGGTGCGCTTGGCGGGGGTGGGGCGGTGGCCGCCCCCGCTTTCCGAAGACAGCCGCTTGAGCATGGCGTCTAGAGCTGCGATGTGATGCGGCGTGGTGCCGCAGCAGCCGCCGATGAGATGGATGCCATCCTCGCGCAAGAAACGCTCGACCCAGGAGGTCATTTCCTCGGGCGACAAGGGATAGCGCGTCTTGCCGTCGACCAGTTCCGGCAGGCCGGCATTGGGCAGGACGGAAATCAGTCCGGGCCAGTTGCGGCTCAGCCAGCGCACGTGCTCGGCCATCTCCTGCGGACCCGTCGCGCAGTTCAGGCCGATCAGCGGCACGTCGAGCGCGTGGATGACAGTGGCGGCGGCGGCGATGTCGGGGCCGACCAGCAGGGTGCCAGTGGTCTCGACGGTGACCTGGACGAAGATCGGGATCTCCTTCCCGCTTTCGGCGACGGCCAGCTTGGCGGCGTTGACGGCGGCCTTGATGTAGAGCGTGTCCTGGTTGGTCTCGGTCAACAGCGCGTCCGACCCGCCGGCGACCAGGCCGCGGCATTGAATGAGCAGGGCGGCTTCGAGCGCGTCGTAGGTGATGTGGCCGAGCGATGGCAGCTTGGTGCCCGGGCCGATCGAGCCGAGGACGTAGCGGTCCCGCCCATCGGCGAAGCTGTCGGCGGCTTCGCGGGCGAGTTCGGCGCTGCGCTTGTTCAGCTCGAAAGCCTGCGATCCCAGGCCGAATTCCTCCAGGGTGATCGGCGAGCCGCCAAAGGTGTTGGTCTCGACCATGTCGGCGCCGGCGGCGAAGAAGCCGGCGTGAAAGTCGCGGATGAAGTCCGGGCGCGACTGGGTGAGGATTTCCGAACAATTCTCCTGGCCCATGAAGTCCTTCTCGATGGAGAGGTCGCTGGCCTGGATATGGCTGCCCATGCCGCCATCGGCGAGCAGGACGCGGTCACGCAGGGCATCGAGGATATGGGGACGGCTCATGCTTGGGCATCCAACGGGTCGACGTGAAAGACGGGAGCGTGGCTGGCACGCACGGCGGGCCAGAGGCGGATTTCGAGCGGGCCGCTTTGGAGCGAGCGGGCGACGGCGACGGAGGCCGATGGCTCCAGCCCGGCATCGCGCATCAACTCGGCCATGCGCGGGTCGGAAAAGCCGGGCCAGCGGAAGGCCAGCCGGGCGGTGGCGGCGGGGTCGTGGGCGGCGAGGTCGATCACCACCAGCCGCCCACCGGGCTTGAGCACCCGCGCCGCCTCGGCCAGCACCGCCGGCGAATCCTCGGCGTGGTGGAGCACCATGTGCAGCAGCACCAGGTCATAGCCGGCATCGCCAAGCGGCAGGCGATACATGTCGGCCAGCCGCACCGCGCAATGCGAAAGGCCGGGCCTGGTCAGGCGAGAGCGCGCCAGCGCCAGCATCGCGCGGCTGGCATCCACCCCCAGCGCCAACCCGACACGGGGAGCCAACAACTCCAACATCCGCCCGGTGCCGGTGCCGATATCCAGCATCCGGCCGAGATCGGCATCCGGCAGCAAGTCCAACAACGCCTGTTCGACCGCACCGGCCGGCAGCTCCAGGGCGCGCATCTCGTCCCAATCGGCCCCCTTGCGGCGGAAACTATCGCTGGCGGCGCGCGCCCGCTCAGCCAGCACGCGCGCGGCATGGCGGCGATCGGCCACCAGCACCGGGTCCTCCTCCGGCAGCCGGGCGAGGATGGCGCGGGCCAGCGCGCCGGGGGCGGTGTCGGCGCCGGGCACGGCGAACCAGACATTCGCCCCTTCGCGCTCGCGCTCCAACAACCCGGCCTCGCCCAGCAGCCGCAGGTGGCGCGACAGCCGCGGCTGCGACTGGCCGAGGATTTCAGTGAACTCGACCACGCAGAAAGCACCGCGCGCGGCCAGAGCCAGCAGGCGCAGGCGCGTCGGCTCGGCGCAGGCGCGCAGGGCGGTGAGCAGGGTGTCCATGGGCTTGCTATGACATAAAGATATCCTTATGTCTATTAGATGATGGCCGATATGCAGGACGACCGCATTCCCGTGCGCTTTGCCTCACCCGCGCAAGTGGGCGCCGGGGACGTGCTTTTGGTCGAGGACGGCGCGGTTCAGCCCCTCTTGCGGGCAGATTGCACCATCATCCGTTTTCGCACCGGCGGCGCGGCCCACCTGCCGGGCTGCGCTTGCTGCGCCGGGCGCGGGGCGGCGGCCACGGCGCTGGGCGAGCTGTTCCAGGCCCGCGCCTTGGGCCGTGTCGCGTGGTTCACCGGCGTGGTCGCGGTGGTCGCCGACCCTGTGGCGGTGGCCGACGAACTGCAATCCGATCGTCTTGCGGCCGCACGCTTCCGGGTGCAGGGCTGAGCGGTGCATTGGCTGCAAGCCAGTACACAACCCGGTGATATCCGCTGGTTGCAGGCCAGCATGCGAGCAGCAGCGGGGTTTTTGGTCATTCTCTGGCAGGGATTATGCTATACGCCGGAAACAGGATGCCGCATTGCGGTATGACGCGCCCGGCTGGTCGAGCCGTATCGGCACTGGGCGCAGTTGCCGGCCGTTGGCATCCGCCATGCGGCGTCCGGCTAAAAGGGGTTAGGTGATTTGAGTTCTCCCGATCGTCCGTCCGGCACCTTCGAGCCCGAAGGGGGGCAGCGTGCCTCCGGCGGGCAGTTGGCCGCGGTTCCCGGTCCCGCAGCGGATGCGCCGGCTTCGGGCACTGCCGGGCCGGACGACACGCGCGCCGCTCCGCCATTGCCGCTGGAGCTGCGGCTGCGCGCCTTGATGGCCGCTGCGCGCTATCATGGCCTGGAGCTGGACCGCGACGATCTGCGCGTGCCTGACGGCGAAATGCCGTCGCCGGCGGTGCTGGTGGATTGGGTGCGTGCCGGCGGGCTGTGGGCACGTGCGGTCCGCATGAAGTGGTCGAACCTGATCGGCCTGAAGCCCGGCGGCCCGATCGTGCTGCTGCTCAACGACGGCACCGCCGCCCTGATGGTCCGTCCGGACCCGGCGCGCGGCGTGGTCTGGCTGCGCGATCCGATGGCCACCGGCGACGACCAGGCCGTGGCCGTCGACGAGCTGCGCCTGTCCCAGGTGTGGGGCGGCGAGGCGATCCTGGTGCGCCGCGAGCGTGGCGTGACCTTCGACGACGAGCCGTTCACCTTCGGCTGGCTGGCCCGCATGGTGTGGATCGAGAAGGTGATCCTGCGCGATGTGGTGATCGGTTCGATCGTGCTCAGCATCCTGGCGATCGCCCCGCCGATGCTGGTGATGGTGGTGATCGACAAGGTCGTGACCTACCAGAGCATGAGCACGCTGACCCTGATCACGCTGTTCCTGGTGGCTGCCGCGCTGTACGAGACCTATCTTGGCTACATCCGGCGCAAGCTGATCCAGGTGGTGGCGACCAGGCTGGACACCAAGCTGGCGCTGCACATCTTCCGCCGCCTGCTCGGCTTGCCGATCGACTATTTCGAGCGCACCCAGACCGGCGCGGTGCTGTATCAGCTCGGCCAGATCTCCAAGGTGCGCGACTTCCTCACCGGCCGGCTGCTGACCACGCTGCTGGATTTCGTCACCCTGATTGTGATGGTGCCGGTGCTGTTCTGGATCAACGTGCCGCTGACCTGGATGGTGATCGGGGCGGCCGGCTGCGTGGCGCTGATCATCGTGATCTTCCTGCCGGCGGTGCGCGCGGCCTTCGGCAAATGGGTCGAGGCGGAGGTCGCCAAGAACAACATCCTGGTCGAGACCGTCCACGGCATCCGCACTGTGAAATCCCTCGCCCTCGAACCGCAACAGCGCGAGATCTGGGACGAGAAAGTCGCCGCCGCCTCGGGCCGCAAACAGGCGCTGGGCGATATCTCGAACTGGCCGCAGACGCTGGTGGTGCCGTTCGAGAACTTCATGAACCGCGGCGTGCTGCTGGTCGGCGCTTACCTAGTGCTGTCCGGCGACGTGATGACCAGCGTCGGCAGCCTGCTCGCCTTCATGATGCTGTCCGGCCGCGTGGCCCAGCCGCTGGTCAGCATGGCCCGGCTGGTCGAGGACCTGGAGGAAACCCGTTCGGCAGTGGCGCTGGCCGCCGGCGTGCTCAACAACCGGCCGGAGACCAACAACCCCGGCGCCGGGCTGCGGCCGCGCTTTGCCGGCGCGATCACCTTTTCCGCCGTCGATTTCACCTATCCCGGCTCGCGCAATGCCGCCCTGAACGAGATCACCTTCGATGTCCCGGCCGGCACCATGCTGGGCCTGGTCGGCCGTTCTGGCTCGGGCAAGTCGACCATCACGCGGCTGCTCCAGGGCATCAACCGCGAGTACGAAGGCTCGATCAAGATCGACGGCACCGACCTCAGTGTCCGTCCGGAAGGTTCATACCTGATTGCATAGTCTTCGCAGCATGAGGCGGATTGATGCCACTCGGATGAACGCCACCGCCATTCGTGTCAGATTCTCGAAGTCCTTTGCCAAACGGCGACAGCGGTTCAGCCAGGCCAGC
>CAMBRC010000072.1 GCA_945869965.1 Asaia bogorensis
TTCGTCAATTCGGGGCTGCAGGGCCGCAACGCCGCCGGCACGGTGCGCGGGCTGGAGAGCACGCTGGCGACGATCGGGGCGGCGGGCGAACTGCAACTTCTTGGCGGGCGCAACTATGCCGCGGCGACGGCGCTGTCGGTTGGCGGGCGGCTGGAACTCGGCGGCGGCGCGCTGAGCGCGGCGGGCGGCCTGTCCGTGGCGGTGGGCGGCACGCTGACCGGTTTCGGCAATGTGGCCAGCAAAGTGGCAGTTGCTGGCACGGTGTTTGCCAGCGGCGGCACGCTGGCGCTGAACGGCGGGATGTCCGGCGCCGGCACGGTTTCGATCGCCAAGGGTGCGACGGTGGTGTTGCCGGGCGGCAGTTATGACACCGGCTTCGGCGGCGAGGGCGTTCTGCGCGGCACCAGCGGCGCCCTGGTGTTGACCGGGCCACTGTCGGGCGGGTTGACCTTCCAGGCGGCCAGCGGCGCCACGATCGACCTGGGCCAGGCCGGCGGCAGCACGCTGATCTTCGGCGGCACCGGGGCGAGCATCGCGTTTGCCAACGGCGCCGGCTTCACCGGCATCATCGCGGGGTTCCAGACCAGCGATGTCCTGCAGGTCAAGGACGTGCTGGCGAGTGCGGCCGTGGCCACGCCGAGCGGGGCCGACAGCGTGCTGACGCTGACCACGGCGAATGGCAGCGTGACGCTGAAGCTGGCCGGTGACTACAGCGGCAAGAGCTTTTCGGTGGCGCCCGATGGCGGCGGCGGGACGGACATCACGGTGGCCGGGGTGAGCTTTGTGCCGGCGTCCGGCAGCTGGAGTTCGCCGACGATAACTTGGAGTTTCGCCACTCGTAACGATATCGGGGTGTTCGCGCAGTTGAGCAGCTTCGTCGATCCGGTGGCGCAGGCGGGGTTGGCGGCACTTTGGCGGGCAGCGTTCGCGCGCTGGTCGGCGGTGTCCGGCCTCACCTTTGTCGAGACCGCGGATACGCCGGGCCAGACCGGACAGGCGGATATCCGCGTCGGCTGGGGCAATTTTGGCAACCCGCCGGCGGGCGAGATCGGCAATGCGTTTTCGTCGGTGGTGACGGCGACGAAGAAGTTCGTTCCCGGAACGATCGTGCGGCTGCAGGACCCGGCGATCACCCCGCTGGGCGATAGCGGGGGCACGCTGCTGTACCAGAACACGGCGTCGTCGGCCTACCAGGTGATGCTGCACGAAATCGGCCACGCGCTGGGGCTGGATCATGCGGCGGCTGGGACCGACCCTGCCGCGGTGATGGGATCCTCCGCCGGTTCGGCGAACCGCGACCTGGGCATCAGCGACATCGCCGGGATCAAGGCGGTGTACGGCGGACTGGTGCCGCTCGCGCCGGCGAGCGTGTCGATCGGCGTGGTCTTTCCCACCCTGTTCGAGGGATCGGCGGGCAGCACCGCCTTTACCTTCACGCTGAGCCGCGACGGGAATACGTCCGGTGCAGCGAGCGTCGGTTACACCGTGGCGGGTGTGGGCTTCACGCCGACCGATGCCGCCGATTTCGCTGGTGACATCTTTCCCGCTGGCACCATCGACTTCGCTGCCGGGCAGGCCAGTCGGACTTTGACCGTGCAGATCGCTGCCGACCTGGTGCCGGAGAGTTCCGAGCATTTCGCCGTCACCCTGTCGAATCCGTCCGGTGTCGTTCTCGGCACCGCAACGGCAGTCATGGGTGTTGGCAATGACGACTTCACGGCGTTCGGGTTCGCCGGCGACGTCACCCAGGCGGAAGGCGAGGGCGGTGCCGTCACGCCGTTCGTCTTCACCGTCACCCGCAGCAATGCCGCGTTGGGCGCGGTGAGTTTCGGCTATTCGGTGCAACTTCACCCCGACGACCTTCCGCGCCAGGCCGACGAGGCCGATTTCGTCGGTAATGCGCTGCCGAGTGGCACGGTCTCCTTCGCCGCCAATGCCTTGACAGCCACCATCACCGTCGATGTCCTTGGCGACGCGGTTCCGGAGACCAGGGAGTTCTTCCGCATCGGCCTGGACGTGGACCTTCCGGGCACCAGCCGGGGCTATGCCCGCGGGGAGATCCGAGCCGACGAGCCGATCGGCGATCTCGCCCCGGTGCTGGGGGCGGGTGGCAAGGCGGTGGCGGCCACGCCGGTCCATTACAGCGGTCCGGTTGCTGGCGTGGACAAGGAATTGATCCTGCTGTCCAACGAAAATCTCAGCATCGCGGTTGCTGGGCCGAACTGGTTCCTGCATTCCGGCAGCGGCGACGATGCGCTGGCGGTGGCGAGCGGGACCAATGTGCTGGATGGCGGCACCGGTTCGAACTTCCTGACCGGGGCTGCGGGGTTCGATACGTTCTTCGTTGATGCGCGCGGTGCCACGTTGCCGATCTGGGGCACGGTGAGCGGCTTCGGCAAGGGCGATGCGACGACGTTCTGGGGCGTGTCGGAGGCGACGCATACGCTGAGTTGGGTCGACGACGAAGGGGCGGTAGGGTTCAAGGGGCTGACGCTGCATGCCTCCGGCCTGGGGCTGCCGACGGCGTCGTTGACGCTCCCGGGGTTCACCTTGGCTGGCAAGGATAAGGCGTTGAGCGTGCTGTTTGGCTTCGATCCCGGCAGCAGCAGCAACTACATGTATGTTGTGGCGAACTGAGTTTCTGCGGGCTACAGCAGCGTCTCTTTGAGGCGCCCCGCCCGGCGCAGCAGCCAGGCGGTCAGCCCGAGCGCCAGGATGGTGAACAGCATCAGCAGCGTCGCCACCGCGGTGATGGTGGGGTTCACTTCCAGGATCAGCTCGTTGAACATCTTCTTCGGGATCGTCTCGTATGTGCCGGCGATGAAGGAGGTGACGATCACTTCGTCGAAGCTGCCGATGAAGGCGAAGATCCAGGCGGCGAACACGCTGGGGGCGATGTTCGGCAACAGCACCGTGCGCGCGGTGTAGAACCACGAGGCGCCCAGGCTCCAGCCAACTTGTTCGATGCGCACATCGAAGCCGCGGATCGCCACGCCAAGGACCATGATGACCAACGGGACGCTGAGCACCGTATGGGCCAGCACCAGCCCGGTGAAAGTGCCCAGCAGATCGACCTTGGCGAAGCCGAGATACATCGCCACCGCCGCGATGATGGTCGGCACAATCAGCGGGGCCATGAAGTTGCCCTCGTGCGCGTCGCGCCCTGGGAAGGTGCCGCGGCGCAGCCCGTATGCCGCCAGGGCGCCCAGGATGGTCGCCAGGATCGATGAGATGAAGGCGACCGCTAGTGAGGTCCACAGCGCCTCCATCCAGCGGGGATCACCAAAGAAGCCTTCGTACCAGCGCCAGGAAAACCCTGGTGGCGGAAATGCCAGCGAGCGCGCGGAGGAAAAGCTCATCGGCACGACGATCAGCAGCGGCAGGACCAGGAAGGCCAGTGCGGCGATCCCGGTGAAGGCCACGAGGCGGCTGCCCCATTTGGATTGCCCATTGCTGCGTTCCCTGGTCATGCGCCCACCTTGCGGTCCAGCGCGCGATAGGCGGCGAAGACCGCCAGGGTGACGATCAGCAGCAGCGTGGACAGCGCCGAAGCCTGTTCCCAGCGCGGGATCTGGTTGATCAGGAAGTCGAGCAGGTTGGAGATCATCGGCACCTTGCCGCCGCCCAGGATCGCCGGCGTGACGTAAAACCCCAGGCACAGGATGAACACCAGGAGTGCCCCCGAGGCCAGCGCCGGCAGGGTCAGCGGCAGGAACACCTTGAGGAAGATCGTGTGGGCCGGTGCGCCCAGCGAGGCGGCGGCCTGCATCAGCCGGTCGTCGATGCGCAGCATGGCGGCGAACAGCGGCAACACCAGGAACGGCAACAGCACATTGGCCATGCCGATCATCACGCCGAGTTCGTTGTACAGGAACGACACCGGGCTGTCGGTCAGCCCGGACCACATCAGGAGCCGGTTGACCATGCCGTTATTGCCGAGCACGACGATCCAGGCATAGGTGCGCACCAGCACGCTGATCCAGAACGGCGTAATTACCATGGCGACCGCGATGAACTGGGCGCGCGGGGAAAGTCCGCGCATCCAGTACGCCAAGGGGTAGCCGATGGCGACGTTGACCAGCATTGCCACCACTGACACGCGCAAGGTGTTGGCGAGCACGCGCAGGTAGATCGGCGTGTCTATCAGGGCGGCGTAATGCTCGGTGGTGAAGCCGCCGGATTTTGACCAGAAGCCGAGCAGCAGCATGTACATGATCGGCAGGTTGAAGGCGGCGAACATCATCAGCAGCAGCGGCGAGATGAAACCGAAGCCGTGGCGGCGCTCGGCAATCGGTGTGGCCAAGGGGCAAACTCCGCTGGGGGCAGAAACGCCGCAACGGCGGCACCCGCGAACGGGTGCCGCCCGGGTCAGATCAAAGCGAGAGCTTGAACTCTTCCCATTTCTTGTTCACGGACTCGCCGTTGGCGGCCCACCACTCGGCGTTCTGGACCCACTGGACGTCCTTGTTGGCCTTGGCGGTGGGGAACATGTGGATCTTGTCTTTCGGCAGCAGGGGATCCAGCGCCGGGCTGGGGCCGGTATAGGCGATCACGCCGGCTGCCTTTGCCTGGTTTTCCGGCACCGACATTTCGTAATACAGCTTGGCCATCGCCTCCTGTTCCGCCTTGGGCGCGCCCTTGACGGTGCAGATGTACGACAGGTCGGCCATGCCGCCCTTGAAACTGAATTCCAGCGTCGGCTCCTCGACGATGCGGCCGGACCAGGCGATGGCGTACTGCACCTCGTTGTCCTTCAGCAGCTGCGGGGCCTGGGCGCCGGCCTTCCACAGCACCGAGATGTCGCGGCGGATCGACAGCAGCTTCTTCAGCGCGCGGTCGACATCGAGCGGGAACAGCTTGTCCATCGGCACGCCATCGGCGAGCAGGGCGAAGGCGATGGTGTACTGGGGAAAGTCGGGGATGGCGCGCTTGCCGGGGAAGTCCTTGGTGTCGAAGAAATCGGTCCAGTTGGCGGGAGCCTTGCCCCCCTTGCGCCAGGCCATGCCGGTGGAGAAATACTGATAGCCGAAGCCGTACTCATTCTTCGCCTCGGGGAACATCGGCATCGGGTTGATCGCCGCCCAGTCGAGCTTCTCGATCAGCCCGAGCTTGCGCGCCTGCACCATGCTGCCGCTGCCCAGCTCGAAACTGGCGGCGGTGATCTTGCCGCTGGCGATCATCGCCTGGAGCTTGCCCAGGTTGCCCGGGCTTTCGCGCACCAGCTTGATGCCGGTCTTGGCGGTGAACGGCGCGGCATAGCCGACGTCGATCGACTCGCCCGACTTGCCGCCGGACTCGACCATGCGCATCTCGCGCATCTGGGCGGAGGCCGGGCGGATCAGCGACACCAGCGGCAGGCTGGCGCCCGTGGCGAGCAATGTGCGGCGTTTCATGCTGTTCTCCTTTTTTGTGGGGCTGCTTGCGGCGTCAGGCAACAGGCCAGACGTCCGCGGCGTCCCAGGTCAGGCTGACTTTATCGCCGATGGCGTGCGGTTGCCCCACGAACGGCGCGGCGGCGACGAAGTTTTTTCCGCTAGCCGTCAGGTGGTAGCGCACGATCTGGCCCAGGTACACCGCTTCGGAAACCGTCGCGTCCAGGCCCCCGGCCGCTTCCAGGCGGATGCGCTCCGGCCGGATCACCCCCTCGCGCCCATCGGGCAGGGTGATGAAATTGGCGATGCCGAGGAAGTCGGCGACGAACTTGTTGGCGGGGCGCAGGTACGCCTCCTGGGGCGCTGCGATCTGTTGCACCTGGCCGCGGTCGAGCACCATCACGCGGTCGGACAGCGACAGCGCCTCCTCCTGGTCGTGGGTCACCAGGATGGTGGTGACGCCCAGCCGGCGCTGGAGTTGCTTGAGCTCGACCTGCAACTCCTCGCGCAGCTTGCGGTCCAGCGCGCCGAGCGGTTCGTCCAGCAGCAGGATGTCGGGCTCGAACACAAAGGCCCGGGCCAGGGCGACGCGCTGTTGCTGACCGCCGGAAAGCTGCGCCGGGCGGCGCTGTGCCAGGCCTTCGAGCTGGACCAGGGCCAGGGCGGCCATCACCTTTGCCCGCAATGCGTCAGCTGGAATTTTACGAACTCGCAACGGAAACGCGACGTTGTCGAACACGCTCATGTGCGGGAACAGCGCGTAGCTCTGGAACACCAGCCCGACATTGCGCTGTTGCGGCGTGCTGCTGGTGACATCGCGCCCGCCGATCAGGATGCGGCCCAGTGTCGGCTGGTTCAGCCCGGCGATCAGGCTCAGAAGCGTAGTCTTGCCCGAGCCGCTGGGGCCGAGAATGGTCACAAACTCGCCCTGGGCGACCGCGAGGTCGACGCTGTCGGCGGCCTTGAAGGCGCCGTAGTGCTTGCTGATCGCCTCTAGCCGGATATCGGTCATCAACCCCTTATCCATGCCACGCGGCACGGCATCAATGTGAACTGGCCGTAATCATGTGCCGATATGTTGCGGCGCACAAGGCGACGGGCATCACTCGCTCTCGCGGAAAGGGGCGTATTCGGCCAGCGCCTCGATCTGCGCCGCCTTCTCCGCCCGCTCCTCGACGAGGAAATCCGCCACCGCCCGGCGCAGCCCGGGATGAGCGATCCAATGGGCGGAATAGGTCTCGCTGGGGACATAGCCGCGCTGGATCTTGTGCTCGCCCTGGGCGCCAGCTTCGACCCGCGCCAGGCCATGCTCGATGGCGAAGTCGATCGCGCGATAGTAGCAGAGTTCGAAATGCAGGAACGGCCATTCGCCGTGACAGCCCCAGTTGCGGCCATACAGCGTGTCGGCGCCGGCTAGGTTCAGGGCGCCGGCGACCCACTTGCCTTGATGCCGCGCCATCAGCAACACCACGGCGTCACCGAGCTTGTCGCCAAGCAGCGGGAAGAAGTCTTCGGTCAGATAGGCGCTGCCCCATTTGCGATCGACGGTCGAGGTGTAGAAACCGTGAAACGCCGCCCAATCACGCCGGGTGATCTCCGGTCCGCGCAGGGCAACGAACTCCAGCCCCGCCGCATTGGCATCGCGCCGCTCGCGCCGGATCACCTTGCGCTTGCGCGAGGACAGGGCGGCGAGGAAATCGTCGAAGCTGGCATAGCCGGCATTGTGCCAGTGGAACTGCAAGCCGAGCCGCTGGAGCCAGCCGATTTCGCCGAGCGCGTCCCACTCGGCCTTGGTGCAGAAGGTGGCATGCACGCCGGATGTGCCGAGTTCGGAACATGCCTGTTCCAGCGCGCCGGCCAGCACGCCTGCATCCACGCCGCTGCCGGGGCGCAGCAGCAAGCGCGGCCCAGGCACCGGGCTGAATGGCACCGCGACTTGCAGCTTGGGGTAGTACCGCCCGCCGGCGCGCTCCAGCGCATTGGCCCAGCCATGGTCGAAGACGTATTCGCCGTAGCTGTGGCTCTTGGCGTACATCGGCGCGCACGCCATCACCCGGCCGCCGGCATCGCGCAGCACCGCATGCTGCGGCAGCCAGCCGGTGCGCGCATTGGCCGAGCCGCTTTCCTCGACGCAGGCCAGGAAGGCATGGCTGACGAAGGGGTTGCCCTCGCCGGCGCAGGCGTCCCAGTCGGCGGCGTCGATCTCGCCGATCGCCTTGTGCAGGCTGAGCGTGAGTTCCACCTTTTTCGTCATCAGGCGATGCGGAACATCCCCTCCACCTCCACCGCCGCGTCCATCGGCAGCGACGGGACGCCGATGGTGGTGCGGGCATGCCGCCCGGCATCGCCGAACACCGCGACCGCGAGATCGCTGGCGCCGTTCATCACCGGAGCGTGCTGGGTGAAGCTGGCCGGTGCGGCGATGAAGCCGCCAAGGCGGACGACCTGTTGCACGCGGTCGAGGTCGCCGCCGCACGCGACCTTGAGCTGGGCGATCAGGTTGATCGCCGCCAGCCGAGCGGCCGCCGTACCCTGTTCCAGGCTCAGGCCCTCGCCGACCTTGCCGGTCACTGCCAGCTTGCCGTCCTGCATCGGCAACTGGCCGGAGATCACCACGAGATCACCGGTGCGCACGAATGGCACGTAGTTGGCCACCGGGGCGGCGGGGGTGGGCAGGGTGATACCGAGTTCGGCAAGCTTCGCGTCGATCCGTCCGGCCATGGGGCGTGCTCCGTGTTGATGCCCCGATCATAGAGCCGACTGCCGGCCTTGTCTCGGCCTTGCCCCGGGACGGCTGCGGCAGGTTCAGCAGGAAACCAAGCGCTTCTTTTTGAAAAAAGAAGCAAAAACTTTTATCCATTGGCGCCGTTAGGAACTGCGGACGAAGGATCGCATGGTCAAGCCTGGCTTCGTGTGGAATTCGGTTGGCCTGGGAGCACCCTCATCGGCGGCTATGAAGACAAAGCGGTCGTGATCGAGGATGTAACTTGCGGGTAGGCGCTTTCCGGCATCCGGCCCGATGGCATCAATCCAGGTGATCGACCTTGGTTCGGGCGTGGCGTCCAGTTCGAATGTTCCTTCGAGCAGGACATGACCCTCTGCCGCAATCACTGAGAAACGGTTGCCAACGATGCTCATCTTCGCGCCGTGTGCCCCGTGCGTGTCCGGCGGGTTGAGGACGCCGTCTTCCTCCATCGACACCTGCTCCCATGTGCCCTGGAGCATCGTCGAATCCGCTCTTGATCGATCGCCCCTGGCCGCGCCCAACTAGGCACGGTGCCAAGTGGACAAATGTTTTTTGTTTCTTTTTTTCAAAAAAAAAGCGCTTCTTTTTGAAAAAAGAAGCAAAAACTTTCATCCATTACTTAGCGACCAAGCGCAAGGCACGGCGGCGTGGGCGGGGGCCGTCTTCGCGAAGCAGGCCGGGGAGAAGAGGTGCGCGGTCGCGGGGGCCGTCGCCGATGGTGTCGGAGTCTTCTTCCTCGGGCTCGGCGATGTCGGTGCGGTTGAGGTAGTTTACGGCGAGGTTGCGGAAGGCGTAGTCGAGCAGTGACGTTGCCCGGCCGACCGCCGCATCGCCCTCGACGGCGCCTGCGGGTCCGAACCGGGTGAAGGTGAAGGCCTCGACGAAGGCTTCCAGGGGGACGCCATGCTGAAGCCCCAGGCTGACCGCCACGGCGAAGTTGTCCATGAGGCCGCGGAAGGCTGGGCCCTCCTTGTGCAGGCCGATGAAGATTTCGCCGAGCTTGCCATCGGCATATTCGCCGGTGCGCAGGAACACCTTGTGCCCGCCGACGGCGGCTTTCTGGGTGTAGCCGGTGCGCCGTGCCGGCAACTCGCGGCGGGTTCCCGGGGCCGGCAGCCCGGCCTGGACCGGGCGGGCGACTGCCTCGTCCATGAACGGGACGACGGCGTCGTGCATGGCGGCATGGGCCTGCGGGCTGGCGGCGGCGAAGGGCGACTGCCCCCCGAGCAGTGCCGCCAGTGCCGCCTCCGCCGTCATGCCGCGCGCCGCCAGCCAGCTGCGCGCCGTGGTGGTCAGCGCACCGGTATCGTCCAGCGGCGAAAAGGCCGGCGCGATCCCCCCGGTCTCCACGCCGAGCAGTGCGGCCGCCAAATCGGGCGCGGCCAAGGCGCACACAACCTCATGACGCCGGCTGGGCCGCGCGGTCGCACGGGCCTGCGCCGCTCGTGCCGCTTCGGCCAGGCCGGGCAGCACGGTGGTCGCCGGCGCGGCCGGGGCAGGGCGCGTCTCGGCCTGGGTGCCAAAGCGCTCGGCCATCTCCGCCGAGGCCAGCGCGGCCGACGCCTGCAACAGCGCCGCCAAACTCGCCGCAATATCGCGCGCCGCCGCGCTGTCATACGCCAGCCCCAGTCGCGACAGCAGCCCGGCGAGGTCATGCATCCCAACCGCCAGCCGCGTCGCCGCTGGCACCGCCAACGTCAGGGCGGTGACCGCCAACCCGGCGGCGGCGGCAAACCCAGCATGGTCGAAGCCATGCTCGACGTCATGGAACGACGGCAGGTTCAGCGCGAAGCCCGGCCGCGGCGTCGTCAACCCCTGCCATACCGTCTCGCCCGCGGTGCCGCGCCGGCTCGCCAGCAGGGCATGCAGCGCCTCACCCAGGGTGTCCTGGCTGCGATCCTCCTGCAATCCGGCCCGCCGCGCCCGCTCGGCCACCGGGCGGACCCAGGCCTCGGCGGCGGCTGACACGCTGACCGAGCCCTCGCCGGTCGCCAGGCCGGCCAGCGCCTCGGCGGCGCGCTGTTCCCACGCGGCGGGCAACGCCACCTGGCGCGGCGCGCTATCGGGATCGGCGGCAGCCAGGGTGCGGCGCATGCGCACGCCGCGCCAAGCGGCAATGCCGCGCATCGGGGCGCCACGCAGGGAGGAGATCGTCAGGTCGTTTTCCATAGCCAGATGCTAGCTTGCCCAGCGCGACTCGGAAAGCCGCATTTTGTGGTCCGTGGGGGTGTCAACCACAAAATCCTGTGGATAAGCCGATTCCGACCCCGCCGACCGGCGACTCCGCGTCGCCGCCATGGACCAAGCCGCCCCGACGCCCTATATCGGAGCGCATGACCATCGGCACCCGTCTGTTCACTTGGTTCAATGGCCGCGTCGTCGGGCACGACAGCGCGGGCAACACCTATTACGAGGACAAGCGCGCCGGCGAGGGCGAACGGGCGCGCCGCTGGGTGATGTTTACCGGCGCCGCCGAGGCCAGCAAGGTGCCGGCCGAGTGGCATTGCTGGCTGCACTACACCACTGACGTCGCCTTACCGGAACAGGGCCGCCGCGCCTGGCAGAAGCCGCACGTGCCGAACCTGACCGGCACCGCCGACAGCTACCGCCCGGCCGGCCACGACTACCAGGGCGGCAAGCGCGCCAAGGCCACCGGCGACTACGAGGCCTGGACCCCCGGGTCCTGATCGCGCAGGCGGCAGCATGGCCCAGCGCAACCCCACCGAACTGATCGCCGGCGCCGCCGTGCTGCTCGCGGCGACCGTGTTCCTCGGCTACGCGGTCGCCAATACCGGCCGCGCCACCGTCTCCGGCATGACCCTGCGCGCCAAGTTCGACCGCATCGACGGCCTGGCGGTCGGCGCCGATGTCCGCCTGGCCGGGGTGCGCGTTGGCAGCGTCACCAGCACGAGCGTCGATCCCGCTAGCTACCAGGCGGTGGTGGTGATGAGCGTGCAGCCCGGCCTGAAGCTGCCGCGCGATTCCAGCGCCGAGATCAGCAGCGACGGGCTGGTCGGCGGCAAGTCGCTGGCCATCGTGCCCGGCGGCGAGGACAAGTTCCTGGCCAATGGCGGCGAGTTCACCATCACCCAGTCCGCCGCCAGCCTGGAGCAATTGCTGGGCAAGTTCATCTTCGGCGTTGGCGAGCTGTCCAGCAACGTCCAGCGCCAGCTCGACCAGAACAAGCCGGCCGCCAAGCCGTGACCACTTTACCCAAGCTTGGCCCGCCCAAGATCTGGCCGCAAGCCGATGGCGCGCCGGTATCCTGCCGGGAAAAGCTGAAAACCTTGGCCGAAAACCATACCGAACTCGCCCAGGTGATGCAGGACGCGTTCGAGGATGCGGTTCTGATCGGCGTCGACGAGACGGCCATGCGCGCCATCTTGGAAGAGATGGTCCAGGGCCTGCGCAGCCCGAAGCGCGGCTGAGCATGCATCCGCTCGCAGCGGTCGTGCTGGCGTTGCTGTCTCTTCCCGTCCATGCCCAGGCACCTCCCACTGTGAACGTGCCCGGGCTCGGCCAACAGGCCCAGCCGATGCCGGCGCCCGCCGGCCCACAACTGCAACCCGGTCAGTTCTTGCCGACCACCCCGCCTGCACCCGGAAGCATCCCCCAACCCACGGGTCCGGCCACGCCAAGCGCGGCCCCGCTCGCCCCGGTGCAGTCCGATTGGATCGCCCAGCGCACGGTCGAACTGCGCGCCACCGACAAGGTGATGGCCCGCACCACCACGCTGACCGCCCAACTCGGCGAAACCGTCCGCTTCGGCCCGCTCAGCGTGGTGGCGCGCGACTGCGTGATCCGCCCGCCCGACCGTCCGCAGGACGCCGCGGCCTTCCTGGAAATCAGCGAGCCCGGTCGGCCCCAGGTCTTCCGCGGCTGGATGCTGCTCTCGCTGCCGCAACTCGCCTTGGTCGAACACCCGACCCACGACATCCGGCTGGCCGCCTGCAAGCCGTGACGCCGCCGCATATTTCGCCGGGCATGGCATTGCTGCTCGACCTCGACGGCACCCTGATCGATTTCGCGCCGACGCCGGATGCCGTCGTGGTGCCGCCGGGATTGCCCCAGACGCTGGCGCGCTTGCGCGATCGCCTCGGCGGTGCCCTGGCGATCATCACCGGCCGCCCGGTCGCAGAGGTCGACGCATTGTTGCCCGGCATCGCCCATGCGGTTGCCGGCGAGCATGGCGGCGCCGTGCGCGCGGCCCCAGCGGCGGCAGTGGAGCGCCCCGCCTTCCCGCCGATCCCCGAAGCATGGCTGACGCGCGCGCGCATGGTGATCGGCGCCCATCCTGGCACGATCCTCGAACGCAAGACGAATGGCGTGGCGCTGCACTTCCGCAAGCGCCCCATCGCCGGCCCCGCCCTGCGCGACCTGGCCGAGCGTCTGGTCGCCGCCCTGCCGAGCCACGCCGTGCTGGAGGGCAACATGGTCTGGGAAGTTCGGCCGCGCGGCATCGACAAGGGCCGCGCGCTCATCGCCCTGATGCAGCGCCCGCCCTTCGCCGGCCGCACACCGCTCTTCGTCGGCGACGATGTCACCGACGAGGACGCCATCCGCGCCGCCCGAGACCTCGGCGGCATCGGCCTGCGCGTCGACGAGGCTTTCGGCGCGCCGCAGGGCGTGCGTGATTGGCTCGCCGCCGAAGCGGCACGCGGTCCCCCCGATCCAGGAGAGATGCCATGACCGCCCTTGACGCCAACTACCCCAGCCTGCGCGACCGCGCGGTGTTCGTCAGCGGCGGCGCCACCGGGATCGGGGCGGCGATCGTCGAGCATTTCGCCGCCCAGGGCGCCCGCGTCGCCTTCGTCGACATCCAGTCAGAACCCGCGCTCAACTTGGTCGCGCGGCTGGCCGACGCCGGGCACCCCAAGCCGCATTTCGTCGCCTGCGACCTGCGCGACATCGCCGCCTACCAGACGGTGATCAATACGGTCGGCAATGCCATGGGCGGCATCGACGTGCTGGTGAACAACGCCGCCCACGACGAGCGCCACGACTGGAAGACGGTGACGCCGGACTACTGGGAGGACCGCATGCAGGTGAACCTGCGCCACCAGTTTTTCGCCATCCAGGCCGCAGCCCCGTTCATGCAGGCGAAGAAAGCCGGCTCGATCATCAATTTCGGCTCGATCTCCTGGCACCTGAAATCGGGCGGGATGCCGGCTTATACCAGCGCCAAGGCGGCGGTCGAAGGCCTGACCCGCTCCTTCGCTCGCGACCTCGGCCCCGACGGCATCCGGGTCAACTGCATCATCCCCGGCTGGATCATGACCGAGCGGCAGAAAACCCTCTGGCTGACCAACGAGGCGAGACAGCGCACGCTGGACGCCCAATGCCTGAAGGACATGCTGCTGCCGCCGGATATCGCCCGCATGGTGCTTTGGCTGGCCAGCGACGATAGCCGGATGTGCACCGCCCAGAACTGGGTCGTCGACGGGGGCTGGTGGTAAGGCTCAGCCCCGCCGACGCGCCGCCAGGCCCAGCAGTCCAGTGACCAACAGCGCGAGGCTCGCCGGCTCCGGCGTGGTGACTTCGCTGAAGCGGATGTTGTCGATATAGGTGCCGTCGCCGGTGCCGGAGAACCCGTCATCGACCACCAGCGAGCGGATATTGGCGCTGTCCGAGGCCACCCCCATGAACACCTGGTAGCCGAGCTGGAACGAGTTGGTCGGCAGCACAAAGCTGCCCAGCAGCGTCCCGGTGCCATCCGCGCCATCATAGGCCAGCAGCGTGGTCGGGTCGGTGCCGAAGGGGTTGAACTTGTCGCCGTAGAAGAAGCCGACGGCATTCACGGCGAGGTCGAAGGACAGGGTGGTGACCGACACGTCGCCCAACAGCAGCATGCGCGAGAACGGCAACGCGCCCTCGCCGGTGGAGCACGGGCAGGTGAGACTGCCCGACGGCGGGGTGGAATAGTCCACCACGGTGCCGTTGGTGGCGATGCTCAGCCCCAGCGACGGCTGGTAGAGCCCCGCCGCCAAAGCGCCCAGTGGAGCGGCGGTGAAGTCGGCCGCCGTATTGATGCTCAGCCCCAGCGTGGTGGTGACATGCGTGGTCCAGTCGGAGGAATTGCCGCCGGGATTCGACAGGAAGCCGACCAGCGCGGCTTGGGCCGGGGTGGCGGCGATGGCGCAAACCAAGGCGGCGGCAACTGCAATGCGCATGGCTCAAATCGTTCCGTTCAATTGCATCATTCCTAAAGAATCGTCTCAGGGAACGCAACAACCTACCCCCGCGACTCCCCAGTATACGAAATCGCCGGCCCGGCATTGATCGCCGCCATCAGCCCGCCATCGGCCGCCACGCTGCTTCCGGTCACCGCGCTGGCGGCATCGGAGGCCAGGAAGGCGGCAACCTGCGCCACCTCGTCCGGCTGCACCAGCCGGCCCATCGGCTGCGCGGCGGCGAACAGGCGCAACAGGGCCGCGGGATCGCCGGACGCATCCGCCTCGCGCATCAGCATCGGCGTCTCGGTCGCCCCCGGCAGCACCGCGTTGACCCGGATGCCGAACGGCGCCCCTTCCAGCGCCAGCGCCCGCATCAGCGCCACCTGGCCGCCCTTGGTCGCGGCATAGGCGGCGATTTCACGCGATGTCAGGAAGGCATGCGGCGAAGCGGTGAAGGTCACCACGCCGCCACGCCCGGCATCGCGCATCACCCGCATCGCCGCGCGCGCGCACCAGAAACTGCCGGACAGGTTGATCGCCAGGATACGGTCCCATTCCTCATCGGTGGTGTCCCACACCGACCGGCACAGCTCGATCCCGGCATTGGCGTGCAGGATGTCCAGCCGCCCGAAGGCCGCGACCGCCTGCGCCACCAGCGCACTGCAATCGGCGCTGCGCCCAACGTCGCAGGCAATGAACCGGGCATTGCCGCCGGCCCCGCTGATGGCCGCCACCGTCGCCTCGCCCTGGGCCACGTCGATATCAGCGACCACGACCTGCGCGCCGGCCTGCGCGTAGACCCGGGCACAGGCAGCGCCAATGCCGTGGGCGGCCCCGGTGACGATGGCAACCCGGCCTTCGAGGACCCGGCCTTGGAGGACCCGGCCTTGGAGGAAGCGTCCAGTCATGTGCGGTGTGCCTCGCAAAATGCGCAGCGAATGCGGATGCCTCGCCGGCGCGGATTTCGTCCTGGCCGAAACCTAGGGCAGATTTGCACCACGGCCACCAGGGGTGCCCGATGCAGCGGAGCAGGTCATGCGGTCGGAAGCGTTCTGGCACTATTTCGAGGCGACGCGTCCGCGCCTGAAGCTGCGTGGCGCGACATTCGCCGCGATGTTCGAGTATCTCGACCGCTTCGACCGGCCGGTCGGCATCATTGAGACCGGCTGTATGCGACGCCTGGAAGCCGAGCTGGGTGGCGACGGCGGCAGCACGATCCTGTTCGACAAGTATGCCGAATTCCACCCGGGTTCGACCGTGCATTCGCTGGACATCGACGAGGCCGCCGCCCAGCTGTGCCGGCGATTGGTGAGCGATCGCGTGACAATCACCTGCAGCGACAGCGTGTCCGTCCTGAATGGCTTTGCCGCATCGCCGCCACGGGGTTTCACCTCCCTGGACCTGCTCTACCTCGATTCATCCGATTTCGATGCCGGCACGCTCGGCGTCAGCACCGTGCATCATCTGAACGAGCTGACCGCGGCGCAGCCGCTGCTGCATGAAGATACCATGGTGGTGGTCGACGAATCACCGATGGCGATCCTCGGTGTCGGTCAGCCGGATGGCGGATTTGTCGTGATCGGGGCGCCGGACACTGGCGGTAAAGGCAAGCTGGTGGCCGAATACGCCAAGCACGTCGGCGCCACGCTCAGCCTGCGGGGCTTCCACGCCGGCTGGACCGGAATGCGCCGCGGGGTCGGCCATGACCGTGCCAACGTGCGCGCCGTCATCAGCGAGTCGACCCAGGGCCTGTTCGCCATCGGGTCCGAGGACGCCTTCGTCGCCAAGTCGCTGCGCGAGTCCGGCCGGTATGGCCAAGACCAGATCGATCTCGCCGCCGGCTTTGTTTCGCCCGATGACCGTGTCCTGGTGGTCGGCGCGCATGTCGGATCGATCGCCATTCCGCTTGCCCGCCGGTGCCTGCACCTGACCGCGATCGAGGCCAATCCGTGGACCTATAAGCTGCTGCAATGCAACCTGCTGCTCAATGACGCCGGCAATGTGACGGCGCATCATTTCGCCGCCAGCGACCAGGCCGGCACGATCCGCTTCGTCATGAACACGCATAACTCCGGCGGCAGCAAGCGCTACCCGCTGACCCCCGACCCCGCCTATTTCTACGACAACCCCGACATCGCCGACGTGCCATGCTTCGCCCTGGACGAAAAACTCGACCGCCACGACTATGCCCTGGTGTTCATGGACATCGAGGGCTCGGAGCATTTCGCGCTGCGCGGCATGCCGAAGATCCTGCAATCCGCCCGCTGCCTGATCGTCGAATTCCTGCCGCATCACCTGACCAACGTCGCCGGCATCACGCCTGAAACCTTCGCCCAGGCGGTCGTGCCGTATTTCGAGTCGATGTTCGTGCCCAGCCAGAACCGACGCTTCGCCAACCACGATTTCGCATCAGCATTGCGGGAAATGTTCGACCGCGGCCAGGGTGACGAAGGCCTGGTCTTCACCAAGTGATCCCGCGCCCTTCCCCGCGCGCCGAATCATCTGTCACAACCACCAGCCCACCAAGGAACCAGACCCATGAAATACCTGCACACGATGATCCGCGTGTCGTCGATCGAGGACACCATCGCCTTCTTCGCCGTCCTCGGCATGAAGGAAATCCGCCGCTACTCCAGCGAGAAGGGCCGCTTCACCAACGTCTTCCTCGCCGCCCCCGGTGACGAGGCGGTGCCGCTGGAGCTGACCTATAACTGGGACCCCGAGGTCTTCGTCGGCGGCCGCAATTTCGGCCACCTCGCCTATGCCGTCGACAATATCTACGACACCTGCAACGCGCTGATCGCGCACGGCGTCACCATCAACCGGCCGCCGCGCGAGGGTAAAATGGCGTTCGTGCGCACGCCCGACGGCATCTCGGTCGAGCTGTTGCAGCATGGCGACGCCCTGGCACCGGCCGAACCCTGGACGAGCGCCGCGAATATCGGCAGCTGGTAGGCGTCTACACCTCGAAGGCCGGGATGCGCTGGCGCCGTCCAATCGCCAGCGCATCCAGCGTCATCTTGAGTGGCGCCAGATCGACATCGCTCTGCCCCCGCCGCACCAGCTCGGCGAAGCGCGCATAGAGCATCGGATACTCGCTGCGCACGGTCTCCAGCACGACGACATCATCGATCACCAACGTGCCGCCGCTGTTCAACAGGGCGAGGTCGTGACCGCATTGCGTCGTCAGGCGGATCTCGCGCTGCTCCTGCCCGGTGATGCCCCAATCCATGTGCATTTCCATCGGCCCGTCCCCGTCGAGCGAGCCGAAATGCAGCACGGCGCTGAGCGGGGCGGCATGATTGGCGGCAATGCGCAGTTCGGCGGCGCGCACAAATGGCGGGGTGGCGAACAGCCGGCTGATCACCGACAGCGCGTTGATGCCCATGTCGAAAACGCCAAATCCGGCCTCCTGCCAGATCCACGCTTGATCGGGATGATATTTGCGAAAATCCTCGTTCCAGTCGACGCGCATCGAGGCGAGCTTCTTGCCCGCCAGGAAACCACGCGCCTGCTCAACCGCCGCATTGTATTGCGAGTGCCAGGTGGCAAACAGGACAAGCCCCTGTTGCGCCGCCAATCGCCCCAGCGCCTCGGCCTCCCCCAGCGTGGCCGCCGGCGGCTTTTCCAGCACCACATGCTTGCCCGCCAACAGCGCATCGCGCGCCACGGCAAACCGCACCGCCGGCGGGGTGCAGATCGCCACGGCATCCAACGCACACCCGGCCAGCATCGCCCGATGATCGGCGAACACCGCCATGCCATCGACCGGGGCCGGCGCATCGGCGCTGGCCAGTCCCGCCAGAACGAACTCCGCCGATCCCGCAATGGCCGGCAAATGCCGCCCGCGCGCTATCTGACCCAGCCCGACCACCCCGATGCGAAGGCTCATTGCCCCATCCTACTGCGACGTAAACCCGTCATCGGCGACCATGATCGACCCGTTGATGAACCGCGCCGCTTCGCCCGAACACAGCAGCAGCAACAGCGCATCCAGGTCACGCGCCTCGCCCATGCGGCGGCGGGGCAGGGCGCCCACCCATTTGCCGCCAGCCTCGGTCGCCAGGAAATCGGCGCTGATATCCGTCGCGATATAGCCTGGCGCGATGGCGTTGGTGTTGATCCCGTACCGCCCCCATTCGCGCGCCATTGAATGGGTCATCTGGATCATCCCGGCCTTGGACATGCCATAGCTGGACAACTGCCCCACCGCCCGCATGCCCACGATCGAGGCGATGTTGACGATCCGCCCGGGGCACTTCGCCGCGATCATCTGCTTGGCCGCCGCCTGCGCCATGAAGAACGCGCCCTTCAGGTTGGTGTCCAGCACCGCGTCGTATTCGGCCTCCTCGATGCTCTCCAGCTTCGCCTGGATCGAGATCCCGGCATTGTTCACCAGGATGTCGATCGGCCCCCACGCCTCCAGCACCGCCTGCGCCCCCGCCCGCACCGAGGCCACCGACGCCACATCGATCGCCACCGGCAGCGCCTCATGCCCCGCCGCGCGCAGCTCCGCGGCCAGCGCCTCCAGCCGATCGACCCGCCGCGCAGCAATCACCACCCGCGCCCCGGCCCCGGCCAGCACCCGCGCGAACCGCTCGCCCAGCCCGGAGGACGCGCCAGTGACCAGCGCGATCTTCCCCCTCATGCCGCCGCCCACGAACTGGCCGCCGCCCCCAGCCCCAGCCGCGCCCGCGCCGCCGCATACTCCCCGGCCAACCGGTCCACCAGTTCACCCGCGCCAACCACCGCCTTGACCGCGCCGATCCCTTGGCCGGCGCCCCAGATATCCTTCCACGCCCGCACCCGGTTGTCGGCAAAACTCATTTGACCCTTCTCCCCCGCCGGCATGTTGGCGGGATCCAAGCCGTTCTTGATCAGCGTGGGGATCAGGTAGTTGCCGTGCACGCCGGAGATGGCGTCGGTGTAGAGGATGTCCTTGGCACTGCTGTCGACGATCATCTGCTTGTAGCCCTCGGCGGCATTCGCCTCATGGGTGGCGATGAAGGCGCTGCCGACATAGGCGAGGTCGGCGCCGGCCGCCTGGGCCGCCAGCACCGCGCCGCCATTGGCAATCGCGCCGGACAGCGCAATCGGCCCGTCGAACCACGCGCGGATTTCCTGCAACAGGGCAAACGGCGAGGTCCCGCCAGCATGTCCGCCCGCCCCGGCCGCCACCGCGATAAGCCCGGTGGCGCCCTTCTCGATCGCCTTGTGCGCGAACACGTCGTTGATGATGTCGTGCAGCGTGATCCCACCATAGGCCTTGGTCGCGGCATAGACATCCTCGCGCGCGCCCAGCGAGGTGATGATGATCGGCACCTTGAACTTCACCGTCTGCTCCAGATCGTGCTCCAGCCGCACGTTCGAGCGATGCACGATATGGTTCACCGCGAACGGCGCCGCCGGCCGGTCGGGGTTCTTGGCGTTATGCTCGCCAAGTTCGGTGGTGATCCGGTCCAGCCATTCCGCCAGCGCCTCCGCCGGCCGCGCATTCAGCGCCGGAAAACTGCCGACAACGCCCGCCTTGCACTGGGCAATCACCAGCTCGGGGTTGCTGACAATGAACATCGGCGAAGCGATGACGGGAATGCGCAGGTTCTGCAGGATCGGCGGCAGGGACATGGTGGGGCTCGTTTCCGTTGATTTGGCCGAAACATGCCACGGCGGGGCGATTGGGCCAAACCCACATACCTGCCGCTTGCGTCTCCCCCCCTCCACGCGCGAAAATGCCGCCAACGCTAGGGAGCAGCCGCCATGGACCTGACCTTCACCCCGGACGAACTCGCATTCCGCGACGAATGCCGCGCATTCTTCCGCCATGAATTCCCCGAAGCCATCCGCCGCAAGGTCCTGGACGGCCAGCACCTCACCAAGGAAGAAATCGTCACCTCCCAGCGTATCCTCAACGCCAAGGGCTGGGCCGTGCCCAACTGGCCCATCGCCTGGGGCGGCAAGGACTGGTCGCCCGTTCAGCTCTATTTCTACCAGGACGAGATGCAACAGGCAGGCGTCCCCTCGCCGCTCGCCTTCAACACCTCCATGGTCGGCCCCGTCATCGCCCAGTTCGGCAGCGACGCCATGAAGGCACGCTTCCTGCCCGCCGCCGCCAACCTCGACGTCTGGTGGTGCCAGGGCTTCTCCGAACCCGGCGCCGGCTCCGACCTCGCCTCGCTGCGCACCAAGGCGGAGAAGAAAGGCAACACCTGGGTCATCAACGGCCAGAAAACCTGGACCACCCTGGCCCAGCACGCCGACTGGATCTTCGTGCTCTGCCGCACCGACGCCACCGCCAAGAAGCAGGAAGGCATCTCCTTCATCCTGGCCGACATGAACACCCCCGGCATCACCCGCCGGCCGATCCAGACCATCGACGGCGGCCATGAGGTCAACGAGATCTTCTTCGACGAAGTCGTGGTCCCCGAGGAGAACCTGGTCGGCGAGGTCAACAAGGGCTGGGACTACGCCAAGTTCCTGCTCGGCAACGAACGCACCGGCATCGCCCGCGTCGGCTTCTCAAAGGCCCGCCTCAAGCGCATCCGCGAGCTCGCCGCCCTGGAGCGCGTCGGCGAACAGCGCGTCATCGACAACCCGAAATTCCTCGAAAAACTTACCTCGACGGAAATCCGGCTCAAGGCGCTGGAAATGACCCAGCTGCGCGTGGTCGCTAACGACCGCGCCCGCGGCGGCCGGCCGGACCCCGCCTCCTCGATCCTCAAGCTCGAAGGCTCGGTGATCCAGCAGGAAACCACCGAGCTGCTGATGGAAGTCGTCGGGCCCTATGTCATGCCGTTCGCCGCCAGCGACGAAGGCAGCGGGCGCAACGAAATGGGCTGGGGCCCGGAATACGCCGCCCAATCCGCGCCGGCCTACTTCAACAACCGCAAGGTCTCGATCTACGGCGGCTCGAACGAGATCCAGCGTAATATCATCGCCAAGGCAATCCTCGGATTCTAAGGAAGCCTTCTTTTTGTGGACAAAAAGAAGCAAAAAAACTTCATTCATTGGGCCGGGTTCAATGAATGAAAGTTTTTTGGTTCTTTTTTACAAAAAAAGAACTTCTTTCTTGCTTCGCCTCCCACCCAGGACACACACACATGGATTTCGACCTCAGCGACGACCAGCGCCTCCTCAAGGACAGCGTCGACCGCCTGATCGCCGACCGTTACGCCTTCGACGCCCGCAAGAAGATCATGGCCGAGCCCGCCGGCTGGTCGCGCGAGATGTGGGCGCAGTTCGCCGAGCTCGGCCTGCTGGGCCTGCCGTTCTCTGAGGCCCATGGCGGCTTCGGCGGCGGCCCGGTCGAAACCATGCTGGTGATGGAAGCCTTCGGTCGCGGCCTGGTTCTGGAGCCGTTCCTCGCCACCGTCATCCTCGGCGGCGGCCTGGTCCAGGCCGCCGGCTTGGCCGAGCAACAGAAAGCCATCCTGCCGCAAATCGCCGCCGGCAAAAAACTCCTCGCCTTCGCCCATGTCGAGCGCGCCAGCCGCTACAACCTCGCCGACGTCCAGGTCACCGCCAAAAAGGACGGCGATTCCTGGGTCCTCAACGGCGACAAATCCGTCGTCATCCACGGCGACAGCGCTGACACCCTGATCGTCACCGCCCGCACCGCTGGCGGCCGGTTTGACCGCAACGGCGTCGGCCTGTTCCTGGTCGACGCCAAGGCGACAGGCGTCACCATCCAGGGCTACCCCACCCAAGACGGCACCCACGCCGCCGAGGTCAGCCTCGCCAATGTCCGCGCCAGCGGCGTCCTCGGCGACCCCGCCGGCGGCCTGGCCGCGGCCGAGAAAGTGATGGACCAGGCCATCGCCGCCATCTGCGCCGAAGCCGTCGGCCTGATGGGCGAAATGCACACTGCCACCGTCGACTACATGAAAACCCGCAAGCAGTTCGGCCGCGCCATCAGCGAGTTCCAGGTCCTGCAGCACCGCTCGGTCGACATGTTCGTCTCCCTGGAACAAGCCCGCAGCATGTCGATGTTCGCCACCTTCTCCGCCGGCGAAACCGACGCCAAATCCCGCGGCCGCGCCATCTCGGCCGCCAAGGTCCAGATCGGCAAGTCGGGCAAACACGTCGGCCAGGAAGCCGTCCAGCTCCACGGCGGCATCGCCATGACCATGGAATACAAGGTCGGCCACTACTTCAAACGCATGACCATGCTGGAACAACTCTTCGGCGATACCGACACCCACACGGACCGCGTCACCACCGCCGGCAGCCTGTTCTGACGGGAAGAAGGCCAGGGCTCTGCCCTGGACCCGCTGGGGCCGGCGGGCCCCAGACCCCATTCGTTAAGCGCCTTCGGCAGAGGGGGCA